>CAYNYI010000099.1:0-10459 GCA_964401455.1 uncultured Fibrobacterota bacterium
TAATATAAAAAAATTTAATTCTGTCCTCGAAATATATAACCTTTACACCAGGCACTTTTTACCCCGGCACAAAATTAAATACACGACTCCGGTTTCTGCCGTAAAGTTTTTCTTTTCATGTTTTCCCCTCAAAAGAATCAGTATAGTAGAATTTTTTTTCCCACTCCGTCCGGTGTTCTAAAAGTAAGGCACGGACTTCCGGCTTTACCGGTTTCAAGCAATACAGGCATTCCGTTAATATATTCATCTGAAATAGCTTCGATATCCCGGTTTATGAATTTGCCGGCCCGAAGGTCGGCAATGTGGTAAACTGTTTCGGCCCGGCCTTCAATTTTTAAAGGCATGCTTATAAATACCGCAAAACTGCTGTCCGGAGAAAAACTTATCGGTTGGAGAGTGTACCCTTTTTCGGCTTCTAGATGTTTTTTTACTCCGGAACTCAGAACCGCCTCAAGGTATGCTGAATCAGGATTTGAATGGATCTTCTTTACTTTGATTTCTTTCTCGGCGGGGGAGACATATGCTTTTGAAAAAGAAATTTCGGATATACATACATCGCTGTATTCTGTTCCGGGAATTGTTTCAATAATTTGAATCTCTGCCGCGATTCCTGAGTCGAATGCGGGAATGGAATAGTTTTTTCTGTATTGTTCGAGTGCATCCAGGAAAGGAATTCGGATTTCATCAAAAGATTTTAGTAAAACCATGCTGAAATAATCCGCCGTGTCGGGTACTTTTTCAATTTGTTCGGAATTTAAAGGATATGATGCAAAAAGCGCGGAATTTTCAGACACATATCCTTCAGGATTGAAAACAGCATACAGTTTAATTTTTATCCTGGAGGGTCTGGAATTTTTTTGATAAAGTCCCTGTGATTTTCCATATCCCGGAAAAATGTTAATGATATTAGTGTTTGTGTCTGGAAGTTTTACCATTATTGAGGGAGTATCCGAATAATCGGAACCCGAGCAAACCCAGCAGGTCTTAATATCAGAATCAAAAATATTTTCCGGCGGATAGGACGGGTTTAACGCTTTTCCCGTATGATAAAATGTGTTCCCCGGACCTTCCAAAAATGAAAGTTCCTCTGCTTGAAGTGAAATTGTTAACAAGCAGAGAAAACACAAGGAAAAAATAGTAGTAAGCCCTTTCAAAAAGGAACTTTTATTTAAGTTTGCGGAGCGCGTCATAAAGGTCCTGCGAGCGGATTTCATACTCTGTTTTTTCTAATCCTGCCAAATTTTTTTTATGGGTATACATTTTATCGAGAAGCAGTATGATTTCATCTTTTCCCAGTTTCGAAATGATCTGCTGTACAACGGCCTTCCTTGTGACAGGTGAGCCGTTTTTAAGATAGATAGTTTCTTCAATGTAGGAATCGTCCGGTTTAGGAAACAGTTCGCGTACATGGATTCCTATTTGCGCAAGCTTAAAATCGGGACAGAGTTTTTTTATTTCAGTAATACCGGTTTCAGAAGATCTTTTATAAATCCCTTTGAAGAGCCGGGCAGGCATTATGTTTGTTTTGCCGGTATTGAGATTATGTGAGTAAATCCGGGAGTAAGCCGTATCTCCTCCAACGGGTGAAACCGAACAGCATAATGTTGAATCGGTATAAGCGATTTTTACAGACCAGCTTGACCGGTAGCTTCCTATTTCTGAAACCAGACTGTCGAATTCCATAATATTTTCAAGAGAACATGTTTCTAGATCCAATATGAACAATCCGACCTTCTGCATCAGGTATTCCGGTAATCCTCCGTCCGGAAATCTTGATATCCCTTTGGCGGGAAGGTAAGCCCTACGTGAAATCACAAGGGCCGCACTATTATGCGAGGGTGATAATACGGGGCTGTGGTGTATGCCGTAGTCGGTATAAAGGTATTCTGAATGACAAGACAGAATCAGAAGCGGGAATAATATTACCGCAAATATATTAGTCTTGTTTTTCAAGGAATGCCTCTATTTGTCCGGAAAGGTCCTCTGGCTTCTTTGATGGCGCGAACCTGATTATTTCCGAAGCGTTCCTGTTTATAAGAAATTTTGTGAAGTTCCATTTTATGGCTTCGGAGCCTGCTATTCCGGGGGCTGATTTTTTAAGAATTTTGTATAAGGGGTGGGTCTTATCGCCGTTTACTTTGATTTTTGAAAAGATCCTGAAAGTAACTCCGTAATTTTTTTGACAGAAGGCGCCTATGGCCGCACCTTCGAGAGGCTCCTGGCCCGCGAATTGGTTACAGGGAAAGCCCAGGACCTCAAAGCCTTTTTCTTTATATTTTTGATAAATTTTTTCAAGGCCTTCCAGCTGGGGCGTAAAACCGCATTCGGACGCCGTATTTACGATGAGAAGAACGTTTTCCCTCGAATTTTCGAGTGTTACGGTATCTCCGCTTAAATCCACAAGCGGAATGGAATAAATTTCCTGCAATTCGGTCATAGGTTCTCCATTTCCGCTGCCTGAAACCTGAATGGTGATTATTAACAGCGTTGTGATTAAGATTATCTTTTCCAAAGCGAATCCCCCTCTTCCTAAGAAATAATTAATTACGCCTATTAAGCGGCGGCTTTTTCTTTTTTCAATAAAGTCGCATTTAATGCAACAATAATTGTACTCAAAGACATTAATACCGCTCCGAATGCCGGCGAAAGCAAAATCCCCTTGTTGTATAAAACTCCCGCAGCCAGTGGTATCGCGATAATATTATAACCCGAAGCCCAGAAAAGGTTTTGAAGGATTTTTTTGTAGACAGCTTTACCGAAGATTATTGTACGAGAGACTCCGACCGGATTGCTGTCCACCAGAATTATGTCGGCTGTCTCGGCGGCAATGTCTGTTCCTGAACCTATCGCAATTCCGATATCAGCCTGGGCGAGTGCCGGAGCATCGTTAATACCGTCACCTGTCATGGCAACATATTCTCCTTTGTTCTGAAAGTCTTTTATGATTTGGAGTTTGTCCTCCGGTAAAACTTGAGCTGAAAACCCGTCCAGTCCGAGTTCCCCGGACACCGCTTCGGCTGCTTTATGGTTATCACCCGTAATCATCCGGCATTTTATGCCTGAATTGCGGAGTTCCTTTATTGCTTTGAAAGATTCCGGTTTAATATTGTCTGAAAGGGTTATTATTCCTGCCGGTTTCTTGTTTATAACAACATAGACGACAGTTTCCGACTTTTTATCAAAATCGCCGGGAATTTCTATGTCATTTTTTTCAAGGTATTTTCTGCTCACTGCCATTATATCTTTATCTTCAACCTTCCCTTTTATCCCTTCTCCTTTCATTATTACAGCATTGTTTACTGTGATTTTATCAGTTTCTAATTTATCTGACTCCCGGACTATTGCTGACGCGATGGAATGTTCTGAATGTTTTTCGAGTGAAGCGGCGATTTGTAAAAGGTCATTATCGGAATAATCGTCATTGAGAGATTTAATTGATGATACTTTAAACTTACCTTCGGTAAGGGTCCCTGTTTTGTCAAACATGACCATGGATATTTTTCGCGCGTTTTCAAAAGCAGTAGGGTTTCTTGTTAGTATCCCGCTTTGTGCGGTGATGGTCGTGGAGAAAGCACTTACAAGCGGGACAGCCAGACCCAGAGCATGAGGGCAGGTTATTACCATCACGGTTGCCATTCTCTCAATGGCGAAAGAAAGTTCTGCTCCTGAAATAAGCCATGCTGCAACGGTTACCGTTCCCGCGGTTATTGCCGTAAGAGTAAGCCAGGCAGCGGCTTTATCCGCGAATTTTTGTGTTTTTGATTTTGCTTCAAGGGTCTTGTCTACAAGATTAATTACTTTGTTAAGATAGGAATTTTCCTGCTCCTCGGTTACTTCTGCTTCAATAATGGAATCGCCGTTAACAGAGCCTCCGGTGATACTGTCGTCTCTATTTTTCCCGGCCGGTTTTGTCTCTCCGGTCAACATGGATTCGTCAACAAAACCGCCTTTATTTATTACCCTGGCGTCCGCGGGAATTTTTTCACCGGCTTTAATTCTCAGCCGGTCTCCTTTTTTAATATCGGAAACCGGGATGTCTTCTGTTTCATTTCCCGATATTCTATGGGCGGTATCCGGCAGAAGTGCCGCGAGTTTTTTTGTTGCTTTGGATGCTCTCATAACGGACTTCATCTCTATCCAGTGCCCCAGAAGCATTATGTCTATAAGGGTCGCGAGTTCCCAGAAAAAGTATTTACCGTCCAGTCCAAAAACGACTGCGGTGCTGTATATATATGAAACGCAAAGCGCCAAAGCTATGAGGGTCATCATCGCTGGTTGACGTTCGCGGAGTTCTTTCAGCATTCCTTTTAGAAAAGGCAGTCCGCCGTATAAGAAAATGAAAGAAGACAGGGTAAAGAGTATCCAGGTTTTACCCGGGATATCTGTTTGCAGCCCGACTAAATCGCCGAAAACAGGGGACAGGGCGAGTATCGGCAATGTGACTATCGCCGAAACTATAAATTTTTTCCGGAAGTTTTTCACCATATGTTCGTGATGATTAGATGGGGCATGAGTTCCGTTTTCCTTCGGGTTTGAAGAATGATCCATTGGTACTCCTTATACGTTGTTTTCTTTTTCCGTTATATGGAAATAATACAATATGGAAAGGACGGGATCAAATTTAATAAAAAAGCCCCGGCTCAGAATGAGAGCCGGGGCTTTTATGAAATAAAACCAGTTTCTGATTATTCTACAGAAATATCATCTAAATACAGATAATACTGGTCAACCGACACGCACTGCCATGCGAGAAAGACGGTCTGGCCCGCGTAAGAAGAAAGATCAAGGGAGTATCTTGTCCATGCGTATGGTGTTTCGGTTACCTGAAGCAGTGTCTCTGAAAAATCCGCTGTATCTGTGCGGGAAGCAGTTGAGAGACGGACATTAAAATCCTCAAGAAAAGAAGTGCTGTGTGATTTCGCGTAAAAGACAAGAGAATCTCCCGATTGAACATTTATTTCATCTGATATCAGCCAGTCGTCGTTTCCTGCGGCATTCCATCGTACACGTATGCTGTTTGATCCGCTGTATGATTCTGTTGCGTCAATTTCCCATGTATTTCCGTCTCCGTCGTTATCAAGAGTATTCCATTCGGAAACATCTCCTTCAAAATCTTCGCTGAAACCTTCCGAAGGCGTTCCGTATTTTTCGGCCCATATTGTGTAAGTGCCTACGGAATAATCGTAAAAGCCCTGAATCAAAGCGTAAAATGTCCCGTTTCCGGAAAACCGCATTCCCACAAAAGCGGTGTCTCCGGGTTCGTAAACCGAGTTTTTCACAAATGCCGCTGAAGTTGTATCGTTGTCAAGCCTCAGACGGAGGTTAGTAGAATGCATAAAAACAGTAATCGAGTCGCCGTCTTCGTAGTTGAATTTATAGTAATATTCTTTTCCCTCCTCAAAATACATCTCCAGTACTGTGCCGTCGGTTGGAAGGAAGGTGGCCGTATCCGGAGTTTCCGGAGTTTTTACATATACTGAGAAATCAAGCGTATCGTAGCCGCCGTTTCCGTCATCGGCCTGGATGGAAAATCCGAATTCCTCTTCGGTATGCTCCGGACCCGGTGTCCAGGTAATTATCGAGTCAGTAAGAGTATAGCTTGTCCCGTCAGGGTTTGTAAGTTTGGAAAAGGTTACCGGGTCACCGTCCGGATCTGTAGCGCGAACAGTGTCTCTGTATTCTTTGCCTGCTTCGGCGGTGTCGAGCATGTCGGCAGCGGTGACAGTAAATTCCGGGGGCAAATTATCGCCGCCGCCCGAACCGTTAAGCAGCTCATATTCTATCCAGAAATATTTATCTCCCACAACAGTTCCCATCACTTCTACTATTATGTACCCGTTCTCCTCGGCCGTAAGGGTATCGCGCCTTATGCCGGATGGTGTTGTAAAATCGCTGTTAAAAGTAATATTGTCTATAAGATTGTTGAAATTATCTCCTTCGTGGTATTCTACGCCAAGATTTTCTACCGTTGTGTATAGTTCTATCTGGTCGCCGGCAGAGACTTCAATAGCGTAATAATAGGAACGGTATTTTGGTATTGTTCCGCTGATTTCCCCGGAAGCAGAGTCGCTTGTGGAGACTGTATCGGGGAGGAAACGGCTTCCCGGCTGTTGGATGTCGCCGGATTTCTCTATGTAGAATCTGGACTCTATATCCGAGATTCCTGTATTATACACCAGAAACAGGTATTCTCCCTCAGAGTCTGTCTCGAAACGGCCTCCGAGATTACGGCAGTAGGTCACAGTATCTCCGCCGGGGGTTACGAGCCGATATGAGGGCGCCGTTGAACTTGTGTTGTATATCTTGATATAATCGTCAGCTTCAATAACAGATTTAAGATAAATGGTGTCCCCTGCCGGAATCGTGAGTACCTCCGAAGTGTCTTCGGCGTTATAAAGAAGCTCATATGCGGTTGAGGGTGAAGAAGCGGTGTCGCCGGAAACAGGGTCGCCGCCGCCGTTTTCGAGTTCTCCGTTGACCGCATAGGCAAAGGTTATGTAGTTCTCTATTGTATCTTCATAGGCATTTTCGCCTTTTATCCGGATATAAATGTCTCCGGTATAGTCGATGTTATATGTATTGGTGTCGGTTGCGGAAAGATCAAAATATCTGTCTAAATGAATACTGTCGCCGGGATTTTTATAAAAGAAAACTTCCATGCTTCCATCGTTATAGGTAGAGCTTGAGCATGCGAAAGTAATACTGTCTCCTGAATTAACCGACATTTTATAGTAAACAGAATGATAACGGTTATTACCGCGGTTTACCAGAGTATTCATAACAGTGTCTTCTATAACCGCGGATGCTTCTGTAAGTTCTGCAGCGAGTTCTGCAGCACTGTTTCCGATAAGTGTATCAAGGTCGGTTATACTAAGGGTTACTCCGGAAGCTGCGCCTGTAATTTTTACTGTATAATAACCTTCATCCGTTATTTCGATATATTGGCCCCTGCTTCCTGACGAAATGTTGTTGGCATCTCTCATCATAGATCCGGAACTATTGTATACGTACATGTCCGGTCCGGTACCCATTTGATAATAGGTGTCGAAATTAACAAACCTGTTTGAAGGAATAAATGTTTTTATATAATAACTCGAAGATTCTTCCCAGGTAAGGTTTGTTGATATGTTAAGTTCAGGAAATTCCGCTATATACGGGTCTGATTCCGTTCCGCTTCCGGTTCCTGGTTCCAGGTCTCCTCCGCTGTTTCCACCGCTAATAGTATCCACCCGTATTTCAAAAGTACCCGGCTGCATGGTTCCCTGCTGGACTTCTACGCGGAAGAACACCGTATCTTCCGATGTTTTGAAAGTATAGCTGCTGTCCGAAGCGTCCGGAGTAAGGATGCTTATATAGCCCTCTCCCGGCTCATAGCCGCTTCCAAGATACAGCCCTTCAAGTGCTGTTGCTATCCATACATTTATCTGCGCGGTTTCAGAGCTGTTATCCTCGTCATAAGCGGTGATGGTCATGGAATCGGAATGGGCCGGTATGAAAAATATGGAGTCGCCGTCAACTTTCAGTTCTCCCGAAGAATTAACTCCGAATTCGAGTTCGGAATACGGAGAGTCTGTGTCTCCGCCTGAGTTATTGTCGTCCTGCGTAGGGTTTGTGTCATTATTATCATCTTCTCCGTCATCAGAAGAAAAAAGACAGCCCCCGGTAACCGTGAGCAGTAAAATTGCAAAAAAGACTAAGAGCCTCCTGAGAATACTAAGCATCATACCTCCCTATTTTTTAGAATTTGTAGCTTTATCAAGAATACATCAGGAAATCTAAATTAATTCAGCTTGCCTGTCAAATTTTCTCTTATTCAGGCATAGAATTTTCTAAAAAATGTAGACTATTTGTGCTCTATATGGTCCAAATAGCTTTCATTAAAGCTCCTGTTTAATAGACAGCTATTAAAACATATTGAATAAGCAAATAAATGGCAGATGTCCGTATAATTGTAATATTAGAGAAAAGTGTGGAATTATATATGAGCCAATAATTATATATCACAATTATGATATTAAGATATTGGTGTATATGTGTTGTGGTTGTTGCGGTTTTTCGGCAAACCGTACTCTCTGTCTGTATTAATTCGGGTGGATCGGGGCTTTCCGGGCAAATTGACGGGAAGTGTCTGGCTTCGGAAATACCGGAACTTGTGATTGACAACATCATAGTCCCAAACGGAAGAATATTGGAAATAGGCGCAGGTTCTGAATTTCTCTTTGAAAAAAATAAGTCTCTTATCGTAAAGGGCCGCCTTGTCATTTCCGGCACAAAAAATAATCCGGTTTTTTTTCGTCCGGTTGCTTCTCTCGGGATTAGCGATGATAAAGGAATGTGGCGTGGTATTTTTATTGACAGTTCCGGAACGATGGAGGCCAGTAATGTGATTATAGAAGGGAGCCTTACGGCCGTGGACAGTTATTCGGATTCGGTTTCTTTTTCCAATGTCAGGTATAAAAACGCGGCTTATTCCGGATTTGTTCTTCATGGTATAAAGAAAATACCCGGCGGAGAGGGCAAGATTTCTGAAGGGCAGACTATGAAAAGGAGAAGATGGAAATTTACTTTACGTCATAAATTAAGATTGGGCTTTATGGTTCTCGGCGGGGCCGCGCTTTACCCTGCTGTTCATTTTTATGAGAAGACATATGAAAATGCGAAAAAAGCCTCGGATGCTGAGGACTTGGAGAGCTTTAATTATTTGACGGAAAATTATCGAGATGCTTCTCTTAAGTATCAGTTGTGTGTGGGAGCCGTTGCTTTGTTCTCTGTCTCGGCTGTATTAACCTTTTAAGGAGATTATGATTATGTTTTATTACCTTATTTGTTTTACTTTACTCGGCTGCGGTTTAATCAGTTGTACGCCGGATATCACCGGTTTCGAAAATGCAGAAGAGGACGAGGGTTTTTACTATGCCAGGGTGCTACAGAAATCGGATACAGTAAGTATTTTTGACAGTCTTAATGTCGGTTTTGAGGCTTATGCGTCAACCAGCTGTACGCTTAAAATTAGTTCACACGATGACTATTGCTCACTTATGGTTTTTTCCGATACGTTGAAAGAGGATTTCGCCTTTTATTCCGGAGCGGATGAGGGCTTCCGGTTTTTTGTTTTTTCTTTGCGGAAAAATGGCCGACTGGATCTTGATACATTTTCTTTGTTAATATTAAAAGACTCTCCGGTTATGAAAGAGTATGGTGATAAGACAGTTGTTGAGAATGAGCCGCTTCTCATTAAGGCCGGCTATACAGATCTGTTTGGTTATGCGGATTCAGCATTTTTTGTGATACGGGGAGGGCCGGGAAACCCGCAGCCGGCGGTTGAAGAAAAAGCGGTATTTATAACTATAAACGACACCTGTCTTATTAAAAGTTCTTCATGCTCTGTATCGGTAGTTTTCCCATACAACGGTATGTATGATGCTTCGATGTATGTTAAAGATGATGACGCAAATTATTCGGATACTCTTGAATTCAAGGTCTATTGCCAAGAAAAGCTCCAGAAGCCTCTGATAACATATCCCGAAGACGGTAGTGACGGTATAAGCATCAATCCTGTGGTAAAATGGATGTATCCGGGAAAAGAAGATTCAGAAGCCGGTTTTTTCTGCCGAATTTTTTCGGACAGCAGCGACACTATAATATCTTCTCCTGATATTGAATTTACCCCGGGTCTCTTGGTATTCTCTTCGGATTATCAAATTTATGCGGCGGCGTTTTCGGAGGATGATACACTTTATTCTGACACGGTATTTTTCAGCACGGAGGCGCAGGAAAAATTTCCTCCGTCTGTACCCATTCAGCTTTGTGAATATGAAAATTGTCTGGATACTACTCCGGTTATTTTAAATTGGAAAGCCAGTATTGATTCTGAAGAAGATTCAGTATACTATATCTTGGAATTGAGAGAATCAGGGAACAGTGGTTTCGATGAATATTTTGTCTCAGATACATTTTTTACTGTTTCGTCTCTTCAATTCGGAAAAGAGTATCTCTGGCAAGTAAGGGCTGCGGATTCCGATGGTATGGTGTCAGAAACTTCGGAACAGAGATCTTTCTTTATATGTAACCCTCCGGACGCGCCTCCGGAACCTTGCGAAATTGATACTGTTTTTTATCGAAATGCTGATACCGTTGAGGTGAGAATTGAGAGATCAAAGGAAGCGGACTGGGATAACTATGTGCTATATATTTCACGTGATTCTGTCTTTTTGCCCGGGGACAGTTTGATTTCAAAAGACACCCATCCCTTTGATACGGTCTTTTACATTTTAGATAATATTTTGTCAGAAAACACTGTTTATTATATCGGTTCTGCTGTTAGTGACCTGGGAGGTAGTACAGGTTTTTCAACAGCGGCGGGTTTTGTTTCGGACAATAACTTTCCATTTAGATGTTTGGTGAAAGAAGCTGTAAATATTGAAGACTCCTCCGCGACTGTGTCATGGGGAAAATCGGG
>CAYNYI010000100.1:0-9925 GCA_964401455.1 uncultured Fibrobacterota bacterium
ATCACCATCATAACAGGTTTTTGTATGCTTATTTTAGTGAGAAACATTTATCCGTTCTTCCTTTTCCGGCGGCGGTATGCCGCAAATAATTCTATAACGTTTTAACGAGCTCCCCGTCCGCCAACTGAGATCCGCCTTCAATAACCACTTTGTCCCCGGGAGCGATTCCGCTTACTATCTCATAGCCGTTTTCTGTCCTTAGACCTGTAACGACTTTTCTTCTCAAAGCTTTCCCGTCTTTTATTATATATACGAACTTTTCTTCCCGAATAGAAAATACAGAAGCAAAAGGCACGGCTACGGCTTTTTCTGCTTTTTCAACAACCGTATATACAGTCACAAACATACCGGGTCTTAGTTTTCCGGATTTATTTTCGAGAACGGCTTCCACCCTGAAATTATGGTTTTCAGAATTACCGCTGATCGCTACATCGGCTATCTTTCCTGACAGAGTATCTCCGCCTTTTAAGACATGACATTCCTGACCCTTTTCAAAGGCGGAGATTATGGTTTCATTAACATAAAAAATAACACGGACCTTCTTGAGGGTCGCGATATCGGCAAGGGGCGCGCCCGGCCCGACTTTGGTTCCGGTATTCTGATGGATAGCAGTCACTCTTCCTGAAAAAGGAGCGACCGCGTTGAAGGCTTTTTTAGAGGACTGATAAGCCGCTCTGGCCATCCTTAAGCCTGTTTTTGCTCCGTCAAGCGCGCTTTCGGATGCCCCGCCGGATTCAAACAGGACTTTCACCCTTTCATATTCCTTCCGGGCGTTCTCAAACTGGGCCTTTGCTGTTTTATATTGAGGATTCACATCATTCACATCAAGAGCCACTATTACGGAGCCCTTTTTCACATAATTCCCTGTTGCGTAATTAATTCTGCTTATAGAAGCGGGGACCCCCGCCGAAAGAGTGGCCTGAAAATAGCCTTCGACCGTTCCGCCTGACTGCTCGTAGACCTTTAATGTGGAAGATTCCAGCTCGAGTACCCGGACGGGAACTCCTTCTCTTTTTTGAATTTCACTTATACTCTCTGATCTTCCTTCTTCTTTTTTACCGCATCCTGATAAAAACAGAATAACGAGGGTTATGACAGAAAGGACCGGGAAAGAGTTCTTGCCGTTTCCAAAAATCATTTATTTTCCTCCACGGAATTGTTTATTGTTTTTCCTGCATCTCCGGTAAAAAGCTCAAGATCTATAACCGCACTGTAATAGCCGTATTTCGCGGCGTTCAAGGCTATATTGGCCTGCTTCTGTTCCAGTTCCGCTTTTTGCAGGTCGGTAATCGTGACCGAACCCGCTTTATACCCTTTTTCGGCAACTTCATAGCCGCGCTCGGCTACTTTAAGAAGAGATTCGGCCTGCTCAAGGTTCTCCTGCATTCTGCCAAGATTAAGATAAGTACTCTTAAGTCCGAGTTCGAGTTTTTTCAGAGTTTTTCTGCGGCTGCTTTCGAAAGATTCAAGCCCGGCTTTAGCTTGCTGCGTCTTCTGGAATATCTGAAATCCCTTGAAGATATTCATAGAAAGACCGGCAAACACACTTTGGTTATCGTGCCATTCTATTTCATCACCTTTATTATACTGCGATATCTTTCCTATCGAAGCACCGCAGTAAACCATGGGATAATGGTCGCTTCTGGAAAGAGAGACAAGGAGCTCCTGAATTTTTTCTCCATGCAAAAGCTGCTTCAGAACGTTATTTCCCTCCAGAAATCTTTCCCGGACCTGACTGTAATCATATTCTTTTCGCTGCGATTCCGGGAAATCTCCGCTCAGAGTTATATCAGCGGGCTCTTCCGTAATTCCGCATGTGCTGGCAAGAGACTCAAACGCAAGAGTCTTTCCTGTTTCCGCCTCTAATAAAGACATAGAGTTTTTCTGCAGCGCCATCTTTGATAACAATGTGTCTAGTTCGCTTCCACTTCCTACACGAAAACGGATCAGGGAGTTTTTATGGCTTTCCTTTGATATTTCCAGAGCTTTTTTAGTAACTTCAAGATTTTTCTCAGCCAAAAGCGCCTCATAAAAAGATTTCTTAATTCCTGCAGCGGTTTTGTTTTCTATCTCATCAAGTTTGGCCTTGATTGAAGCCCTTTGCTCTCTGGCTATTTTCAGCCCGAGCCCGACCTTGCCCTGAGCAAAAACGGGCTGCTGAATCTCAAGACCATAATTAAGAGTGTTTTTTTTCTGTTCCGGCATAAGATCAGAAAAGCCTGCCATTATGCCATCAAGAGACCCTCCCACAATATATGCGCCCGGTTCGCTCATGGGAGAAACACCGCTGTCCTGCAGGACCTCTGTCACAGAAGGGAAATCACCCATTCCGGCGTCTTCTGAAGAATACGGATTGTACTGTTCAAAAGCCCTCTGATAATTTGCTGAAAAATCAATCTTGGGTAAAGCGCTTCCCCAGGCTTCTTTTACCTGATGATTTACTTTCTTAAGTTCTTTACGGACCATTTCTATATCTTCGGATTCCTTGAGTCCTTTTTTTAGAAGGTCGTCAATAGTGTAGGTTTCTGCGATGACATTTATTGGGAGAAACAGGAATATACTGAAAAAAACCAAAAATCTTTTCATTTATGAAGCCCCTTCCGTTTTTCCATTCCCAGCCCCGAACAAAGGAAATTCAAGATATTTTCTTTTTCTTTAGTCAAATCCCCGGGCTTTTTCCGGCTTTTCCAGAAAAAATATACTCCCCGCATCAAAGAAATAAAATACCGCGCCGCGGCGGAGCTTTCGACAGACGAGGAAATTTCTCCTTTTTCCCTGGCGCTTTCTATTAATTCAGTTAAATTATTGAAATTTTCTTCAACATTTCTCATAAATTCACCAATAAGACCGGCATGACGGCTTTTCATGTATTCATTTTCAAATAAACACATAGTATGAGAATTAACAACCGCGAGCGAAAAGGCGAATTTTTGACTTATAAGCTCAAGGATAACCTCAATAACATTCGAGATATTTTCATAAAAAGAAAGAGCCGGATCGGAAGCCTTCCTGATACTGTCAGTCATTTCGCTGTGTTCGCGTAAACCGAGACTGAAAAAAATCGCCTCTTTATCATCATAATAATTATAAAGAGAAGCCTTGGAAAAACCGGCACGCTCGGCTATATCCTCGAGACGCGCGTCATGATACCCCTTTTCAAGAAAAACATCCAATGCTCCGTCAAGAATGAGGTTTTTCTTTGTTTCCCTGACAGCGTTTTCTCTGTCAATTTTATGGTCTATCAAAATGACTCCGAAGTCAGAATTATAAATACAAGGTTAAATTTATAATTTTTCACATCCTATTTCAAGCCCCTTTAAATTTTTCTTTGAATTTTGTGCGAAATGTTTCTGAGGACTTTTATCTTGCCCCCGGGAATAATGGCCAATACCGCAGGAAAAGGTCTTCGAGAGGACAATAAGTCCAACGATATGCCAATAATTAGTTTCTGGGAAGAGAAAATATTACCGGTATAATGACGCGCAAATAAAAAAATATTGCTTAAATTATTTTGGAAAGAGAAAAAATCCGGTCAGGATTTTTTCAAAAAGGTCTGTTCCCTGTCCGGTCCGACAGAAACAAGAAGAACTTCGGTCTCACACAGCTCCTCCAATCTGCCAAGATAACCACGCGCTTTCTCAGGCAGATCTTTAAAAGACCTGATATTCGAGGTTTCCGAATTCCATCCCTCAACGGTTTCATAAACAGGTTCCACTTTTTCCAGAAGCGAAATATCGGCAGGAAAATCTGAAACATCTTTACCGTCAACCCGGTAACCGGTACATATTTTAATCTCATCAAGTCCGTCAAGAACATCCAGCTTGGTAACGGCCAGCTTGTCAAGACCGTTTGTCTGAACCGCTTTTTTAAGAATCACGGAATCAAACCAGCCGCAGCGGCGGGGCCGGCCGGTAGTCGCGCCGAATTCTCCTCCGTCTTTCCTTATCTTTTCCCCGATATCATTGTCAAGCTCTGTGGGAAAGGGTCCGTTTCCAACCCTTGTTGTATAAGCTTTTACCACTCCTATAACCTCATCTATTCTGGTGGGACCCACTCCGGAGCCCGCGCATGCCGCCCCGGCAATCGTATTGGATGAAGTAACAAAAGGATAAGTACCATGATCGACATCAAGAATCGTTCCCTGGGCTCCTTCAAAAAGAAGAGACTTTTTATCTTTTATAAATTTATTAGCAAGAGAAGAAGTGTCACACACAAAGTCGCGTATCCTCTCCGCAGCATCAACATATTCTGAAACATTCTCTTCGAGGGTCATTTTTCCAGCGTCGTAGAACTTTTCGAAATACGAGTTTTTATCATCGAGATTGGCTTCTGTCAATTCGAGAAACCTTTCTTTATGCAGAAGATCACCCACCCGGATTCCACAGCGGGCTACCCGATCCTCATAAGCTGGTCCGATCCCTCTTCCGGTCGTTCCGATCGCCTTTTTCCCTCTTTTCTTTTCACGGACTTTGTCGAGTTTCTTGTGGTATGGCATAACCACATGCGCCCGGTCGCTTATAAAAAGACGGCCTTCGGCGCTTATTCCCTTTTCCCTTAATTCATCAATTTCTTTAAGAAGCTGGAGCGGATCAAGTACTACACCGTTTCCGACTATACAGACCTTGTCGGGGTGCATTATCCCGGCCGGAATCAAATGAAAGATGTAGGTATTCTCTCCGGTAATTACGGTATGCCCCGCATTGGCTCCGCCCTGAAATCTGACAACCACATCTGATTCAGAAGTAAGAAAATCGACAATCTTCGCTTTTCCCTCATCTCCCCACTGGGAACCTATTACTATTCTGTTTGCCATTTACGCCTTTCCTGGTTTCAGCGGAGACTCAAGCCTCTTCCTTTTCTTCCTTATCCGATTCTGAATCCGAAGAACCGAAAGTACTGACAAGCTCATCCTCCAGCCTTTCCACTATCAGAGACATGCTTTTTTCCATCCGCATAATCTGGAGAGAAAGTAGAATAAGAAAGGAGGAGAGTATTATCAGTCCCGCTACAATCACAAATTTTGTAAAAAATTCCATACTGCTTCCATTCGGAGAATATATTAAAGTATCTCGGCAATCTGGACCGCGTTCAAAGCCGCACCCTTGCGGAGCTGATCACCGCTTACCCACATATTGAAGCCGTTGGGGCTTATAAGGTCCCGCCGTATCCTTCCGACCATGACATCATCTTTTCCGGAGGCGTCGAGAGGCATCGGAAAAACATTCTCCGAAGGATTATCAACCATGGTTATGCCCGGAGCTGCGCTCACGATAGCATTCAATTCCTCTGGAGTAGCGCTTTCTTCGGTCTCGAATCTGATTGATTCTGAGTGCGCTCTGTAAACCGCGACCCTTATACATGTGGGAGAAACAGCGATATCATCGTCATGAAATATTTTTTTTGTCTCGTTAACCATTTTCATTTCTTCTTCATTGTACCCGTTTTCCCCGATGATTGTATTGTGCGAGAAAAGATTAAAGGCAATCTGATGAGGGAAAGACTCTTTTTTGACAGTTCCTCCCTCAAGTACAGCCCTGGACTGGTCTTCGAGTTCTTTCATGGCCGCGGCACCGGCCCCGCTGGCGGCCTGATAGGTGCTGACAATAATATTCCTTATCTTTTTCTTTTTATGCACAGGAGCAAGCGGTACAAGCATTATTATGGTGGAACAGTTCGGGTTTGCTATAATTCCTTTATGTTTTTTAACATCTTCCGGATTAATTTCGGGAATGACAAGAGGGGTGCCCGGGTCCATTCTAAAAGCGGAACTGTTGTCAATAACAACCGCGCCGCTTTTTACCGCATCCGGGCCATAATGCCTGCTCCTTGCTCCCCCGGCCGAAAAAAGAGCGACCTGTGATTTTTCAAAACACCCTTCCTTTAATTCCTCCACAGTAATATCTGTTTCTTTAAAACGGAGCTTTTTACCCGCAGATCTGGAGGAGGCAAAAAGCCTTAGATCATCAACGGGAAAGTCACGCTGTTCAAGAATTCTCATCATTTCGATGCCGACAGCTCCGGTCGCGCCGGCGATTGCTACTTTATAACCCATACAAACTCCTTCTCGGTCTTTTTCTGATAAGGCATAAAACTACTATTTTAATATCAGACTGTCAACCGCATAAGTTTTTTCTTTCAGCGAACACCTTTTTCCTTCTTTATACCGTATATAACCTGCCATAGCGACCATGGCTCCGTTATCGGTACAAAGCTCCGGCTCCGGAACACAAAACCGGACACTATTTTTGAGACACCATTTTTCAAGCCTTGTCCGGATACGGCGGTTCGCGGCCACTCCGCCGGAGAAAAATAAAGTCGGTGTCTTTTCTCTCAGAACAATTCTGGCTGTTTTCTTTACTATAACGTCAGCTACCGCTTCCTGAAAAGAGGCGCATATATCAGGCCTGCGGTTCTCTATTTCAGAGGGCTTAAGCGATCCGACATGATTAAGCACTGCCGTTTTCAATCCGCTGAAGCTGAAATTATCGCTCCGGGGCATCGCCCGGGGGAAATGAAAATAATTCTTATCACCCTCTTTGGCAAGTTCTGAAATTTCCGGGCCCGCCGGATATGATAAACCCAGAAGTTTCCCGCATTTATCAAAAGCCTCTCCCGCCGCGTCATCAACTGTATCTGAAAGAAGAGTGAATTCCCGGTTTTCGTCTATCCTGACTATTCTTGTGTTGCCGCCGCTGACTATAAGACCGGCTATCGGATAAACTATATACCGATTTTCAAAAAAATTCGCAAAAAGATGGGCCTCAAGATGATTAACCGCCATAAACGGTATCCGGAGCCCGCAGCAAAGACCTTTGGCGAAAGACATACCGACAAGAAGCGCGCCGATTAGTCCCGCTCGGTTAATCCCGCATACGAGATCAAGGTCCTTAACGGATATTTCCGCTTCGGACAAGTCTTTTTTGAAAACAGTATTTATCTTCTGTATATGCTCCCTTGAGGCTATTTCCGTTACGATGCCTCCGAACCGGCTGTGAGTCGTCTGAGAAAAACGGTTATTGCAGAGAAGACCTTTTTCGGAGTGCATTATGCCCACAGAAGTGTCGTCGCAGGAAGTTTCTATACCCGCGACAATCATTTTCTGGAAGACCTGACGGTTATTTCTTCGGGATTGATATTATACCATTCGATGCCGTCTATAAAGGAATTGATTTCCGGGCTAAGGGATGTTTTATTTTCAAGCTCAATCCTTGAGAAATCTATTACGGCGCTGAAATGCCTCGGACCGATTTTTTTAAGAGTTTTCTCCGGGCCTACAGCTATCAAGCCTATGGTTTCAGATGATAATTCTGTCTTTGTTCCGGATGGTTTGTTTATGAGCCGTATCGGGATGCCTTTTATTGTTTTCCTGACTTTTTTATCCACTTTAACCGCAACTCTTACGGAATCAGGTTTTATACTGAGAGAGAAAGAACCGGGAGCAATAACCGGAATAAAAAGTACGGTGTCGGACTTTATATCCTTTAATTCGGTACGGACTGTTTTAATATTTTCAATACCGGCGATATCCGGCCGCGCGCCCGAGATTTCCGCCGTCCAGGAAGAAGCGGGAACAATCCCGCTTATAAGAAAACCCGGAGCCGGGTCCGCTTCAATGTCAGGCACAATATCAACCTGCTTGCTGACAAGAGTATTTAGAGTAATGTCAAGAGTTGCGGGATATATAATCTTTTTGGAACTGATATCCGTTTCTCCTCCAAAACGGATATCATTCTCACTCAAAGTAATTTCCTGCGGACCCCATTTCGCCCTTGAAAGATCTGCAAATACTACCTTATCCATGAAATGCAGAGTCAAAATTGATTTTCCGGTAGCTGTTACAGAAACTCTTGCCGAAGCGGGATGTTCCGATGAAAGAGTCAGCTCTTTTGGAATATTTGCTATCCTTAGGGGAAAATCCATTTCATAGGTGTACTCCTCCTGAAGCACAATATTGACCCACAAAAGTAAAGCCATCAGAAAAGCAAGAATTTTTATCGATAAATTATTGAAAAATAATTTCATTTATCAGTCTTCGCCGTCTTCCAGGTATTTCTTCAGAAGATCCTCTTCTTCTTCTGCAAGCTCTTCTGCAAGCTCTTCTGCAAGCTCTTCTGCAAGCTCTTCTGCCGGGAGTTCTTTCCGGGCTTCTTCGGTTGTTTTTTGAACGGTTTCCGATGCAGACTCCAATTCCGGGCCCGGCGAAACGCTCCTTTCAGGAGAAGGCTGCGGATTTTCGTCCTTCTGCAGGGGAGGAACTTCACGGCTGCCTATTTCACGGCGGAGTTCCTCGTTTTTTTTCTGGAGCATTTCGACTTCCTGTTCACGCTCCTCAAGATCATGCTCAATTTCATCGATTTTACCACTTGCCCGGGCAAGCCTTATGAATACCAAGATATTAAGAACAAGCGCGGCAATACCGGCAATGGCCGCCGCGCTGAAAATAAGATTATCAAACAAGACCATTTATGAGATCTCCGGTATTCAGTTAAAATTCTAATATAAGTTAATATTGCGTACCTTATCAAGCAGTATGAGATGGCTTCAGTGTCTTCGGTCGCCCTGCTTGACCTGACCATCCTTCGTGAATTATCTTAAGCTCATGTCAAATGACCACCAGATTTTCTTTTCCGAAAGCCCTGTCATCGACGGGCACATCACGCTTGACAAAGAGGAAGGCCGGCATGCGCTGAAAGTAATGAGGCTCAAAAGCGGCGACCGGGCACTCGTGATCGACGGGAAAGGAAAGGCCTTTTTTACTGTTCTTGAAAAAAAACAAAGAACAGCTGTATTCCGGGTTCAAGAAGAAGAGGAAGAACCCAAACCTCCGGAAAAAATTCTATGCTGCGCCATGATAAAAAAAAACGCTTTTGAGAAGATTGTGGAATACTGCGCGCAGACTGAAATCAGTGAAATTATTCCTGTATCCTGCTCCAGGTCTCCAGCGGGAATAATGTATTCGTCTTCGTTTATGGAAAGGCTTAAGGTTAAAAGCCGGGCAGCTCTCAAACAATCCGGAGGTAGATGGCTCACAAATATTTCCCGGCCTCTTGAATTAAAGAAAATTCCCGAAGAATGCCGGAATATAAAAAAAAGATTCATTGCGCTTCAGGGCAGGCGGGAAACAATACAAGCGGACGAGCCCGCACTCACATTAATCGGACCCGAAGGAGGGTTTACCGAAGATGAAATTGCGTTTGCTCTTGAAAACGGGTTTATTGAATCCGGACTGGGAAACCGGAGACTTCGTTCAGAAGCGGCCGCTTTCGCCGCGGCGATTAAAATGTGTGTTTAAATAAAAGAAATAAAAGCTGGTTTTTGCCGGTAAAAAATTTATCTTCACTTAATAGAAGTCGATCCCGTTCGGAACAAAGGGCGATCTCTAAAAGGAGCAATAAATGCTTAAAAGACATCCTTCCAATCCTCTTATAAAACCTGAAATGTTAAAACCCTCGCATCCCGCCTACAGGGTGAAGGGCGCTTTCAATGCGGGAGCGGTCGAATGGAACAAAGAGACAATACTTCTTTTACGGGTCGCTGAAGACTGCATTCCCAAAGAGGGCTATGCCGCAGTCCCTTACTATAGTTTCAAAGACGGGGAGGGCACCCCCGAAATTCTGGAAGTGGCGCTTGATGATCCGGATGTAAAGCTCAAAGACACAAGGGGAGTCGTTTACAAAGGCGTGGACTATTTATCCACAATGAGCCATATTAGACTCGCAAGAAGTTCAGACGGGATAAATTTCAAAGTCGATGACAAACCTTTCATCTATCCCTGCGTGGAGAGCGAATGTTTCGGGTGCGAGGATGCCCGCGCCACAGTAATCGAAGGCAAAGTCTACCTTAATTATACCGCTATTTCCGGAGACGGCTGGGTAACCGCGCTCGCGACCACCGATGATTTCAAGACCATAGACAGAAAAGGAAT
>CAYNYI010000101.1:0-9893 GCA_964401455.1 uncultured Fibrobacterota bacterium
AATATAAAAAAATTTAATTCTGTCCTCGAAATATATAACCTTTACACCTGGCACCTTTTGGTGCCAGGCACAGAATTCAGAATTCAAAAAAAATCGTTGTGTTTTTTCTGTGCAAAGGAGTATAATTAGTTGAGAGATACGATATTGTTTTTTACTAATAAGGAGGAAAAATGAAAAAAGTACTTATGCTGGGTCTCTTTCTTGTAATTCTTATGCCTTTTGCCGCTTCAGCAAAGGGAGGACTTGCGCCGTGCCTTGCGACATGTGTTTTCGGTGATACAAGACTCGGACTCGAAATGAACGAAGGTAAAGAAATTCAAACATACGACTGGCTTAATCTTGCCGGTAATGTTTTGTCTTCATTCGGCGGCGGAATTCTAAATCTTTATGTCGCGTATGATGTCGGATATAAAGCCGCGGGCACAAAGGGCTGCCTTTCAGCATGTCTCTGGGGTCCGAGAGCCGGACGTGATTTCAATGAAGTAAAAATAAGAAAAAAAGAAGTTATGCTCTGCATTCCCATCGTCAACATTGTACCCGCAGTACTAATACCCCTCGAGGCCTATTCCGGAAAGACTTATCAGCAGATTATAGAAGAAGAAAATCTGAAACGTAACTGAACGGGGTATTATATTTTATATTAAAAAGAGCGCCTATAAACGGCGCTCTTTTTTAATGTCTGCCGATTGAAAAGAGAACACGCTTTTAATTATAATTGTAATTCATGAAAACTTTTTTAATATTTCTTACGGCCGTTTTTTCCCTCCGTGCCGGAATAACCGACGCCGATTCTATCGTCAATTCATTGATACAATCCCGGAATACGGTACGGACGCTTTCGTGCAGAATAAAGGTCTTTTATGAAGAGACCGGCCGGCTTTCCCGCCGGTTCGAGGGCGAAGGTTATTATAAAAAATCAGACGGAAAAGAGAAACTCATTCTAAACTATTTTTCTCCCGCGCGCGAGCATTTCATTTCGCGGGCCGATACTGTTATTTATTATGCTCCGGAGAATAAGACCGCTATGGTTTTTGATGTTAATAAAAGCGGGAAAATAGACCGCGAGATACTAAAACAGTCAGGACGCCTGGTAGACAATACGCTCCGGTCGATGCGGGACTCGTATAATTTCTCCATTAAAACAACCGTGGGGGACTCCGCGCTTGTTCTGGAGGCTGAACCGAAGGGCGGATGGGTTAATTTCTCGGCGATATACGTGAAGGTAAATAAAAATAAGAACGCTCTTACCGTAATTGAGATATACGGGAAAGACGGATCGATAGTTTCCCAGACAGTTTTCTCCGATTTTGAGAAGGTTCCGGGTACAGATTACTTCTTTCCGTCGGTGCGGCATGATTTCGCAGCCGCAGGCACTGTACCTCGGAAAATTAAAACAATTTATTCGAGGCTTGTTTTCAATGAGCCGGTTTCGGACAGTGTCTTCTATCCGGAGATACCCGAAGATGTTAAATATATAAGGCCCGGTGCGGAGCAGGGGAGCGCGGATGATTAGACAAATATTAATATCCTTACTGATGTCTCTTCTTTTTGTTTTTCAGGCTTCCGCCCGCGAAGGAGCCGATAATGCGCTGCCTTACGGAATCACAGATCATGCTTATGAGGAAAAAAAGAAGCAGGAAAGTTCTCCCTGGGAGGAAACAAATCCGCTCAAGCTTTTTCTCACACTCGGTATAAGTCTTTACCAGAATGTTTTTTCCGATCTCGACGGCAGCACATGCCAGTTTCGGCCTTCCTGCAGCCACTTCGGAGCCAAGGCGGTAAAAGAACATGGAATACAGGGGCTTTTCATGGCTTCTGACAGACTCCTTCGCTGCAACGGCTTTACGGCCGGCAGGTATCCGGTTTCAAAAGACGGCGTTCATTATGAGGATTCTGTATCGGAGAATGTATTATGGGAGTAATTATCTTTCTGCTTGTGTTTTCCGCCGCGGCCTGCGCAGACTGCGGAGATTCGAAATTCGCCGATATGCTTTACTCGTCGGGAGAATACGATAAGGCCGCGCTCGAATACCTGCGGCTTATATATGAATGTCCTGATGAGGACCGGGCCCCTTTATGGAAGAAGACGGCCGGGCTGTGCCGTTACAATACCGGAGATTATAATAAAGCACTTCGATTCTTTCGCGAACTGGCTCCGGAGGATTCCGCGTCGGCGCTTCTGGCCGCACGCAGCAGTCTGAAGCTTGGTTTAACGGATTCCGCCCGGGCATTACTTAAGGGCCGATCGGATCCCGACGGAATTCTTCTTCTCAGCCGTAGCTATTTTGAGGAAAATAATTATGATAAGGCGGCGGAGATCCTGAAAGACGTCGCACGGGGAACCGGCACACCGGCCGAATTACGGATGCGGTCAGCCGGCCAATATCTTGACAGCCTTATATCGTTTGAGCCTAAGAGTTATGCCTGCGCCGGGCTTTTATCTATTGTGCCCGGGCTCGGACATTTCTACACCGGAAATAACGGTGATGGCTTTTTTAGTGCTGTGGTAACAGGGATATTCGCCGGAATGACTGTTTATTATTATCATTTCGGATCCGAGGTCAGGGCTTATTTTACAGGCGCGGTAGCCGGCGGTTTCTATTTCGGAAGCATATACGGCGCCATTATGGGGGTAAAAAAATACAACAGAAGCGAGAAAGCTTATTTTAGGACTAAGGCCTCGGCTTTTTATGAGGATTAATAAGACAGCGGTCCTCGGTGCGGCTTTACTGATATCAGGGTTTGCTGCGTCAGCCTCTTTTCCGGAGTATCTTCTTTCTATCGGAGAAGATGAATGGGCCGGATATGAATACCGCCGGGAGATCGCCGAGGGTGGAGACTCAAATATCATGCTGAAGGCGGCCGCGCTGTTTTTCAGCATGGGAAAAAATCAGTATTCTTCGGAGCTGGCTGAGGATATGATTTCCGACAGGACTCTTTCTGAAGAAAGAAGAATCGAAGCCCATTTCCTCCTTATAAAAAATAAAATAAAAACCGCAGATTTTAATACCGCCGAATATGAGATAAATAAGGTTTCTGAATACTCTGTTTCTGAAAAACACAAAGGCCGCATAGAATTTTTGCGTTTACTGAACGCGGCGCGAAGTTATGATTTCCAAAGCGCGGAATCTTCCGCTGAAAAACTTGTGAATAACGGGCCCGAACCATACAGAAAAAAGGCCGCCCTCATAAAAAAAGAGATCAGTGATTACAAAAAAAAAGAATTCAAAAATCCGAAACTCGCGGCAGCCTTCTCTTCGAGATTTCCGGGGCTGGGTCATCTTTATGCCGGAAGAAAAAAACAGTCCCTGCAGGCCTTTACTCTTGTGGGAGGATTGAGTGCTTTTATGGTATGGACGGGTTATAAATTTGTAAAATATGATAACAGAGATTACCGTTATGTCCTCGGTATGGATTTTATCGCTTTTGGAGCATTTGTATGGCACAGGTACTACAGAGGGATAGAAAACACCGCGGTAGAGGGGGCTGTGATGCATAACCAGAAAATACAGAGCAAATATCAGAAGAGGTTATTGGAAACAGGCGGTCTCTGATGAAGCCGGACTTTCGAAAAAATCAGTTCGCCAGTGACAATTATTCCGGTATATGTCCCGAGGCTTTTCAGGAAATGGAAAAAGCCAATTCCGGGCATGCTCTGCCCTACGGAGAAGATTCCCGGACAAAAGGGGCCGCGGACAAAATAAGACAGGTGTTCGAGACCGACTGTGAAGTGTTTTTTGTTTTCACCGGTACGGCCGCGAATTCGCTTGCCGCCGCTTCGCTGTGTAAGCCGTTTGAGAGTATTGTATGCTCGGAAACCGCGCATATAGAAACCGATGAATGCGGTGCGCCGGAGTTTTTTACAAACGGTTCAAAAATCCTGACCGGAAAAACAAGCGGGGGAAAGCTCTTACCTGAAGGTATAATTGAACTTGTAAATAAAAGGTCTGACATACATTATCCGAGGCCGGCGGCAATAAGTCTAACTCAGCCCACAGAGCTCGGTACTCTTTATTCATTAGATGAACTCTCCGAATTGAAAAATGCGGCAGCGGACTGTGGTTTGAAAATTCACATGGACGGGGCCAGGTTCGCGAATGCCGCTGCTGCTCTCGAATGTTCTCCGGCGGAGATTGTCAGTGCTTCAGGAGTCGATGTCCTCTGCCTCGGCGGTGCTAAAAACGGAATGTGTTTTGGAGAAGCTGTAGTATTTTTCGATAAAAAAGCAGCGCGCGGATTTGATTACAGATGCAAGCAGGCAGGTCAGCTTGCATCTAAAATGAGGTTTATTTCCGCGGGCTGGCTCGGAATGCTCGAGTCTGGCGCATGGCTCAGGCATGCGAGGCATTCGAATAAATGCGCCGCGCGGCTGGCGGATAAAATCAAAAACATTCCGGGGGTTAAAATAATGTTTCCCCCTCAGGCAAATTCTGTATTTCTGGAGTTGGAAAAAGAGGCGCTTTTGGGGTTGGAAAATAAAGGGTGGAGGCTTTATTCTTTTATCGGTACCGGCGGAGCCAGAGTTATGTGCTCATGGGATACTGCAAAAGCCGATATAGATGATTTTTGTAATGATCTTGGGAAAATTTGCAGGGGCGTATATGGATAATAAATTCGGGGGTATAGATGAGGGGCTTAAAAAACTACAGGAAAGAATAGGCGGACTTGTTTTTGTTTTGGGTTTTCTGCTTGTAGCCGGCTCGGCGTTACGTATGCATGAGAAAATAAGCCTGGGCAATGTGTTGTTCGATGTTTTTATTTTCATATTTTTTTCTTTGCTTACATTGCTGAAGAACCGTATAAGTCCCCGCAGAATGCTGATGTCTATTTGCGCAGGAATTACCGCGGTTGCCTTTAAGAATTTCACGCTCATGGGGCTTAATTCCCTGGGTTTTATCATGATTGCAGCCTCGGTCTCAATAATAGGAGTGGTTTTCGGCTTTAAGAAAGCGGTCATTGTTATGAGCGTTAGTGCTGTGATTACCGCTTTTATAGGGTTTTTGCATGGCACTGGAGTCCTTACAGGCACAGAATATCTTGCGGATTATCTTTCTTCTCCTTTTGCCTGGGGATCGCAGATCCTGGCTTTTATTGTATTTACATATGCTATACTTATTGTAATCGATATAGTTCAGACGAGTCTCCTGGAAAGCAGGTCGGAACTTTCGGTAAAAAACAATATTCTCTCAGAGAATGAACAGAGGCTCAGGTTTATTACAGATAACGCTAAAGATGTTATAATTTGTCATGATCTCAAAGAGAGAATCCTTTTTGTGTCTTCTTCAGTGGAAGAGATGTTCGGTTATACACCTGATGAGGTCTATTCGATGAAGCTCAGGGATTTGAGTGTGACGGAATCTTTTAATAAAACCTCCGAAGATTTTCTTTATTATTTCGAGAGTGCCGAAAACGGCGCCTCCCCCGATATTCCTTTAATGGAGCATGAGTATAGACGAAAGGACGGTTCCACATTCTGGGGAGAACTTAAAATTTCGGTTATGCACGATTCAAAAGGAAATTATGTCGGTAATCAGGGGATAATTCGGGATATATCCGTAAGAAAGCAGGAAGAGGAAAACTTAAAACTTGCCAAGGAGCTTGCCGAGAAAGCCAATACCGCGAAGACGGATTTCCTCGCCAATATGTCTCATGAATTGCGCACACCTCTGACAGTTATTCTCGGAATGACTGAATTCTATTTTCATGAAAATTCCGGGAAAATGTCCAAAGAAGACAGAAATGTATTCGAGCGCGTATTCCGCAACGGTAAATATATGTTGAGAATGATTAATGATCTTCTGGACTTTCGTACAATAGAATCTGACAATATTGTTCTTGATATAGTACCGGTTAATCTGGCCGATGTCGCAAGAGAAAGTGTATCAATGGTTTCGGAAATTTTTAATGATAAACCTGTCAAAGCGATAGTTAAAACCCGGAATCCGGCTTCCTTTATTATATATACAGACCGGGACAGACTACGCCAGATAATGGTGAACATAATTCACAATGCGTTCAAGTTTACTCAAAAAGGCTATGTGGCTATTGAAATATATCCCCCGGAAGGCGGGGCAATAAGTTTTAGTATCGCAGATTCCGGAATAGGAATTCCGCCTGAGCGAATACCCGAAATTTTTAATAAATTCAGTCAGCTTGATCCGGGTTATGGCCGAAAGTACGGTGGCGCCGGAATAGGGCTTAACATTGCCCACATGCTCGCCGGAAAACTCGGCGGCGCCATCAGCGTCAAAAGCTCACCGGGAAAAGGCTCTGTATTTACCGTTTCACTGCCTCTTAAAACAAAGGTAACCGGCTGATTTCTCAGCCTTCTCTTATCCGGTTTTGATTTCTAAAAACTTGACAGGCAATCGGCATATATTGATATTTATTCGGAACTTTTAGCGTGGAGTTAGTAAATATGGACCATTCAGAATTAATTTCAAAAGAAACCGGAATCGAGCGGCCGCTTATAAATGCCGTGGGTGTATTGCTCGATGAAGGGGGAACCGTACCTTTTATCGCCAGGTACAGAAAAGAAAAAACCGGAAACATGGATGAGACCGTTATTTTATCGGTTAAGAAGCGGTTTGAGGAGCTTAAGGATATTGAAGACAGAAAAAACACTATCAAAAAGACAATCGATTCTCAAGGGAAACTGACACAAGACCTGAAAGAAAAAATAGACGGGTGTTTTGACAAGGCCTTACTCGAAGATATTTATCTGCCATATAAACCTAAAAGAAGAACACGGGCGGAAGCCGCGAGAGAAAAAGGCCTTTCGGAGCTGGCGGATTTTCTTCTCGAATGCCCCGTTGCGGGGATTATGGAAAAAGCCTCGGAATTTTTGTCTGAAAAAGTGGAAACAGCTGATGAAGCGGTCATGGGTGCATGTGATATAATAGCGGAGAATGTAAATGAAAACGCGAAAGTCAGAGACGCTCTGCGGACATTAATATTTACAACTTCGTCCGTTGTTTCTAAAGTTAAAAAGAACAAGGAAAAAGAGGCCGCGTCTTACAGGGATTATTTCTCATATTCCGAGAGCGCGCGCACAATTCCCTCTCACAGGATTCTCGCTATAATGCGCGGTGAAAAGGAGGGCTTTTTAAGCTACGCAATTTCTTTTGATGAAGAAAAAGCCGCGCGAACCGCGGCGGAGATATTTTTTAAAGAAATAAAGAAAAGAGCCGAAGGGGAGTCCCGGGATCTTCTTCTCAAAACGGTTGATGATTCAATGCAGCGTCTTATGTTTCCCTCTATAACTGGTGAGCTTAAATGGGAACTTAAAAAGAAGGCGGACGAAGACGCGATAAAGGTTTTCTCTGAAAACCTCAGAAATGTTCTTCTTTCTCCTCCGGCCGGCGAGAAGGGGGTTATAGGGCTTGATCCCGGTTACCGCACAGGATGTAAAACCGCGGTAATAGACAGAAGCGGGAATTTTATGGAGTCGGCGACAATATTCCCCGCTCCGCCCTTTAATGATGAAGAGAAATCGTCGCAAATCCTGGCGGGGCTATGCGAAAAATATAAACCCGGCTTTATCGCGGTCGGTAACGGTACAGCTTCAAGAGAAACAATGGCTTTTGTCCGGAAATTTTTAAAAGACAAAGAAATTGACGCCGTACCTGTAATGGTAAATGAATCCGGGGCTTCGGTTTATTCCGCTTCTGATACGGCCAGAAGGGAGTTTCCTGAACTAGACCTTACTGTCAGGGGGGCCATATCAATCGCGCGAAGGCTGCAGGACCCTCTCGCTGAACTCGTTAAGATAGAACCAAAGTCTATAGGGGTCGGGCAGTACCAGCACGATGTCGATCAGAGGGAGCTAGGCAGGGCGCTCCGGGAAACGGTTTTTTCGGCGGTTAATTTTGTGGGTGTTAATCTTAATACCGCTTCACCCGAACTCCTTACATATGTTTCTGGATTTACATCTTCTACCGCGGAGGCTGTTTCTCTTTACCGCCGGAAAATCGGGGCGTTCCGCAATCTTACAGAGCTTAATGATGTTAAAGGTATCGGGAAAAAAGCCTTTGAGCAGTCCGCCGGCTTTCTGAGGATCGTGGGTGACGAGCCTCTTGATAATACCGGTGTACATCCGGAGTCCTATGAAATTGTCAGAAAAATGGCCTCAGATATGGGGACCGGTGTAAGCGGGCTCGCCGGAAATAAAAAAGTTCTGGAAAAAATAAATCCGGAAAAATACATCACCGAGAAAGCCGGAATGTACACTCTTACGGACATAATCGAAGAACTTGAAAAACCGGGAATCGACCCGAGAAAAGAATTCAGTTACGCTGAATTCAGAGATGATGTGTGTGAAATAGAAGATTTGAGCGAAGGTATGCTCCTGGAGGGAGTGGTTACAAACTTGACGCGTTTCGGTGCTTTTGTTGATATAGGCGTTCATCAGGACGGGCTTGTGCATATTTCCCAGATGGCCGATAAATATGTCGGCGATCCCTCAGAAATCTGCGCAGCGAACGATATTGTCAAGGTCAAAGTCCTGTCCGCCGACAAGGAGCGCGGCAGAATATCGTTATCCATGAAATTATAGACCCGTCAGGCTTAATTCAGGCGGAAATATTTCTTAAAAAGTTCCAGAAAAGAAGGAATATCAAGATACGGCTTATTTACGCCGGAGGCCTTTTCTTCAAGGAATTCAAGATGTTTTTTTAAGCCGCCGCGATCTCCCCGCGCGGCTTTAAGCCACAAGAGTTCGATATTACACATGCAGTCCAGGTGATACAGCGATTCCTCGAATTTCTCGATGAAAACAGCTATCATTTTGCCGGGAGATTCACTGCCGGCTTCTTTTATAAGAGAAATAGCCTTTAGTGCGTTCTTTCTCGCTTTTTCATAGCCCTTTTCTTTGGAGAGAATAACCTCCGGATCCGCTTTAACTGTCAGGTCATGGTCCCCTTTTAAAGACGGCTCCCACCGAAAGGGTGACCAGTTGTTATGAAAAGGATTGGTGTCCGGTTTGTCAGGACCCTCCGCATGATTATTAAAAGTGTTGCCTTTCATGACATTGATTGCCGGAACAGTATCCCTTGTATCGCCGAAAGTTTCACGACCTACACATAATGCTTCCGCGGTAATTTCTCCGGAAAGAAGAAGAGCCTCAATAACTTTCTCTTCGGGACATTTAGGAAGCCTTTCCCGGCAGAAAAATCTTAATGCCTCTTCCGGGTTTTCAGTTTTTCCCGAAGACGCGCAGGCGAGATACCACAGATTCCCCTCCTGCGGGTTGCCGTATGCGCGGTTCTGATAAATATCCGGTTCCCATCCCCGGTCTGCTCTCACCGAAATGCCGCTGCAGTGTTTTTCCTTCCAGAATGCAAAACGGTCCGACAGGATGCCGGCAAAACAATTAGCGATATAGTCGTCACGGAAATATTCTCCCGCCGCGTCTGTTTCTATAATCTGTTTTCTTCCTCCGGTTTTTCCTATAAGCGGGTGGTTTACCGACCTTAGGTGCCAGTCCTGGGGAACATCTTTTGTCATGATTATGACATCTTCCGGAAACATGTTTATCGCGGATGTTACTCCGGCGAGTTCCTCGGGATGCCATACGAAAGACCGGAATATGAGCTTTTTGCCGGTTTTTCTGCATTCATTATTAACAGTCTCTACCAGTTTTGTAAGGACCGCCGCGTCTGTTGCGCGGATTTCGGTTTCAACAACTGTTAAAACAAGAAAATCTATTTCCGGTATGAGATTATTCAGGATATAATCATATCTTTTAGATAATCCTTCAAAAAGAGCAAAGTTGTCCGCGGATGGTTTTCCCCAGGCCGGGTCATAATCCTCGAACTCATGAACCCAGACGCTGATTGTCATATTGTTTTTGCGGGCAAAAGTAAACCATCCGGCTTCGTCGGCTTTTTGACGGA
>CAYNYI010000102.1:0-9697 GCA_964401455.1 uncultured Fibrobacterota bacterium
GCAGCATTAATAATATATCAAATTCTATGCCATATAGCAAAAAAAGTCAAATATTTGATTTAATTGCAGATATACATACCGGTTTTAAGAACGATTCGGGCAAGAGTTGCAAAATGCAATATTTATCCCATAATGAGGTAAATTCAAATAGAATTGAACCGGAGCTTCATATAGTGTTATTTTTTCATAAATGAAAGACTTATTTGAATATGGCATAACGATTTTCATTAATACCATGGCCAGGCTTCTGCCTCTTCGGGCCGGTTTTTTAATGGCCGATATAATAGCCGTTATTTTCTTTGATCTTTTGAGAATACGGCGTAATATCTCAGTGGATAACTATCTCGGCGTCTTCCCTGAAAAAGACAAAAAAGAAGCTGTGCGGGCCATGCGCAAAACTTATATGAATTTCTGCCGGGCCTTCGTTGAGACCGTTAAATTCCGCTACGCGAAAAAAGAAAAAACCGGCTCTTTTTTATGTGGTAAAGAAGGCATAGAATTACTTGAATCAGCGTTGTCAGAAAACCGCGGAGCGGTACTCGTGACCGGTCATTTCGGAAACTGGGAAGCCGGTGTTTTCGCGCTTCGAAGAATGGGTTTTCCTTTTACGGCGATCCTTAAAAGACAGCATAACAGATATTTTAACGAATATGTGGAATCGGTTTTCCGTGAAATGGAAATGAATTTTGTCTACTCAAACTCAAAAAATCCCAAAGCCTATATAAGGGCAATAAAAAACAAAGAAATTCTTGGGATCGTTGCCGATCAGGACGCAGGCAAAAAAGGGGTTTTTGTCAATTTTCTCGGTAAGCCCTCCTCCACGAACATAGGACCCGCTTTTTTTCATTTGAAATATAAAATGCCCGTTCTGATAGGCCTCGGCATAAGAATAAACAATAAAATTAAAATAGTTATAGAAAAAATTGACATCCCCCCAGGACTGGAATATTCTGAGGAAAATGTAAAACTTGTTACTCAGAAACATACCGAAGCCCTTGAAAAGTATATCCGGAAATATCCCGATCAATGGTCCTGGATGCATAAAAGATGGAAGACCCGTCCTCCGAAAGGAGTCTCGTCCTGAATATACTTTTTCTAAATTCCTCTAAAACCCGCGGAGGCAATGAAAAATGGCTCTGCATGGCGGCGGAAAGTCTGGCCGAAAGAAACTGCAGGGTTTTCTGCGCGCTTCGGGATAACAGTGTCGGCAAAAAACTCCAAAAACCCGAAGTCAAAATTCTGCCTTTCAGACATGAGGCGGACCCCGCCACCCTGCTGCCTCTTATACGGCTCATAAGGCGCGAAAAGATAGACGCGGTAATATCGACCAAACAGAAAGATTACTTTATCGGAGGTCTGCTTTCACGTATTCTTGGAACAAGACACTATATAAGAATGGGCATAGAAAGAAAAATAGATGATAAAACCATAAAAAAATTCATATTCAACCGTCTTTGCGACGGTATAATAGTTAATTCCAAAAAAATCAGGGAAGGACTCTGCGCGAAAGGCTCGGTAAACGAAAATAAGGTGAAAGTTATTTACAACGGCGTGGAACCGGCACTTAAAGCTGAAATCTCACCGGCGGAAAAGCCGTTTCCTTTCACAGTTTCTTCTTCCGGATCTCTTATAAAAAGAAAGGGATTCGTCAATGTTATTCTGAGCTTTGCCGAATTCATAAAAAAATATGACGCTGATGATGCCGGTCTCGTTATAATAGGAGACGGATTACAGAAAAAGAAACTTTGTGAAATTGCTAAAAAGAAGGGTATTGCGGATAAAATTATATTTACGGGATTCCTTGAAGACCCCTATCCGGTTTTAAAATCGTCGGATGTTTTCCTTTTTCTCTCAGAAAATGAAGGGCTCCCGAATTCCGTTATAGAAGCAATGTACCTTGAAAACGCCTGCATCGCGGCAAGCACAGCCGGATGCGGAGAATTCATAAGAAATGACTATAACGGTTATATGGTAAGCCGCGATGATTATTATGAAATCGCGGGTAAACTGATCTTTTTGAAAAACCACCCTGAAAAACTGAAGAAAATGCAGACAAATGCCGCGAAAACGGCAGAGGAAAAATTTGACATCGAGAAAATGGCTGAAGAGCTTGCTGGGTTTGTTTCGGAAAGACACTGATGAATATCCTATTCTGTAATTCTGTAAAAGAAGGCGTGCTCGGCGGGGGCGAAAAATGGATGCTGAGGGCGGCGCGGGGCCTGACAGAGGCCGGACACAGAACTTATATAGGCACTTCTTCCGAAACATCGCAATTATTTAAAGCCGCGAATAAAGAAAAAATCCCGGCCGCTTCTTTCGGCATCCGCGGAGACTTCAGCCCCGCCGCCACATTCAGAATATACCGTTTTCTCAGAAAGAACCAAATAGACATACTCGTATGCGGTTTCAACAAGGACCTGAGGACGGCAGCCCCGGCTGCCCGGATTTATGGAAAAACCAAAGTTATCGCCCGGCACGGGGTTCTGCTCTGCCCTGAGAAACCGAGGTACAGGATTACACTGAAACTGCTGGCCGACAGTATTCTGACCAATACCAACAGCATAAAAAAAGCCTATCTTGATTACGGCTGGTTTAATGATGATTTCATAAAGGTTATTTACAACCCGCTTCCTGAAATTCCTGAAGTACAGGCATTCGATTTTCGAAGTATATTCGGTGAACGCCCGGTAATATTCTCTGCCGGCCGCCTTACCGGGCAAAAAGGGTATATATATCTTATAAAAGCAGCTGTGATCCTCAGAAAAAAATTCGGCATTGACGCCGCTTTCGCCGTTGCGGGCCGGGGCAATCAGGAGGATTTTCTTAAACAGAAAATCCGAGAATCGGAACTGGAAAAGGACTTTCTTCTGCTCGGCCACAGAGAAGATATTTACTCTCTTATGAAGGGTTGTTACGCCTTCGTTCTCCCGTCACGTCATGAAGGTATGCCGAACGCCCTCATGGAAGCCATGGCAACAGGAAAACCGTGCGCCGCCAGCAATGTAAACGGAGTCCCGGAACTGATTAAAGACGGTGAGACCGGTATTATCTTTGAGCCGGGCTCAGCCGGACAAGCGGCCGCAGCTATAAAAGAGCTTATTTCAAATCCAGACAGGTCAGCGGCTATCGGTAAAGCGGCGGCGGCCGATGTAAAAACAAGGTTCGCCTTTTCAAAAAAAATCAAAGAACTTGAAAATTTTTTTACGGAGGTTCTAAACCTGTGACCAGATCAGACGGACCTTTCAGGATACTTCATATTGATACCGAAAGCGGATGGCGCGGAGGAGAACAGCAGGTTTATAACCTTATTAAAGGTCTCGGTAATTTTAAGGTAGAACAATATGCGGCCGGCGTTAAGGACAAAGAATTCCTGGGCCGTATATCGGGAATGGTGAAGGAGACCCTGCCTCTGCCCCGATGCGGAGAATTGTCCCTTTCCGCTTTTTTAAAAATTGCGCGTTTTTCAAAGAAAAACAGGATAGATATAATACATTCGCATACGGCGAAAGCGCACGGACAGGCGCTCGGCTCTCTTCTTTTTAACGGAACACCCGTTATCGCCGCGCACAGGCGCGTTGATTTCAGGATACCTGATAATGTTTTAAAAAGATTCAAATATAATTTTTCAAAAACAGGAGCGGTCATAGCAATATCGAAGGCGATAAAAAACATACTCGAATCATCAGGCGTAAATAAAGAAAAATTAAGACTCATTTACAGCAGCGTCGATCCGGACCGCTTTTGGCAGCCTTCGGAAAAAGCCGCTTCGGAAATCAGGAATGAATTTGAAATTCCCGACAACGTTCCGGTAATCGGGAATACCGCGGCTTTCGCCCCTCATAAAGACCATGCGACACTTTTAAAAGCGGCCTCGATGCTGCATGAAGCCGGCGTCGATTTCCGTCTTCTTCTTCCCGGAGACGGAAAGCTGCTTGGAGACACAAAAAAACTTTGCCGTTCGCTCGGTATTTCCGGCAAGGTTTTATTTCCCGGTTTCCGCAAAGACCTTAAGGGTTTCTTCAGTCTCTTCGACATTTTTGTTAACTCCTCAAGCGAGGAAGGTCTGGGAACCTCTGTAATAGACGCCCTTGCCGCAGGGCTTCCTGTTGCCGCCACTTCAGCTGGCGGGGTCCCGGAAATACTGGACGGCGGTAAATATGGTCTTCTCTCTCCCCCAAAAGACCCGCACGGTCTGTATCTTTCTCTGAATACTTTAATTGAAGACCCCGGGAAACGGGATGCATTTTCTGCGAGAGCAAGACAGAGGGCGCTTTTTTTTAATATTGATTCCATGGCCGAAAAGACTTTTTCTGTTTACAAAGAGATTTTAAATGTCTGAAACCGTTCTTACAGTACAGCTTGCCGGTATAGGAGACATGGTCCTGACCACTCCTCTTTTAAAGTGCCTAAAAGACTCCGGGAAAAAGGTACACCTGATTGCTTCGGGTGCAAATCACGGTATAATCCGGGAGCAGCCGTTTATTGATAAGCTTCTGATATATAAAAAAGGCCTCTTTGGAATAACAGGTTTAATAAGGGAAATCCGAAAGACTGATTATGATTTATACATAGACCCGAAGGACCATCGTTCTACGGAGAGCAGGATTATTTCTTCTTTTGTCCGCGCGGATGCAAGAACGGGCTTTCCGGCAAACTTTATTTTCAAAGCCCCGGATAATTCTGTTCCTTCCGACCCGGATAATGCCGGGATACATGCCGCGGAGAGAAATATCAGGGCGGCTCAAAAAAGCGGATGCGAGACTTCTTTTAACAGACCTTTTCTTGAAATCCCGCCGGATATGGAAAATGATTTCAGATCTTTTTGCCGCGCTTCTTCTGTTACAAAATATGTATGCGTCAATATTTCAGCCAATTCCGCAGACCGCCGATGGCCGCCGGAAAAGTGGGAAACGCTTTGCGGGGAGCTTCTTTTGTCTTGCGGTGTTCCGGGGATTGTCATGATTTCCTCTCCGCGGGATTCTGAAAAGGCGCGTTCTATATGTGAAAAGACCGGAGCGTTTTTTTATGATTCTTCGGATGACATAAGAAAGGTAATGCCTGTTATAAAAAATTCTTCGGCGGTTATTACGGCCGACACTTCCATTGTCCATATTGCTTCTGCCTTCAACGCCCCTTTGCTGGCTCTTTATCTTTTTAACAGACGCATGTACGCGAAATATAAACCGCTTTCGGATATCTCCGAAACGGTTTTCGGTAAAGAACGGGATGAGAATTCGGGTGTAAAAACAGTGGAAAAGATAAAGCTTCAGGATGTTCTTGAGGCGTATAAGAATATTTCGGAGAAATTAAGTGCCGGATAAAAGAAATAAATACCTTATTATTCAGACTGCCTTCCTCGGTGATACGGCCCTTTCCTTATGCATGGCCCGTTATATTAAATCGAGGGATAAAATGGCGGAGGTTTTTTTTATGACGACTCCGGCATCGGCTGTAACCGCTGAATTATGCCCCGATATAGACGAAGTCCTCATTTATGATAAACGCTCAAAAAACAGCGGCCTCCTGGGGCTTTTCAGGACCATCCGCATGGTGAGGTCTTTTTCTTTTGACGCGGTTTTCTGCCCGCACCGTTCTTTCAGGAGCGCTATTCTTTCTTATTTTTCAGTTTCGCCCTTTCGCTACGGTTACCATAAAAATTCTCTTTCTTTTCTTTTTAACCGCCGGTTCAGGTATATTCAGCAGGAGCATGAAATTCTGAGGCTTCTGAGGCTTGTGCGGAAACATTTCGATGATTCTTCGGAAGAAATGCTTCTCCCGAGGCTTAATGTATCGGCCGAAAAAACCGGAAGCATCTGCATTGCGCCGGGCTCTGTATGGAAAACTAAAATATGGCCTGAAAATAAATGGGCGGAGCTTTTACTACTCCCTCCTTTTAGAGACCGGAAGGTCCTGATCATAGGTTCCGATAGCGACAAAAAAGCCGCGGAAAGGATTATCTCTCTTTCAGGAAGAAAAGACCTGATTAACCGCTGCGGCCTGGATTCTTTGAAGGATTCTTTTTTCAACATATCTTCTGCGGCGCTTCTTGTCTCAAATGATTCCGCCCCGCAGCATTTCGCGGCGGCACTCGGAACCCCCTGCATAACCGTCTTCGGCGCCACCGTTCCCGAATTCGGGTTCGGACCCGCGGGTGAGAATTCCGCGGTCATCCAGACAGATCTGCCGCTTGATTGCAGGCCCTGCGGAATTCACGGGCTTAGGGAATGCCGTATCGGGACTTTTGACTGCATGATGAGTGTTTCGCCGGAGACTGTGGCCGAAAAAGCGGAGGAGATACTGGGGAATTCGGTAAACGATATATCATTACCATGACATCAGGGGCGTTATTGCAGTTTTGTTTACTTGTGTCCCTTTCCATTCCGGAGAAATCAGTACAATTATTTTCTGACTGCCTTTTTTATTAAGTTTTATAAAAAGACGCTTAACCCCTTCATTGATTTCCTGGGGTGGATTCTGCCTGGCGGATTCTACTGTTATTTCCGGATTCGCGGGCGACAGTACGGATATTTTTAATTTTTTATTGTTTTGACTGAGTACTGCCGAATTGCCTTCAGTTTTTATTTCCGCTCTGGTTGTAATGCCCCATAATATCTCAGAAGAATCACGTGTTTCTATTTCATCCTGTATTATTACGGCTTTTCTGTTCTCTATCATCTTTAATCCTCTCTGAACTTTGTCAGCACCGTCAGTATAGGGTTCAGATAAATCAATAACTATAAATGGTTCGTCATCCTTTAATCCGGTTTTAATTACTTTTGATTCTGCCGAAACCCTCTGACTGGAGCCGTTAATCATCGGAACGTTATGGCTGGCTGAATTAAGACGGAAATAATCCCACCTTTTCTCAACCCAATAGCCCGGGAGATTGTAATCGTCGCTTCCAAGGTCTGTTATCCACCTTTCACCAAGTGCATCGAGCACAAAAGTCCCCAAATCAAGGTGCGCATGCGGAATATTGTTGGCTCCGGCTTTAATGGAAACAAACAGTGCATTAGTATCGTTCCAGTCCGACCTGAAAGCGGCCACCGGTACTTCGCCCCGAAAAAATCTGTCTTTTTCTGCGGGCACTGTTTTACCGGGGCTAAACGGATAATACCATATCACATGTTCGGGGGATGCCTTAAAATTTTCAAGAGTATTATGTTCATTATTGCTGAAAAGATTATTATTGAAGTTTTGAGCAAGAAAAAACATGCAGGACATGGGCCTTCTCCGGGTATTTTCACCACAATCCGCGTAATTAAAATACAATCCCTTTGGTCCTGCTGTATGTATGGGGAAATATCCTGTCTCGGAGAAACCTTCTATTCCGGAAAGCCCATAGTCATTACCTAAAGATGTTTTAAGAGTCTGTAAACCATAGGCCGTGTATCTTGTGGCGTAATGCCAATAGTCAGGGCCTTCAATCCAGGCGCCGTCCGGAGAATATCTTTTCATTGCCAGAGGCAGTTTCTCTATTGAATTTGTAACAAGGAAACGGGCATATTCGGGATTTGTCTCTGCTACAGCCAAAGCACCCATAAGGATACTGCTGTTACAGACCTGATTCCAATTGTTCTCAGCTTCATCCACCCAGTTCGCGGTTGAATATATCTTTTCAGCCGCTGTCTTTACGCCGTGCTTTAATAAACCAAGCCGTATTCTCTCTTTTATATCGTCATTAAAATAATTAAAAAGCCAGTCATACCCTATTGCTACAGCATGGGTCATTTCCGCGACATCAAGAAAATGCGAGGGGTTCCAGTCTTCGAACGCGCAAACGGCAAGAAGGTTTTTTTCGGCAGCTTTTGCATATTTCTCTTGCCCCGTCCACCTCCACGCAAAACCAAGGGCATATATTCTTTTTAAACACTCTCTGCTTACTCTCAGGAGGCGGGGGCCTATAATTATTCTTTCAAGTTCAGCAGAATCAAGGAAACCGTCAGCTCTTTCTAACGCGTCTCTTACATATCTTTGCAGCAGTTTGTCATTTTCATGGATAATTTTTAATTCTTCAAGACGTTTATCTGTAAGCATTATACGGGGATGCTTATATGAAAGTTTGGTGTCAAACGCTTTCCATAAACCATGCTTGTTTCCTATCCGTATTTGGTATTCGCCGGGTATAGGATTGTTAACATTAACTCTGGCCAACTTCGACTTTTTTATATGACCGTTAAATAGAATCCCTCCCTCCGGAGAATATATTGTCATTCTTACGGAGTCTGTTTTGAAAATTAGCGGCGTAACATAAAAAAGGCAATGGTCTTTTTCTTCGTTTATCGTGGGGAAACTGACCTTTGGAAAAAGAAACATTCCTGAAGTATCAAAAACAATCGATTTGAATTTAAAGTCGGGCAGGGCCCTTGATTTATGAGGAAGCTCTGTCAGAACAAAGGATTTAAGCTTTGAAAGGTTTTCTCTTTCCTTTAGTTTCAGGGTATGTTTGCCGGGTTTTAGCGCATATTCCTTACCGGTAGTAACGGGGATCCATTTGTTCAGTTTATCTGTATTACCTAAAACCTCCCAGGGTTTATCATTTATCTTTACCCAGAAAGAATTAGATTCTTGTCTGCTCCATTTTGTTATTCCGTAAAGCGAAAAAACTCCCTTTTTTTTTGTCTCAAATTCAAAAACAGCTTTTCCGGCACTACCGGTATCATTTTTCTGCAGGGGAATTTGTTTTTCACGCTGCGGTGTGGTTAAATACTCTTCACCCTCCTCATGAGTAATAAGCATCGGTTCTGTGAGACTGATATTATCTTTGGGATACAAAGTTATATTGTTTCCGGCATCAATAAAATCGACAGATACACTTGTTTTTCCATAAGAACCGGTAATGAGCAGTATAAATACAAAAAATAAAATCAAGATAGTTCCTTTTGCCAAGTTAATAAATCATTGTGTACAATTACATCTGAAGGGAAACACCATTGTTCAAAGCGCCTTCATGCTACAATCCTCGCCCAGCTTAATAATTTTGCCGGAAGCGGATACCGCAACTTCCAAACAATCGAAATTGGCTTAGAACCTTCATGGCGTACATACTTCAATGGCCCAGCATAAAAGTAGGGCGAAGTTATACCATTTGAAAGTGTTTTCCTTTTGTCCTGCTTCAGCGTGAACTGGACAATCAGTTGATTTTAAAAGTTTGTATCAAGCGGCCTTTCTTTGCCATTTTTTCATCCTGTTTAACTTAGCTTTTTCCAGTTTTTTTTCTCTGATATCCAGTTTTTCCTTCACGCTTCCCTTCAGAAAATCATTCGGCGTAAGATAAAAAAGGGCGCTGTGAAGCCGCTCATGGTTATATCTGTAAATATAATCTTTTATCTGCCTTTTCGCATCACTGATGTCGGTGTAAGATTGTCTCCTTATAGCCTCGCTTTTAATGGTGCCGTGGAAACGCTCCAGTTTTCCGTTGCTTTGCGGATAGTACACCGATGTTCTTACATGAGAAAATTCAGCTTTTCTGATAAACTCTTTAAAGTCCTTCGCAATGAATTGCTTCCCATTATCACTTATAACCCTCGGCTTGGCATCCGGATATTTTTCATGACACTCATTTAATATCAGTTCCACATCAAATTCAGTCATGCTCGCCCGTAAATCGAAATGAAGCAGATATCGGCTGTAACCATCGAGATGAGCCGGTCTGATTTTTTGTAACAGTTAAAAGACTTTTTTTAAGTGGCTCCAA
>CAYNYI010000103.1:0-9675 GCA_964401455.1 uncultured Fibrobacterota bacterium
TAGGGCGCATAATAATGAAGCAGGCTTCCGAGAATCTTATTCCGGTAATTCTGGAACTTGGTGGAAAGTGTCCCTGTGTGGTTGAGAAGGATGCGGTTTTTAGCGCGGCAGCGGCCAGAATTGCGTGGGGTAAATTTATAAACGCGGGTCAGACGTGTGTCGCTCCGGATTATGTTCTTGTTCACAAAGATGTTTCTGAAAAATTTGTTGATACCCTAAAAAAAGCCATTACAAAATTTTATGGGGAAGATCCTATGGAGAGCCCCGATTATGGTAACATCATAAACCGTAAGCATTTTGACAGAATTAACGCTCTTATTGAAACTGCCGGAGGCCAACACTGGGGAGGGCGTACCGACCCGGATAGTTTACGCATCGCTCCCACTGTTATACGAAATCCTGATCCGGAAAGCGGGATAATGAATGAGGAAATTTTCGGCCCCGCTCTTCCCGTAATTGAGTACAGCAGTCTCGGAGAAGCCGCCGAGTTTATCCGGAAAAGAGAAAAACCGCTCTCCGCGTATCTTTTTACGGAAAGCAGGGGAGCGCAGGACTTTTTCCTGAGCCGGGTTTCGGCAGGTAATATATGCATAAACGGAACTATACACAATCTTGTATCCAACACTCTTCCGTTCGGAGGAGTCGGGAAAAGCGGTACCGGGCGTTACCACGGAAAAGCCGGATTTGATGCATTTACTAATTTCAAGAGCACACTTGTGAAGAGCTCCGGATTAGACCCCAAATTTATTTATCCTCCTTACAAAAATATTCCGGAAGCAATCGGGAAAAAGTTTCTCGATTTTTTAGGCTGAAACTCCGGTTTATTCTCGCTTTAAATATCCTGCCCACAACCAAGTAGGCAGGATATTTTTATTTACTATGGACATTTTTGGTGTTTTGCCCTATATTAGTAGGCATGTAGGCAGGCAATGGGGTTGTTTCAGGGTGTGTTTTGGACAAAAAAGACAAAATAATCGACTATGTCACTGAGGAAATAAGACGCGGAAATCTGCTTCCGGGTACGAAGATCCCGTCGAGGGCCCTTTTAATGAGGAAATTCGGCTGCGCCAGAGCTACTGTTGATAAAGCGGTCGGTATCCTGAGAGAGAAAAGTGTTCTCTCTTCCGTTAAGGGCAAAGGGACGTTCGTTGCCAAAGAAAAAGAATACTCACGCACGGACGCAATAGCCGTTGTCGGAAGAGAGGGCGGTGTGAATTCTCTCCCCTATTTTCTGCTTCATCAGTTTCTTAAACACACCGGCTCATCAAGGGAAGTCCGTTTTTTCACATATGAGGACCTCAGGGACCCGGAAACATGGCGCCTCTGCCGGGCGCAGGCCGCGATAGCATTTATAATGCCTGATATACCCTGGCAGAGCTACATCCTGGAAGCGGAAAAAGGGGGAATTCCGCATGTGGTTGTGTATAGAGATATACCCGATTCGTCATTCGTTTCTATCGACAATATGGAAGGTGTAGCCTCCCTCGTTGATTACTGCGCGTCAAAAGGCTTGAAAAAAATCGCGCTTGTTGCTCAGAAAAAAGGCCGATATAATTTTCCTGAACAACGCCTCGCAGGATATCTAAAAGGATTATTAAGGAACGGGTTGGAATTCAAAGATAAAAACTGCTGTTTTGGTCCCGGAGTTAAGGTTGAAGATATGCTTATGGAGATGTTTGCCGCGGATGTTCCCGAAGCGGTAATTGTAAGTGATTTTCTTTTTGGCCCGATTATTAAAGCTGCCTTGTTCGCCGGTCTTCGCCCCGAAAAAGACTTTTCATTATTATCGTTTGACAGGGTGGAGCCCGATGAGTATGATTTTAAGATCCCCTGCCTTGCATCGATATGGGAAGAAACGGCAGCTGTGGCTGTTGAAATTCTTGAGAGAAAACTTGCGGGAGAGAAAAAAGTTATTCAAAGATATATTGTACCTGAAATTTACAAGGAGAGCACATGAAGTTTTCGGTTTTTACAGTATCAACACCTGAAAAAAGTCCTCATGAATCGGCGCGCCAGATTGCGGATTACGGTTATGACGGAATCGAATGGAGATTTATCGAAGAAGAAGAAGAAACCGGAAAACCGGGTTTTTGGAACGGTAACCGATGTACTATTACACCGGATATGCCCGATAGTAAACTTAAGTCGCTTAAAACAGAAGTTTCTGCTCTTGGACTCGTAACCTCAAACATCGCGACTTATATTCCTCCTTCTGAGAAGGAAAAAGTCAAGAGAGCTCTGGATGTTACCGCAATTATGGGCGCCTCTTCTTTGAGGCTGAAAACGGCAGCGTATGACGGCACTGTATCCTATCAGGATCTCCTTAAAAAGAGCAGGGAAGATTTCGCTGCAGCCTGCGACATGGCCGCCGTTTATGGAATACGTGTTCTTGCCGAAATACATCATTGTACAATTACCCCTTCGGCCAGCGCGGCGGCGAAACTCGCTGAAGGGATCTCTTCGGAGCGTTTCGGAATAATCCATGATGCCGGCAATATGGTGCATGAGGGTTTTGAAAATTATCAAATGGGGATCGAGATTCTAGGCGACTATTTAGCTTTTGTGCATATTAAAAATACCCGGGTTGTCAATAAACCTTGCGAAGGCCTCCAAAAGAAAGAATGGTCTGCGGAATGGGCGCCATTGGATGAGGGTGCTGTTGATTTCAGTTTATTGTTCCGGGCTCTTAAAAAATCCGGCTATGACGGCTGGATAAGCACCGAAGACTTCAGTGAAGAAGGAACACAGGAAAGTAAGCTTAAGAAAAATATTGAGTTTCTGAAAAAAGCCGCATCAGCAACTTGAGTAGAGAAAGGTAAAAGCGATGAAAAAATTAAAAGTAGCAATAATCGGAATTGGCAATATGGGGGGGCATCATTATGAAGACCTGGCCTCAAATGAAGGATTTGAAATTAAAGCTCTTTGTGACAAAGCTTCTTCAAAGACCGAATTTTTTAAAGGAGAGCGCTATACTGATTCGGCGGAGCTCATAAGAAAGGCCGATGTTGACGCGGTGATTATATCTACTCCTCATTATGATCATACTCCCATAGCCATAGATGCGCTTGATAATGGTTTGCATGTTCTCGTAGAAAAACCGGTCGCTGTGCATAAAAAGGATGCGGAAAAAATGAATGAGGCTCATGCCCGCAACCCGGACCGGGTTTTTGCCGCAATGTTTAACAGAAGAGTTGATCCGCTTTATCGTAAAATGAGGTCAATTGTCAAAGGAGGGGAGGTCGGAGAGATAAGGCGGGTGTCATGGACTGTTACCGACTGGTTCCGGACCGAGGCCTATTATGCCTCAGGCGGCTGGCGCGCAACATGGAAGGGCGAAGGAGGAGGCGTACTCCTGAATCAGTGCCCTCATAATCTGGATCTTTTGCAATGGATTACCGGAATGCCGGAGGGAGTTACTGCTCTGGCCGGGCTGGGGAAACATCATAATATAGAAGTTGAGGACGAAGTCAGCGCACTGCTTGAATACCCCGGAGGTGCTACAGGAGTTTTTGTCACTTCTACAGGGGAGGCTCCGGGGACCGACAGTTTTGAGATAGCGGGTGACCGCGGGCTTTTGACAGCCAGAGACGGAAAACTTCACTTCCGAAGAAACACTGTCCCAACCCCGGAATTCAGCAGCACAACAAAGGCCGGTTTCGCGAAGCCGGAAGTCTGGGAAGTTGAAATTCCCGTCGGGAAAATAGAGCAACTGCATCTCGGGGTGCTTCTTAACTTCAGAGCGGCGATTCTCGATGGTGAAAAACTGATAGCCCCCGCTGAAGAAGGTCTAAAATCAGTTGAACTTGCAAACGCGATGCTGCTTTCCGGAATTACCGGCAAGAAAGCCTCGCTCCCGCTCGACGGTGACATTTTTGCCGGGAAGCTGAATGAGCTTATTGAAAACTCAAGCTTCGAGAAGGGAGAAGAAGTCGTGCTTGAGGGTGATTTTCAGCAGTCATATAAATAAAATTGAATTCGGAGGTGGTTATGAAATACGCGGGATTCGCGGATGAAGTGTCCCTTGATATTGACAAGCAGATAGAGGCGACCAAGGCATCCGGTTTTGACGGGATAGAGATGCGGATGGTTGGTGAGAAGCTTCATTTTGATGATGCGGAGGAGTATGAATTTCAGAAAATCCGGGAAAAGATTTCAGAGGCCGGCCTTGAAATTCCATCCTATGGAAGCCAGATTGCCAACTGGTCCAGAAAAATTACAGATGATATTTCAAAGGATAAAGATGAGCTTCTTCGTATAATTCCGAGAATGCATGAAACAAATACCGGTATAGTTAGAATAATGAGCTATCCGAATGACGGACTGTCTGACAGTGATTGGCGAGATGAAGTGGTTAACAGGCTTAAAGAACTCTCAAAAATAGCCGAAGACGGCGGAATTATACTCGCCCACGAAAACTGTAACGGCTGGGGAGGCGAAAGCCCGGAGAATTCAATAGAGATGATTGAAAGGGTAGGAAGCCGGGCGCTTAAGCTTATATTCGATACCGGCAATACAGTGCAGCATTTTCAGGATTCTCTGGATTTTTTCAAAAAGGTTAAAGAACATGTTATTCACCTTCATGTAAAAGACTTTAAAAACACACCTGAGGGTCATAAGGCATGTTTCCCGGGAGAGGGGGAAGGATCTGTTCCGGAAGTTATTTCGATTTTAAAAAAAGACGGTTTTAAAGGCTGGATCTCAATTGAACCGCATATTGCTGCTGTGGCACATGAGGGTAAAAACGCGGATGATGAAAAAGAGTCCCGGGATATCTACATAAAATACGCGAATATGACCCGGAAGATATATGAGAGTGCGTGATAAAAAAGAAAAGCTCCGTTGCGGGATAGTAGGCTGCGGAGTAATAGCTCCGAGTCACGCGGAGAGTTATCTTGTGAGTAGTGACGTTGAATTTGCCTGGGTCTGTGATTCTGAAAAAGAAAAAGCCGTTCGTCTTTGTGCCGATTATGCCGCGCTGAATATCTGCACGGATTATAAAGAAATGCTTCAGGATGAAAAGCTGGACTGTGTTTCTATCTGTACAGACCATGCTTCTCATGCTCATATCGCTTCGGAGTTTTTAAGCCGGGGCATAGATGTTTTATGTGAGAAACCCTTTGCTGTAAGCAGGTCTGAAATATCTCTTATGAAGCGCGCGGCAAAACAGGGCAATTCAATTCTTTCCGGAGTGCTGCAGCACCGCTTCGACCGGGATTTCATACTTATTAAAAAACTCATAGCGGACGGGTGTTTGGGAAAGATATTGAATGCTTCTCTTGATATGAGATTTTCCCGTCCTCAATCTTACTACCTAAGAGATGAGTGGAGGGGGAAATGGAAAACGGAAGGCGGGAGCGCTCTTATTAATCAGGCCATTCATTTTATAGATATCCTTGACTGGATAAGCGGGGGGATTGATTCGCTTTGCGCGGTCATAGATAATTTGTCTCACGGATCTCAGATAGAGACCGAGGATACCGCTTCGGCGGTCTTGTCTTTTAAAAACGGAGCTACCGGATCGGTAAATGTTACCTCTTCGAGCCATCTTCAGTGGGAACCGCGTATCAGTATCGCCGGGACGTCGGGGACTGCCTTTTTAGGTGAGAAGGGAATTATTTCTTTGCGGCCGGATAATGAAAGTCTTGCTGATTCACCGGTTCCGGAAAAACATAAAGATGTGAACCTGAAATCCGCGAAGGACTATTATGGCTCCGGGCATGCGGCCCAGATATCTGATTTTCTGGGCTCGGTAAGAACCCGGCGCACTCCCTTTGTCTCGGCCGAGGACGCGGGCAGGGCCGCTGAAATAATATTTACTTTTTATGAGTCTTCAAGAGACCGGGGCTGGAAAAAAGTAACAGGTGAAGACGGTTTTGCAGATGAAGGCTTGGGAAACACGGTCAGAACCCGTACATGTGTGGTACCTTGACTTTATTGTTGTCTATAACCTGTGTCACTTTGGGGGCATCCGGCAGACTCAGGTCAACCGCCTCGACCTCGGCCTGCGGAATGAGTTTATTGGCTTTGTTTATTATGCGGCTCACAACAGGTTTGGCGAAATGTTTACCGTTAGGCATAAGCGTTTTGCAAATATCACCTGTGCTCAGTCTTGTAAGGCTTCCCACCGGAAAAAGAGAAGTATAATTGAGATAAGCCCGCACAGTATTAGGATCGAAAAGTCCGGACCTTACGGAACGAAGGAGGGTTTCCATGGACTTATACGGCTGCAGGGCCTTAAGGCCCGGCCTTCCGGCGCAGTGTGCGTCATATTCGTCCGCTATCATTACTATTTTCGAGTAGTCGTGAATAAGACGTCCGCCCCTGCCTTTTGGGTAGCCGCTCTTATTTGAGCGCTCATGGGACTGATAAACAATCATGGAGACGACCTGGGGAATTTTTGTGATACGGTCGAGCATGTGCACGCCGAGCATTGGATGCTTTTTTATCTCAAAGTAATCGTCTTTGGTCTTTTTTTCTTTAAATCGGATCGTTTTTGGTATCGCCAGCATTCCGATATCATGAAGGATTGCGCCCATTCCTACTTCGAGTATCTGATTTTCTGAATACCCCATAGAGCTGGCAATAGAAATCGCTATCAGGGTAGTGTTTACCGAATGGCTGAAGAGATAATCTTCTTCCTGGTTCCGGATCGTGGCAAGGTTAAGGAGCATGTGCTTGTCGTTCATGAAAGTATCGACAAAAAGCCTGACAACGCCTTTGACAATTTTGCCGTCAACCCCTTCATTGGCCCTAAGTTTGTTCAGCAGGCTCTTTGTGATCCCGACGGCATCAATATAGTTCTTGTTAATTTCTTTTTTATATTCCTCGGTTCTTTCCCCGAGTTTCATGACTTTCGCAAGTGAATCGAGAGATGGTCCGTCGGGGGAGACTTTAAGGGTTTCCGGGTCCTCGGCCTCCGAGTCCAGTTTTTTTATCTCGGAAGAGGACATTATCTGCTTAAAGCCTTCTTCTCCGCGTTTTATGTCTTTTGCGATATCCGGAAGGTCTTCCTCCGGTTCTTCCGGATCGTCGTCCAGCGGCGCAAAGTCATCATCGAACCCTGAAAACTCGTCAAGATCGTCAATAGACAAAAGCTCTCTTACATCATCGCCTTCCTCTATCATCATTAGCGTGTTTATATTTCTGCGCTTAAGGGCATTTGTTCGTGCCTCGTCTATAAGCGCGCCTTTTGCTATCAGCACGTTTCCTGCGCCGTCGCGATATTCATTTTCTGCGTTTTGGCCTATAGGGAGATCGTTTACAAGGATGTTTTTCATTTTTCTATACCAGTTTGATTTCGGATTTGACGAGCATTACCTTTTTGGGGCCGATGATTTCCTCGGTTACCGCCATATGCTGCCCCCCGACGATAAAGGTAGTCCCGGGGTATGCTTTGTCTTTTATGTCAATGAATGCTTTTCTCTCCTGATTTATTTTCTCTTCAATAAGTTCGAGTCTTTTCCCCAGAGATTTGAGCTGATTTTCAATTTTAACCGACATGGATTTCAGTTTTTTAAGAAGGAATTCCTGTTTGGGGGGGAGGACCTTCTTGACTTTCCTGAGTTTGTCCAGTTTGTTGAAGTTTTCAGCTATTTTCCTGTTGCTTTCTTTAAGTTCTTTTATTTTTGTTTCAGCCTTGTATTTTTCCTCAAGCAGAGTAAAGTCGATACCTACGGACAATTCTGTTCTTACACCGCTTTCGTTTCCCGCAAAATTCACTTCTATCTGGTTTCTCGCAGAGGCTTTACCGCCGGAGATCGAAAGCGGTGAGCCAAGAACCTGTATATTGTCGCGTGCCATTAGCTGGCAGTTAACCGCTTCGCGCGCGATTATTATGTTGCCGCGGCTTTTTATTGTCTGGTTATGGGCAAATGATATATTAACATTGCCGTAAGCGTCTATAACCCCTTTCCCGGTGCCAACGAATCCCCCTTTAATAAGTACATTACCCTTGGCTTTTATAACAGCGTCTTCTATGAGGCCGCCGACTTCAACATCACTTCCCGAACTTATTTCAAATCCGGCTTTCAAGTCATTTTTTATTGTAACGGATTTATTGTAATCGATGTTGCCGGTCGAGAAGTCTACATCACCGTTAACAACATACCCCTCGTGCACCTCGACAATGGTGCCGTTATAGGTTACATTTCCGTCTGTGGAAGCGATGAGTACATTCGGATCGTCTTCTTTCTGCTCGGTATTCGGACCCATCGGAAGTTTCTGCTCCTTACCCCTGAGTGTGGGTATTTCCGATCCTGACAAGTCTGTTCCGGGTTCCCCTTCTCCGGGTGGATGAAGTCTCGCGAGCTCCTGGCCCTTATTGACGCTGATTATAAGGTTTAACTGTTTGAAATCAACGCTGCCGTCCTCATTTTGCTTCGGTGAGAGCTGTCCTTTAGCGTTGAAAAAGAATTCTATTTTGCCGTCCTCTCCCTGAACCGGAGGGGTGCCCGAAGCTATCAGAGTTTCTCTTACCGGAATACGGTTCTCCGCAGCGGATTCCACAGCCTTTTCCATTGCGTCATGGTCTATTCCGGATGTGACATTTTTGTCCTGAAGAAGAAGTTCCACATTATGGACCGAAATGTCTTTTCCCCCTTCTCCGGCCGGAAGTATATCAAGCAGGGCCTTCATGTTTCTCTCTTCTATTTTTATTTCCGCCGCCGCGTCCGGGTTTACCGGGAACACATCCAGGTAATGATCGATAAGGACCGGTACCCCTGTTATTTTAGAAACATAAGTATCGTCGCTTTTCTTTTCCACCCTGTCTGAAACTCTGCTTTCCCCTTCGGACATTTCTTTTATGATAATTTCTTCACCGAAAATATTCATGCCTTTTTCTGCGGGGCTCGGCGGCATATGTTCGGCAATTCTATTGCCGGCGTGTACTGTCTTTGCGCCGCTTGCTACCGCTTTTACTTCAGAAATATGAGGGGTGTCGAGAGATTCTATTTTCTGGAAGTCCTCTTTTTTGGTGATTCCGGAAATTTTAAGAGTCAGATTTCCTTTGGTGCCTGCTTTCCCCTGCTTTCCGGCTGCAACCTGAGTAAAATCCACGGATTTATGTTCTTTATTGAATTTTTCGACTATGGTGGAAATGGCGGAATCATCTACTCCGAATGTGATTCCCGCGGAGTGGATTTTGCTGTAGATGTGGTTTATATCAATGTCTTCGGCGGCGTTGCCGGGTTTAACCGAGACACTCGCTGAAAGCTTATCTGGAGAGACCGCTAAGTTAATGACTGCGCCGGAACCATTGTCGGACAATCCTTTTTCAGTTTTTCCGGCTTCTGTCAATTTCACCCCCGCTCATTCACTGTGATTTGAGTTTTGAAACTTCCCTGATGTAAATATAAAAAAAAGTCTTTTCAAAAAAAATAAAAATCTCAGAGCGGGCTTCATGGGCTATATGATTATAAAATTGATTTGACGGTTAAATCATACTTATTTTACTCAGAATATGTCAGGTCCTTAAGGTTTTTATCAATTGTCAAACGGAGAATTCTTTGTCTGTAAATACCGCTTCAGTATTTATAACCGGGCGCGTTCCGGGGCCTTTCACCTATAGAATTCCGGAACGTTTGCTGTCTTCAGTCCGGTCCGGTTCGGCCGTTGTTGTTTCTCTTTGGAACTCAAAGTGACCAGGGACCGTATTCAAAAAAGGGTTCTCCGATG
>CAYNYI010000104.1:0-9663 GCA_964401455.1 uncultured Fibrobacterota bacterium
AAAGAGACACGTGACCGGATTCAAAAAAGGTTTCGCCGATGTCAAAGACGGGCTTAAAGACATTATTTCTGTTGATAATGTGGTCGCTTCATTGTCGGAAACGATGATGTCCTTGTGTGAATGGCTTTCGGCTTATTATATGGCCGCACCCGGAGAGGTCTTCAGGCATGCTGTCCCGTCTTTTGCCAGAGACGGAGAAACAAAAAAGAAAAAGTTTTATCGTCTTTCAAAATTTACCCCTTCTCCTGAAAATTTCAGGGGGAAAAAACAGTCCGAATGCATTAAGCTGCTTGCCGGAAAGTCCGAAGTCTCGGCTTCGGAACTGAAAGACGATCATGGTATAGGTACCTCTACTCTTAAAACTCTTGAGGAGGGAGGGTATATTGACTCTGTTTTAAAAGACGATATACGGCTTCCGTTTTTTTATGCGGGCAATACTCTGGAAAAGGCCATGGAACTTTCAGAAGAGCAAAGAGGCGTTTTCGATCATGTAATGCCTTTTCTTGAAGACGGGAAAAAGGGGACTTTTCTTCTTAAGGGGGTAACCGGTTCCGGTAAGACGGCGGTTTATGTAAAGCTCATCCGGGAGGCCCTTGATAAAGGTAAAAGCGCGCTGATGCTGGTCCCGGAAATAACTCTCTCTGCTCAGACGATAGATTTCATGCTCAGATTCATTGACGGAGACGATATCGCGGTTATTCATTCCGGAATGACTAAGGGCGAGCGTTTTGATATATGGAATGAGATAAAAAGCGGCAGGAGACGTTTTGTTATAGGTGTCAGGTCCGCGGTATTCGCTCCGCTTGATTCTCCGGGCGTAATTATTGTCGATGAAGAACATTCTTCGACATACAAGCAGTCTGACGGTGGCTTCAGGTATAATGCGAGAGATGTCTGCGTTTATAAGGGGGCGGTTTCTGGATGTCCCGTTATTCTGGGTTCGGCGACGCCTTCCTTCGAGAGTTCCCGTAATGCGGAGACAGGGAAATACTTTCTCCTCGAACTGAAAAAAAGGTACAGCGGAGTAAGGATGCCCGCTGTTGAAATTTCGGACCTCAAAAAGGATACCGGCAGAGCGCCCGGGGATTCTTTTGGAGATCTTTTGGAAAGAAGAATAGAGGAGAGACTGGTGTTGCGGGAGCAGACAATACTTTTATTAAACCGCCGGGGCTATTCGGGTTTTCTTGTATGCCGTTCATGTGGAAATATAGACAGTTGTCCCAGCTGCGACATAACACTCACCTATCACAGAGACGGCGAGCGAATGCTTTGCCATATATGTGGCTACTCAGCGCCGCGCCCCGTCCGCTGCGGTAAATGCGGATCGGTTGAGGTGCGCGAGGGCACTCCCGCCATTCAGCGGGTAGAAGAGGAAATCCGGAAGAAATTCAAGGGAGCAAGAACGGTAAGGCTTGATACGGACACAGCTTCAAAAAAAGGTAATTATTCGCGTATTTTAAAAAGTTTCAGGAACAGGGAATATGATATTCTTCTGGGAACCCAGATGGTCAGTAAGGGGCTTGATTTTCCCGGGGTAACCCTAGTCGGGGTGATCAGCGCCGATACCGCAATGTCTTTCCCTGATTTTCGGGCTCCGGAACGAACCTTCCAGATGCTCAGTCAGGTTTCCGGCAGGGCGGGCCGTCACGGGACGCGGGGAGAGGTGATCATTCAGACTTATTCTCCTGAAGCCGATCCGGTGGTTTTTGCCGCTTCTCATGATTACAACGGATTTTATGCGAGAGAGATGGAATTAAGAAAAGAACTTTGCTATCCGCCGTTTTCCAGAATGTTCTGTATAAGGTTTATTTCCTCCTCAGAAAACTCGGCAATGGCCTGCGCTGTTTTTTTTGCGGATAAATTGAGGCGGGTTTCGGAAAACGCTTCCTCCCGTACTGTCATTCTGGGGCCGGTATTTTCAGTTGTAAAAAAAAGGAAGAACCGTTTCTCGGTTGTGCTTTCCGCAAAAACCTCGGCACAGACCGAATTCAGAAATTCGGCACTGAATGTCTTAAAAGAAACTGCGGAATCCTTTCGCAATGTAGAGATCATATTTGATGTGGACCCCTATGATCACTTATATTAGTGTTCAGCAACTATATGTATTCGAAAAAAACTAAACCAGACGGCCGGTTTATATTATTCTGGCTGATTTTCTTTATCTTTGCTGCCGCAATAACCGGAGATATAATCTCCGAATCCATGCTTCTGAGCGGGCACGGTCTCTCGGCTCTTCCTTTTATTTATATAGCTAATTCGCTTTTTCTTTTCGCCGTATCGTTTTTTATGATGTCTGTTATAGACAGACTCGGCCGGATAAAGGTTTTCTTTGTTTTTTTCTCATTCCATATTATATCCGTAAGTCTGATTTTTTTGTCGATTGCTTTTTTCGGTTCCGGAAAAGCAGCTTATTTTCTTTTCATTTATTCTTATGTAATGAAGATCCTTTCATTCATGATATTCTGGACTATAGCCAATGATATATGCGATGCGCGTACGGCGAAGACGGTTTTCCCTATGGTGGCCGCCGGAGGTTTAGTCGGGGGTGCCTTGTCAGGTTTTCTTGTACCTTATATTTTAAGGTTTTCCGGAGCACTTTTCATATTCGTTTTGTGGCTCTCTTTTCTTGCTGTGGCTGTCGTTATATTTAATGAGCTGAGAAAGTCATATTCTTTTGAACTCAGTTCTGTGAGGAAGAAGAGGGAAAAATCCGGCTTCTTCTCATCTTTCAAAAAGGATCTCTCTCCGGTTCTTCGTGAACCTCTCGTAAAAGGAATGGGCGGACTTTATTTTTTGACATTCTTCCTGATAATAAATCATGATTACTTATATCTGTCAAAGGTCAAGGAATATATCGGCGGTGACCCGGGCGCTCTCGCGGGCTTTTTCGGACTATTCAAGGGGGGGGCTTCCACGGCGACATTTCTGGTTCAGCTAACGGTAGCGGGCGCAGTCCTTAAAATGCTCGGCACTGTCAGGTCCATGTTTTTTTTTCCGGCAAGTCTGCTTGTCTCTTTCTTGTTTCAGTTTCTTGCCTCAGTCGGCCTCTTTCCGGCTGAGGCAATGGGTATTAATGTCTTTTTCATGACCATCGTGGCTGGTATGGGAGTCAGGCTCATAGTTTTCGACTCGCTCTTTTCACCAAATCTTCAGATATTTTTTTCAGCCCTCCCTAAAGATCTCCGCGGAAGGGGAAAGACCGCGCTTGAAGGCATAATCAAGCCGCTGGCGATAACAACAGCGGCTATCTTTATTATCTTTTTTTCCCGGAGAATCGGTGGCGCCGCTTATACCGCCTCCCTTATAATTATTTCCGGGCTTATAATTATCGACCTTTTCTTTTTGAAGGACCTCTACCGCAAGAGCATCTCTAAAAGTCTCGGAAACAGAAATCCCGGCACAATGGCGTCAATACTGGAACTTAAGGACTTTAATTTTAATGAATCCTTTCTCGCAGATATGAAAAAAAAACTTGATACTGATAATAACGATACCAGGCTGTTCATTATAGCATGTATGGTAAATATAAGATCTGAGGAAGCCCGGGAGATTGTTCTGGAGGAATACCGCAATTCCGGAGAAGACGGAAAAACATCTATTGTTAATTCTATAGCGGAATCCGGGAATGGTATGTTTTACGAGGATCTTAAGAACATTTTATCATCGGAATCTTCCACTTCTGTTATTGAATCACTCATAAAGGCTGTTAACCGTTATGACCGTGAAGACTGCAAAGTGGTTATCCGTAACTATTTGTATTATCCGGATAACCGGGTACGGACTGCCGCTGTCGCGTCTATGTGGCACAGAATAGAAACTAAACACCGTTATAAAGTTTTTATAATAGTGAACAGGATTCTTGAGACAGGCACCGATGAAGAAATATTGAGTCTGATTAACTCTTTGGGTGATATTGGCGACCCTGCTGTTCTTCGTCCCGTTGAAAAAGTTCTGTCCAGAATAAAAGTCCGTGAAAGCAGAGCTTCCGGTATAGTCAAGGCTTGTATAAGCAGTCTTGGAAAGATCCCTTCCGGAAGATGTATTGATTTACTTCTGGGTTTGCTCCCGAAGATAGAAAAAAGGTTTTATCCTTCCGTCAGAAAGGCCCTTATTGTTCTCTTTCCAAGAGTTAAGCAGAGTGAGATCGTGATCAGGCTTAATGTGGCAATGGGCTATCCGAGGCTCCTCCTGCTTGAGGCGATGTGCCGAAGCGGGCGTGAATGGCCCGAGGAAATAACCAGATCGTTGTACGGCGGTGCCGAAAAAACTCTTCAGGAAATTTACACAGACATTGAATATCTGTCTTTTCTATCAGGATATAAAGACGGCCGCTCCGGCGACCTACTCTATCAGGCTGTTCTTGAAAACGGATATGAGATAAAGAAAAGCATGATTCTTTATATAGTCTCTTTGCTTGATAAAAGCGGCGAGCTTAGAAGTATAATCCCGAAAATAAGACACAGCGACCAGCATATAAGGGCTAATGCCGTTGAGATGCTAGAGAATATATGTCATGCCAGGTTCAGAAAAACAGTTGTTCCCCTGTTTGATGACGGAAAACCCGAAAGGCTTGTTTCTCTCGGGCGAAGTGTTTGGAAAGTAAAACAAAAGAATTTATATTCTACTTTATATGATCTCTACAATTCATATGATTCATGGATCAGGGCGTGCGCCTGTTCATTTTATCTCAGTATGCCGGACCCGGCGGGAGGGCGGAAGATTGCCAATATATTCTCATCCGGCGGTCACTCCGGAAAAGAAATCGTTCGGCACATTCTGGAGGAGGCCCTGAGTGAAGCTTGAGAAAGATGTCGTGACAATAATGGAGGATGTTATCTTTCTGAAATCTACGGAAATATTCAGTGAGGTGAAGTCAGAGGATCTTCGAATTTTAGCCGCAATAGCACAGGACAGGAATTTCAGCGGCGGAGATAATATTATTTATGAAGGAGAATACGGCGATTCGATGTTTATAGTAAAAAGCGGGACAGTCCGAATCGTTAAAAACGGAGGGGACGGAAAGCAGATAAAACTCGCTGATCTTAAAAGCCGTGCATGCTTTGGTGAAATGGTTATTTTTGACGACTCTCCCCGCTCCGCCGGAGTGGTTGCCGCCGATGAGTGTGTTCTTCTCGAAATAAGCCGCGATGATATTTTTGAAATCATACTTGAACATCCTACCATAGCGCTCAATTTCCTTAAGATATCCGGAATGCGGATTAGAAACCTGAATAACCAGATAATCCGCAAGGACCAACAGTAAAGGGATTGTTTATGCGTTTACTCATTGTACTCATTTTTTTATCGCTTGCTCAGGTTCTATTCTTTTCGGGATGCGGCCACGGGGGTAAATATACCGTTATGGTTAAAATGATGCCTGAACAGGAAAAGTTCTTTCGGGAAAATGTCATTTCGGGCTTTGAAGAGGAATACGGCTGCGATATAAAAGTGGAAGGGTATGAAACTCTCGAAGATGTTGAGGAAAGACTCGGCAGCGACACTTCTTTGCTGCTACTAAAGGTTCCGTTTGAGAACACCATCCGTTTTGCTTCGAACGGAGACCTTCTGCCGCTTGATAAACTGCTTGGACAGGAAGAAATGGAAAAATTCAAAGATACTTATTTTCTGCTGGATTTAACAAAAACAGACGGCAGTTATTTCTATATTCCAAGAAAATTCGAGACAAGGATGCTTGTTTACCGGAAATCAAAAGTCCGAGAGGCTGTCAAGGGCTGGGAACGCTACAGCAGGGATATTAATCTTTCTCTCAAAAAGCATAACGGTTACGGTCTTCCGTCAGGATTTGTTCTTGAGGAGGACCCCGGGGAATGGGATTATTTTGATATTTATGCGGCGGCGTTTTACTGGTCAAGAGAGAATATTGACGGGGAGAAAAAAGGCCGGCTGGCCCACAGGGCAAAAAAATACTCCGGCACCTCCCAGCGTATTGTTGACAGATGCTATCAGCTTGGCGCTTCACCGATGGACATCGTAAACATGAACGGAGACGCGGTTATGGATGCTTTTTTGTGGGAAGCGGTATATACCTCTGATTCTCTATATTCGCCGTCAATGATTCGGGAGAGGTGGAGCGGATCCGGTATCTGGAAAGGTTTTGCTTCAGGAAGCGTTTTTATGTCCTTCCTCACTCAGATTGACTGTTTCTTTCTGCATGGAACCTACTCTCCGGACATGCCCGGCTATCTTGGAGAAAACCGGGATGATATGGGTGTTTCCGTTATGCCCGCGGGAGTTTCTATGGCGCTCGATGCTGACGGTAATCCGGTTCGAAGGGGTAACAAAGGTATAACGACGGGCGGATGGTGGTGGGGCATTCCCGCGAATACCGCGGCCCCGAAGCTCGGTTATAAGCTTGCCGAATATATTACCAATACCGATAATCAAATAGCGGGATGTTCAAATTTCGGAATGGTCCCTGTGAGGCGTGATATCCTTGGTGATATAGGTTTGATGTTTGGACGGGGATGGGTTTCGGATGTTTTCAATACGGCCTTTTTGCAGCTTAAGGAAAACAGATATAATACCATTCCCCGCATAGAACATTACAGCAGAGTGTCGGATATATATATAGAAGCATGGTATGACATTTGTGTAAACGGAAACCGGGGGCCGGGAGGAAGGGTTTCGGCTCCTTATATCAAAAACCTTATTAAATCCGTATATCAGCCGAAACTCGGTTCCGGTTTTCATACCCTTACAAAAGAGAGGTGAAAACTCAGTATGAAACTTAAATATAAAATTGCCGGTACGGCTTTTGTACTTTTTGGCTTGTGGCTTTTCCTTAATGCCCACATTGCCGGTTCTTCAAAGATTAAGGCACTGAGACTGGGAGAGAAGAGGACTGTTCTTGCCGCCGCCGGGTCAGCGGTCGGCGGTGCCCGAGATTTCCTTGGGAATCCTTCAGACTCCTCCTCTGAGACGTTTTTGAAAAATCTGACCAATCCGCCTGTTTCCGCTTTCTATGCCGGAATATATAACTCTGACGGAGATCTGGTTGCCTCATCCGATCCGAATTCCGGGCTTTCGACTGGAGAGCCTCTTCTTATAAGAAGCATACTGAAAAAAGGCATGCCCCGGGTCTCAAGGTATGCTTCAGAGAGTAAAACCGGCATCGTAGATGCTTTTATACCCTTTAAAAATCCCTCGGGGGTAAAAGGAGTTTTCAGGCTCGGGTTCGAGGAACTGGTTTCCAAAAAACAGGGAATAATAAATTCCGGTGAAATTCTCAGGGATTCAATTCTTACCTTTATTCCTTTTCTCTTGATATTTTTTGCCGCCGTCAGTCTTTTTTCTAAACCGTTCAGTTTGATTAATGAAGCTTTGCGAGCGGCATCATTAGGGAATACCGGAGTACGGCTTCCCGGCGGCGGCGGCGCAGAGTTCGCGATGCTGGCAGACAGCTTTAATTCACTTGTTTCCCGAATTGACGCTGAAAATGATGTAATCGGCGGTATTTCGGAATATTCTTCGGCAATGGCTTCCGCGACCGGGCCTGCTCCGCTTTTTTCGGCTGCCGCGGCCGCGGTTGATTCTCTGATTAAAGCTTCCAAGTATATTATTCTGATCAGAGAAGGAGACAAGCTGCGCCCTGTGGAGACGAACGGTATTCCGACAACCCTTTTAAGTACGGATACTCTTTTACCTTATGATGACTCGCTCTTTAATATGTCTGTGGAGGAAGGGAAACAGCTTCTTTTTAATCAGAATTCCATTAAGAAGTTTGACTGCGCGGTAAATGAGTTTTTCGGCGGGCTTTTTTCCGAACTGGTACTGGCTCCTGCAATCTGCCGTGATAAAGTATATGGTTTTTTAATAACGATGAATTCTCCCGATGACGGTAATGTCTTTTCCCGGAGGGATCTTACTGTCGCGGGTTCTGTCGCTTCGGCACTGGCCTTTTCAATGGCTGCCCGGGAACGGGAAACCGACGCTCTCAATGAGGGTAAAATAATTACAGAGATCAAGCACAGAGGTTCCGTGGATTCGGTACTCGGCTATCCATTATCCGCAGAGGCGGGAGGCGCGAAGGCTTCTGTATTAAGGTTGCCGTCCAAGACCGGAAGAAAGACCTGGTATTCATTTATAACAGATAAGACAAACTCTGAGTTGACTCTTATTTATATTCATTCTTTCGGTGACGGAGTCCTTTCCGGGCTCGCCTTTGCCGCGGCCGAGGCATTGTCGGTATATATTGACAGGTATCGGAAATTAATTTATAATCTAAGATATGTTGTTTTAAATACGGTAAATAAATTTCCCGGACTCAGGGTTAAGCCCAAGTTTGTTGAAGAGTTTAAAAAGGACCCTTTCTCGGCCTCCGCGGTTTTTTCCTCGGTGCAGGAGACTCTTCTTCCATACAAAGACGAAGTCTCGTTTGATATTACTGTAATCAGAGTATCGGCAAAATCCTCAAAAATGATTTCCGCTTCTTCAGGCGAAAATTCAACAGGGCTTATAAGAAAAGGTAAATATTATCCCGTACACAAGGGCGACGGCACAAAGAACGGGGATGTTCCCGTGCTTAAGCAGATTAAACTCGAGCCGGGAGACCGCATTGTCTGTGCTTCATCCGGAATTACGGAAATAACGGACCCCAACGGAGACAAGCTAGGTTCCGAAGGCTTAACTAAGGTACTTTCAAGCCGTCCCGCTGCAGAAGACTGCGGCGAGTTTACAAAAAGTGTCGGGGAACTTCTGAAGGCCCGTTCGGGAGACAGGGAGCCTATGAACGATATTACACTGGTTGCTTTAAAAGTATGATCAAGTCTATAACTTACTGCTCATTTTTTTTACTTATGGCGATTCATTGTGCAACCGCTGCTGAAAAAAGCGGCTGTTTTAATTATGTTGAAGGCGGAGATAATGGGCGTATTCTTGAGATACTCCGCGCGGGTATAAACAGCGCTTCCGACAGCTCGTTTTTCAGCGGAATTTGTGAAGAGGTCCTGTCTTCCGGAACTTCGGAAAGTATAAAAGAAAGAGAGAGGAACCTGCTTGCCGCCGCCGCGGCGGCCGCCCATATGCCGGAATTTTGTAAAGAGACCGCTCTTGCAAGAATTGATATTCCGGATTTCAGAAAATATCTGGGGAATATGGGGCCGGAAATACTTCCGCGGCTTTACTATATTTTTGACGCTTATCCCGAAAAGCGAAAATATGTATTTGAAACGCTCAGCTTCTATGCCGCCGCCCGTACAAAGGCAACAAAAATCACAGATAAACTGAAGAAGGTTCTGGTCTCTGGCCTCTCTGATACCGCTTATGAGAACAGAATTTATGCCTGCAGGGCTATTGAGGCATTTGCTCCGGATGACAGACGGCTATACCGTTCTCTATTGTTTTTGTACAGATATGATGATTATGAGGATGTTAATCAGCCTGTACGCCTTTTGAGATTTCCTGTAAGGCGGGCTGCATGGAAGGCGCTTAGAAGTATCGATAAAAAATCTGCATCGGATAAAACAAAAGGCGAAGAACCTTCTTGAAAAACTCATGTTTATCAAATTATATTCTCTTGACGCAGATTTGTCGGTATATTGAATATGCCGGGGTGGTGAAACTGGTAGACGCAGCGGATTCAAAATCCGCCGGGGGCGACTCCGTGCCGGTTCGATTCCGGCCCTCGGTATTTTTTTGGCTTCC
>CAYNYI010000105.1:0-9497 GCA_964401455.1 uncultured Fibrobacterota bacterium
TCTTCCGCGGATGATTCCGGACTGTTGACAACATCTATTATTTTTTCAGCTATATCCGGAAGCGTGGGAATATCGCCCATTTCTTCAACGTGTCCGCTGAATTTTTGTATTATTTTTTCATTTTTCATAAAAACAAGATAATTAAATAATTTCCCCTTTTAAAGTATTTTTATCGAAGGAAGTTATTACAGCATCGCATAATGAATTCTGTGGAACCGGGCTTTTTAATTCCACTTTACAGTAATTTTCCGAGTAGCCGCCAGAAGGTTGTTTCTGTTCTGTCAGAACCCGCAACTTTCGTCCCACCTGTTTTTTAAAATACTTTTCCTTAAGTTCCCGAAAAAGGGCTCTTACATCTCCGCATCTCCGGCTTTTCAGCGATTCTTCAACAGAGTCATCCATATCCGCCGCGGGTGTTCCCGGACGGGGGCTGAAAGGGAAAACATGACCGTAGGAGAACTCCGCCGTTTTAACAAGCTCCTTTGTTTTAAAAAAATCATCTTCGGTTTCTCCTGGAAAACCGCAGATTATATCCGTTCCTATACAGGCTTCAGGCAAAAAATCACGAATTCTTTTTATTGATTGGATAAATCGATCAGATTTGTATGGTCTGTTCATAATTCTAAGGACTTTATCGCTCCCGCTTTGCATTGGTACATGAAAATGAGGGCATATTCTGCCGCCGGACTTTGAAGCCACCTTCAGAAGGCCGTCATCTATTTCCAGCGGCTCAAGAGAACTCAACCTGATGCGAATTTCTATTGTAGAATCGATTATTTTTTTCACCAGACTTTTAAGCCCTCCGGGCAGCCCGCGATAACGGCCTGTATGTATTCCTGTTATAACAGCTTCTTTAAAACCTTTCTTTTCAAGAATACCGAATTGCCGTACAATCCTTTCAGGGTCTTCTGACCGCTCTTTACCTCTGAGATACGGTATTATGCAGTATGAGCAAAACTGAGAACAGCCATCCTGGATTTTTACATTCGCCCTGGATTTTCCGCCAAAATAATTGATATCTCCGAATTCCCCGCCTCCTTTACCCGCCGAACCGGTCTTTACGAGAATATGCCCGCTATATGAACTTATATGATGCGCAAGCCGAAAGCGCTCGGAAGTCCCGAGTACCAAACCGACCTTTTTTTTCCCGGCATAGAATTCAGGCCTTCTTTCAGCAGAGCATCCACCGACTATAATCAGGGTTTCAGGCATAATCCTGGCGAGTTTATTAATAAGAGTGGACGCCTTTCTCTCAGATACGGCGGTTACAGAACATGTGTTGATGAAACATATATCGGATCTCTCAAATGCCGGAAGACGCCTGAATTCGGATTCAGGAAGATTAGCCGCGATGAGCTCTGTGTCATATTGATTGGTACGGCATCCTAGAGTATAAAAGGTAATGGTCTTTTTTTTATTCATCCGGAACAAAATCTATTGTCATAGTATTAACGGATGCGCTTTTACAGATCAGTCTTATTTCCTGACCAAGAGTGAATTTTCTTCCCCCTGAAGTCCCCTTCATCTCAATAGATACAGGATCAAATACATAGTAATCATCCTCTATATCCGCCGCACGGACAAAACCCTCCACAAAATAATCATTTAAAACAACGAACATTCCATACTCAAGCATACCCGAAATTTTTCCCGTAAATTTCTGACCTATACGGCTTTCCATAAACCGCGCCATCATCAGTTTATTACCGGATCTCTCAAGCCTGTCGGCACGATACTCTGCCTCAGAAGTTTTTAAAGAAATCGCCGGAAGAGTATCAGGCCCGAGAACATCGGGTTTTACTTTTCCGTTCAGCCATGCTCCCAGTATTCTATGCACCATAAGATCGGGATACCTTCTTATAGGGGATGTGAAATGCGTGTATTTTTTGAATGCCAGTCCAAAATGCCCTATATTCCTCGAGGAATATTCCGCTTTCTGCATCGAAAGAAGAATAAGCTTATTAAGGACGGTCTCTTCTTTAGTACCCTTTATACAGTCAACAATTTTTTTATAGGTTGACGCTCCTTTATATCCACCGGTTTTTATTCCGAGAGCGCCGGCATATTCCATTACCTGAGCCGCGTCTTCGGTGCAAGGTTCAGGGTGTATCCTGTAGATAAATGGAAGCCCTTTACAAGAGGCAAGCTCCGCCACGGCACGATTTGCCGCCAGCATACAGTCCTCAACAATCCGGTTTGTCTCATATACCGGGTATTGCTCTATTTTTACAGGTTCATTGTCCTTATCGACGGTAATTTTGCTTTCGGGAAGATTGAAGTCTATTGAACCCGACGTCGACCTTTTCTTTCTTACTGCCGATGCGAGCTTCTTTAATGTTCGCAGATCAGAAGCTATTTCGGATTGATCCGAATTATCATCAATCATATTTTGAGCTATTTTATATGTCAACCTTGCGCTGCTTCTTATTACAGATTTGCAGATTTCAGAACTGACGGTGTTTCCCCCGCTGTTCATTTCCAGGAAACAGCTGAAGGAAAGCCGGTCTTTTCCTTCTTTCAATGAGCATAAATCGTTGCTCAGAACTTCCGGAAGCATCGGAACCACTTTCCAGGGGAGGTAAATGCTTGTTCCCCGTATATAAGCTTCTTTGTCTATCGCGGAACCCGGACTGACAAAAGCAGAAACATCAGCGATATGAACCCCAAGAAGATAGTTCCCGTTTTCAAGAATTTCGATCGAGACTGCATCATCATAATCTCTGGCATCATCCGGATCAATAGTAAATGTCCTGATATTCCTCAAGTCACGCCGTTTTTTTATTTCCGAAGATATATCAAATTCGCGGAGAAAAGAATCGCTTTCTTTTCTTACTTTTTTAGGAAAACTTTCTTTTATCCTGTATTGCCTAAGAAAATTTCTCAGCTGAATCATATAATTTTCATCGGATGTATATACTTTGGTAATTTCCCCTTTGGGTCTTCTGCCTGAAGGAGCGTGTTTTACGATCTTAACGTCTACCCTATCCCCATTCTCTGCCTGGTTGCTGTTTTTTCTGGAGACTCTGACTTCAGGATAAGGCCCTCCCTGACACTTGACTGTACAACCGCTTCTGCCGATCCTTAATATGCCTGTGCAGGCGAGACAGGAATTATTATTTCTTTTCTTTTTTTTCATTGTCTTAGGAATCTCCTCGCAAGTTCCTCAAGGGTAACCCGAACCATAGTTGGCCGGCCGTGAGGACAGGTATAGGGTACATCACATTTAAAAAGATCGGCCACCAGGGAATTCATTTCCTCAATATTTAATTCCATTCCGAATTTAACCGCAGCGCCGCAGGCATAGGCTTTCGCGAATTTGTCCCTGAAATCATCATCCGCTCTTCCGGAATTTAGCAGATAGTCCAGCATTGCGCTAATTACGTCCGACGATTCAGTAATATCCAGGCCTGCGGGAATACCCTCTACCACCAGAGTATTTCCCGAAAAAAGTTTAAGGTCGAACCCCAGCGAATTAAAAGTATTGAGGTTACTCTCAAAAACAATCATTTCCGCCCGGCTGAACTCGATATTTTCCGGAAATAAAAGACGCTGAGAGCTTCCGGATGAGTTTATTATATTATCCCGCGCCTGTTCATAGAGAATCCTCTCATGCGCCGCGTGCTGATCAATTACAAGAATTCCGTTCTGGATTTGACACATTATATAGCGGTTATGGAGCTGAAAATAATTAACAAGCTCTAAAGAATCCGCGCCCGGGCTTTTTTCATCTTTTCCGTTTTTCTCCTCAAAAAGGCTCTGCTGGGCATCCGGTCTCTCGAAAAGTTTCCGAAGCGCGGGCTGGCCGCGGTTTTCTTTTTCATAGTTCCCCGAATCATCTTCACTCATTATAAATCCGTTTTTTTCTGTTCTAATATTATTTTCAGATGGAATTAATCCATCTGATTCTCCGGAAAGCGCGGATTTTACGGCCCGGTATACGGCCTGATATATCATCTTCTCTTCAGTAAATCTTACCTCTTTTTTTGCGGGATGCACATTAACATCAACAATTTCGGGAGGGATATTCAGAAAAATTATTAGAAAGGGGTAACGGTCTCCGGGTATAAGGTTCCCAAAAGCGTTTTTTACGGCATGCGCAAGATTTCTTGAAAAAACAGGCCTTCCGTTAACAAAAATATATTGTGATCGTGCGGTTTTTCTGGCAAATTGAGGTTTGCTGACCATACCGTAAACTTCGATTGCTCCCGTAAAATGCGATGGAACGGCCATGGTTTCGCGAAGAATTTTACGTCCGAAAATAAAAGACGCCCTCTCTTCTATTCCCCTTACCGAAGGATAATTGATCTGCTCTTTTCCGTCATGGATAAACCTGACAGAAATACCGGGATTCGCAAGAGCCAGGGAATTTGTTGTTTCTATCATATTCCGCAGTTCAGTTCTCCCGGTTTTCATAAATTTAAGCCGCGCGGGTGTATTATAAAAAAGATCCTTAACCATTACTTTCGTGCCCCGCGGGCGGGAACAGACATCCTCTTCAACAATATTGCCGTCAAATGCCGTTATAAGCGTTCCAGAACCTATTTGGGAAGCAGTCTCGAGCGAAGCCTTCGAAACAGCCGCGATTGATGCAAGCGCTTCTCCTCTGAATCCTCGCGTCGTAATTGAGAAAAGATCTCCGGCACTGCTTATTTTGCTTGTCGCATGACGTTTAAATGCAAGAAGCGCGTCTTTGCGCCCCATACCTTTACCGTCATCGGATACTGATATATATCGGAGGCCGGATCCTGCGGCATCAATAATAACGTTTGACGCTCCGCCGTCAATACTGTTTTCAAAAAGTTCCTTTACAACCGAAGCCGGCCGTTCTATTACCTCACCGGCGGCGATTTTATTGATAATATCGTTATCAAGCAATTTAATACTGGTCATATAATTCTGATTATTAAGATTTAGAACAATCGGCAACTAAATATAAAACTTTGCGGACAACTGCGGACAGTAAGAATCAGGATGGATAATGTCCGGCATTCTTTTTTATCCATTCTGAAGCGGCCTCTCGACGGCTTAAAGATCTTCCGTTTGCTTTTTCCCTGGCCATGCGGTAATTCTCAATTTCACAGGCCTGTTCTACCATTCTTGCGTGAAAATGTTCCTTTTCTCCCATAAATTTGAGCCCGTTCCTGTATCGGGTTTTCCCTTCAACGGTAATCACCTTTCTCGACCATATAATTTCACCTTTAATATTCGCATTTTCTTTTACAGCGGGAAACTCAATATTGACAATATCTCCCGGAGCGTACGGAGAGTCAGAATAAAATGCCAGGCCGCCGTGACTTATATCAAGAAGATCATGTGAATCGGAATCAATATGATCTTCCTTTATTATTTTCATTGGAACATTCATAGGATGTCGAAGAAAATTCCGGCTGCCTTTTTTCATGTAAGAAAGATAATAATTTTTTTCATGTTCTGCTTAGTAAAGATTTTTTATTGCCTCCAGGATGTTTCTCATAAACAATCTGAATATTATTATATTTTTCATCGGTTTTTGATATTCGAGAGAGGATATTTATGTATGATATTACCATTATAGGCGCCGGACCCGGTGGTTCTGAAGCCGGAATATACAGTGCGTCAAAGGGCTATAAGACTTTGATAATAGAGAAAGGTCTTCCGGGTGGAGTGTGCCTGCATAAAGGGTGTATCCCCACAAAATCCCTTCTGAAATCATCAAAAATGCTATCTGATATACGTAATTCAGCTGTTTACGGTATAAATTCCGGGGAGACGAATTTTTCCGTTGATGATATGATGAAACGTAAAGATACGGTAATAAGTGCTCTTCTTAAAGGGCTAAATTCAAGAATAGCCAAATCCGGGGCTGAATTATTACAGGGAGAGGCTGAAATTATCTCTCCTGCAGAGATTTCAGTTAATGGTAAAAAAATCGAGACAAAAAATATTCTTATTGCATCCGGTTCTAGTCCGGCTGTTCCGCCGATAGCAGGTATTGAACATGATTATGTGGCTGATTCTTCTGACATGCTTTCCCTCAATAAAATCCCGGATGATCTTATAATAATAGGAGCGGGAGTAATCGGGATGGAGTTCGCCTTTCTTTTTTCAGAGCTAGGTTCAAATATAACAATATTAGAGGCAGCCCCGACGATACTTCCTTTTATGGATTCCTCTATAACAAAACGACTCACCTCGGAATGCCGGAAAAAGAAAATAAAGATTGAGACCGGAGCAAGGGTTGAAAAGATTGAAGACGGCATAAAAATAATTTTTACAGATAAAAAAGGAACGCAGAAAACTTCAGAGGCATCCAGAATTATGTATGCCGCGGGACGCCGACCGACAGTCAATGGACTTGGGTTGGAAAACGCCGGTGTTAAATATTCATCAGAAGGTATTAAAACAGACAACCGCTGTATAACAAATGTAAGAAACATTGCAGCCTGCGGAGATGCCGCGGGAAAAGTTCTTCTGGCCCATTCCGCCTCAAGAGAAGGTATTGCGGCAGTAAACAATCTTTTCGGGACCGAAGATATTATTAATTACGACACCATACCATCGGTTATATATACTCACCCGGAAGCGGCTTCAGTGGGAATGACAGACCGCGAGGCAGAGGAAAAAGGAATTGAATTCGAAGATGTTAAAATCCCGATGGGTTTTTCCGGCAGATTTATAATCGAAAATAAAAGTCCCGCGGGAGAACTCAGGGCACTATTTACACCCGATCGTTCAAAACTACTCGGAGTTCACATAACGGGCAACCCTGCCGGCGAACTTATCGGAGCTGCAGCGCTTATGATAGATTCGGGCATGCCCCCGGAACAGCTTTCAAAAACAGTCTTTCCACACCCGACCGTATCAGAAATTCTTCATCATATGCTGGAAATGTAATGACTATTATTCCCGCATGCGTCTTTATCTTTTTTAATGCGGTATCCCCGGTTCTTTCCTCATCTCCGGCAACACCAACTCCTCCCGACTCGGTTCGTATAGACTATTCCGAAAAAGCTTTTGAAATAACCTGGGACTCTGTCCAAAATGCGACAGGCTATAATTTATATACCACAAATGACCGTTCAATACCCTTTTCGAAACGCAAGAGGGTAAACAACAAAGTAATTACTTCAGGCACACGCTATAATTATATATGGCGTGTTTCAGGCGATAAAAGGATTAGAGACATAAAAGGCCGGAGACATTTTGTAACCGTAACATCTGTACTTGATACAGGAGACATGATTATAGAAAGCCCTCATTCCAAACCCGTTGACAACCTTTATTTTGAAGGATTCGGCAATGCGGTAACATCCGGAAAAATTAAAAAGATACTGACTGTGAATCATTCATCTGATTCTTTTTCTTTTGCATCGGAAGTTAATACCGCCGAAAATTTTATTGAATTCATGATAAAAGACGGTAAATATTTCAGCGAACTTCTCAGCAAAAAGATTGATCCACTTAAAATCGGCGGCTGCGTTCCAATAGCCACCGCCCTTCTGAAAATTCTTAAAAAGAATGGAATAACAGCCTATCGGGCCGACGGAAAATTTATAGAGGAGTTCCATTCTTTTAATATAATCAATATAGACGAAGTAGTTTACATACTCGATTTCGCAACGGACCAATTCGTGCCAGGATTTGCTCCGGTAATGTTTCCGGCGGAATTTTCCCACATTAATAACAAAGGCAGGCTGTCAAAAAAAGGGAAACCGGTTTATACCGTCAACAAAGTCTATTCGGAAGAGGAAATCAATATCGACCGTGAAAAAAAAGAGAGCATTCCTTATATTGAAATATTAAATGAAATATTAAAATAGTTCATATTATTTCATATTTTAATTTAAACAAAAGGGGTAAAATGAAAAATATTTTATTAATCGCGGCAATTCTCACCACAGCAGTATTTATTTTAAGACCTTCCCGGTCCGCCGGTTTCCGCCCCGCCGGAATAATACCCGGCGCCCATGCCTCGGGAATTGTTGAATGGAACAGCGCCGACCAGATGGTAAGTACCTCGAAAGACGGAAGCGCGGCATTTGTTTGGGATTTCAGCAGAAAGACCCAGGTTAGAAAATATTACATCGAAGGAGAAAAGCTGAAAATGAAAACTTATAATCTGGAAGACTGATTGCAGTAATAATTATCCGGATTTATACTTCTATTTCTGAATTCTCGGGAAGTTCAACATAGCGGCTTTTGAAGATACTCTTTATTTTTTTACGTGCCTCTTCTCCGGTACAATGGTTCAAAGAAATATTAGCCCCCTGAAAAAAGCGGAAAGCCTCGATAGTTTTTTCAATCTGCTCTTCTCCCGCCTCATAAAGGTGGCACCCCCCTATTATCCATGATATTTTTTTTGAGACTGAATTTTGCAGAGCGTATCTAACAGTGTTTACCGCGCCGCAGTGACTGCACCCAAGAAGAACAACGGCGCCTTCCGGCCTGTCTATCATCAGCGCAGTATCATCCGGCATGGTATCATGAAATCCGTTTTGATCCACAAATCTATCGTGGACTTTTTCAAAATCGGTAAGACGCGGTATTTCTCCGAGAAAGAAAACACCCGGAACAATCTCAATAGGCTTCCGGCTGTAATGAGGTCGAAAACCGGCCTTTAAAAGCTCCTGCTCAGTGGCCTGAAGCCCATTTGCTCTTAGTCCGTATTTGTCTTTCGAAAATTTACCGGCTAAAGTTTTTGGATGAAGATATAAATCTATTTCATAGGGACTCTTTTTTCGACCAAGATCCATCAGCCCGCCTGTATGATCAAGATGACCGTGACTGAGGGCGACCCATTTTAATTTATCAATAATACTATCCGGAAGTTTTTCAAACAGATCATCATCAGGACCGCCGGTATCAAAAAAGCCCGCCGTTTCTCTGTCATGACAGCAGACCGCCAGTGAGGAAGATTCTTTTACAATTCTAACTTTAATCCGGTACCTCGTAAAAAGTGTAAGAGAATTACTTAGAACTTGGGATATACCATATATTCAACCGGGTCATACTCCCCCGCTTCATGAAAGCCTTTCAGCCTGTAATAACAGCTATCGCATTCTCCACATGCGATATCATTATTTTTGTAACACGACCAGGTAAGATGGAAGGGAGTTTTCAATTCGGATCCGAGTTTGATAATTTCTTTTTTATTCAATGATATCAGAGGCGTCTCAAGGAGTATTTTAGTCTCATCTCTCGTACCTTCATTGATAACTCTTCGCATTGCCGTAAAATATTTTTTTCTGCAGTCGGGATATCCGGAACCGTCAATTTCCGTCGCCCCCACAAAAATCGCCTCAGCACCGATTGTTTCGGCCCATGCAGTCGCAATAGATATTATCTGCGTATTTCTAAATGGGACATAAGAAGTAGGGACTGAACCCCGATTTTTAGTTCCATGGCGGGATACATTCATTTTTTTATCCGTTAAACTTGAGCCACCGATTTCTTTTAGGTATTTAAGAGAGACCTGGAGCTTTTTTTTTGCCTTGAAATGCGCCGAGATTTCTTTGAAA
>CAYNYI010000106.1:0-9491 GCA_964401455.1 uncultured Fibrobacterota bacterium
CCAAGTATCGCGCAATTGGTAGTAATAAGGGGCAGATATATACCAAGAGACTGATAAAGAGAAGGCAGGGATTTCGCCAGCACCATTTCCACAATCTGAACAAGAGAGGCTATTACAAGAATAAACACTATGGTGCGCAGATATTCAAGAGAGAACGGAACGAGTATAAAGCTGTAAAACACATATGTGAACACAGAAGCTATTACCATTACAAAAATAACCGCCATTCCCATTCCAAGGGCAGAATCCAGCTTACGGGAAACTCCGACGAACGGACAAAGACCGAGCATACGCGATAATACAAAATTATTTATAAATACGGCGGCAAGAGAAATTTCAATCAGAATACCGAAATCCATGTTTATTTATCCTTTTTCTTTTCCCTGTTATTACGAAAAGCCATTATATAACCAATCACAAAAAAACCTCCAGGCGCGAGCGCAAGCAAAGCGGCAGGCCGAAAACCCGGAATCAGGCTTAATCCAAAAAGCTTATTGGATCCGATTGATTCACGAAAAAAAGCTATCATCAAAAGGGCGACCGTAAACCCAAGCCCCATTCCAAGACCGTCCGCAAGAGCGAGTTTTACCGAATTTCTGGAGGCGAATGCTTCCGCTCTGCCCAGGATAATACAGTTCACAACAATAAGCGGAATAAAAAGCCCAAGGCTTTTATCAAGGGCGGGAGCATAGGCGCCCATCACGAGCTGTACTATTGTAACGAATGTCGCTATTATAACAATAAAGCACGGTATTCTGATTTTTTTAGGAATAATCCCTTTTAAAAGAGAAACAAGAACATTGGAACAGACAAGAACAAATGTCGAGGCGGCTCCCATTCCAACGGCATTAACCATCGAGGTTGTTACCGCGAGAACCGGGCAAAGCCCGAGTGCCAAAACGAGAACAGGGTTTTCTTTAAGTATTCCATTTTTGAAAGTCTCGAACATTTCTTAAATCCCCTTGATAGCGTCTCTCAGCTGATTAATGCCTTTATTAACGCCGTCAACTACGGCCCTGCTGGATATAGTCGCACCGGAAATACCTGAAATTTCGTTGTTTTCCTGATATTGCTTTTTCTTGTCTTCGGAAAGAGACGGGTATTCTCCGTCCATCCGCAGACCTATTTTTGAGTTTCCGTTCAGGCCGCTGAACTGTTTCTGAAACCAGGGACGGCTTTTTTCCTCGTCTACCATGAAAAAATTCCAAATATAACTGCTGCTCTCGACTTCCTCGACGCGAGTTCCGAGCCCGGGAGTCTCTGCCTGATACATTATTTTTACGGCTTTTATTTTAAACGAGGTATCAAGACCGATCATTATTCGTATATCACTGGAATAGCCTGTGGTTTCGGTAATAAAAGCGTATCCGACAACCCTTCCGTCATCGCCTTTCCCTCTGAAAAACTCTATGGTTTCTCCACCCGGTACTTCGGCAGTATCCGGAACAAACTCTTTAGCTTCCGGGAGCACCTCATTTCTGGCCTGCTCCGCTTTTTCGGCCCTCATTTCGTCTATTACAGGTTTGGTCACCCTGTTTACGGCTGCAAGTCCCAAACTCGAAAGCATAGCAAGAACAGCAAGGGTAACTCCAAACCTTATGAAGTCTTTCACGACATTTCTCCTTTTTCGGATTTTGAAAGAGTACCGAACTTCAGAGGTTTTGCATATCTGTCAATAAGCGGCACGGCAAGGTTCATTAAAAGTATCGAATAGGATACGCCTTCCGGGTAACCGCCTTTAAGCCTTATAATAACCGTAAGAATACCGCAGCCCGCTCCGAAAATCAATTTACCCTTTTTAGTTATGGGAGAAGTGACCATGTCAGTAGCCATGAAAAAAGCCCCCATCATAAGACCGCCCGCAAGAACGTGAAACAGAGCGAGAGAGAAAGCCTCAGGACTGAATGAAGAGAGCGGAGTAAAAATAAATGTAAGCAGAAAAACAGTACCCGCGTAAGAAACCGGAATATGCCATGAGATATATCCTTTATACATCATATAAAGCCCGCCGATAATAAGCGCGAGCGCTGACGTTTCCCCGATGCAACCTCCGACATTTCCCATAAGTAAAGGTTTTAGAGCCTCTGCCGCGTGCGGAGCGTATTCCGCCGCGTTCTCCTTAAGAGCAGTCAGCGGGGTGGCCGCCGAAAGGCCGTCAATATTTACCCCGGAAAGAGCACCGCCTTTAAAGCCCTCTCCCCATCCGGTAGTCATTGCAACAGGCCATGAAGCAAGCAGAAAAGCCCTTGCTCCGAGAGCCGGGTTAAGAAAATTGTTTCCCAAGCCTCCGAATGTCATTTTAACAACGGCTATCGCGAAAAAAGAACCCACAGCCGGTATCCATAGAGGTGTTCCCGCAGGAACATTCATCGCAAGAAGAAGACCTGTAACAGCTGCGCTGTAGTCTGAAACTGTTATTTTTTTACCGGCAGCTTTCTGTATCAGGGCCTCTGTGAGAACCGCCGAAACAACCCCGACCGCCATAATGGCCAAAGCCCTGAGCCCAAAAGTAAGCACAGCCGACAAAGCCGCGGGAACAAGCGCAATCAGAACCCCTAACATTACCGCGCTTACGCCGTCCGGCCTGGCCGCGTGCGGAGAAGGGTTTACAAGAAGCTTATCCTTGAAGTAAACCGGAGCCCCGGCAGTTATTTCTGTATTATTATCCACCATATCAGATTTTACCTTTTTTCCTCAATTCGGCTACTTCGGATTTACCCCATTTAAAGAAGTGTACAAGATTAATACGAGACGGGCAGTCATAGGCGCAGCTTCCGCACTCCATACAATCGAGAAGTCCCCCGTTCCGGGCTTCGATAAATTCTGAATTCCGGATCATCTTCATGAGCATAGTAGGTACAAGACCCATCGGACAAACATCGACGCAGGAGCCGCAAGAAATACAGGTCTGAGTACTGTAATTCCGGACCTCCTGCTCAGACTGCAATATGAGCCCGGACATTCCTTTTACAACATGAATATCAGTCGAATTCTGCGCGATCCCCATCATGGGGCCTCCGCATATCATTTTTGCGGCGGGCTCCGTAACCCCGCCACAGAACTTTATGAGATCCGAAACAGGAGTTCCTATACGAGCCAGAACATTTTTAGGTTCATTAACTATGCTGCCTGTGACAGTTACAACTCTGTCGATAAGAGGCTTGTTTTTAGTGAGGGCCTCGAATATCGCAGCAACAGTCCCGACGTTGTGGACAACACATCCGACATCCATAGGAAGCCCGCCCGAGGGAACTTCTCTGCCGGTAACCGCTTTTATAAGCTGTTTTTCTCCACCCTGAGGGTATTTCATTTTCAGGGGAATAACTGAAATGTTTTTTTCTCTCTCCGTAATATGCTTGAAGGCCTTGATAACATCCGGCTTATTCAGTTCAATGCCTATATAAGCATGCTTAACGCCGAGTATCCTCATTACAAAACGCATTCCGCCGATAACCTCGTTTGTCTTCTCGATCATTACCCTGTGATCAGCTGTAAGATAGGGTTCACATTCCGCTGCGTTGAGGATAAATGTATCAATATGTTTGTCGCCCGGAGGAGACAGTTTGACATCGGAAGGAAATGTGGCGCCTCCCATACCGACTATTCCGGCTTTCCTGATCCTCTCGACGACCTGTTCCGGAGAAAGCGAAGCAATGCCTTCTGTCTCGGGAGAATAAGCCTTCTCATCCTTTTTGTTGTTTTCAATAACCACGGAAAGAACCGGGAAGCCAAGTACGGAAGGTCTGTCCTCGAGCGCCTTTACCGTTCCTGAAACAGAAGAATGTATATAGGCTGAAATAAATCCCGAAGGCTCTCCGAGAACCTGTCCAACCCTTACGGTATCACCTTTTGCTACTACCGGGTTCGCGGGAGCACCTATATGCTGGGAGAGCGGAATGACAGCTGTTTCAGGAGCCGGTACGACTTCAATGGAGCCGAGGTTGGTCAATTTCTTGCAATCCGGAGGATGTATGCCTCCGCCAAATGTCTTAGCCTTGAATTTGTCGATAAAATCAGATATCATTATTCAGAACCTGAAAAGATGTTATTTCTTCGGCACTTAATATAAGTATTTCATGGGACGGATAAGAAAGAAAAAATGAATATTTTCCGGGTACTCACCTAATATGATATTATTTTTCCAGAACCGCTCTTCTGCAGAAAACCGTTTTCCACGATACAGCTTTGAAAAGATAAATAACCCGAAGAAAGCCTGTCCGATTTCCAAGAATATCCGCAAGGATTGAAAACAGATACTGCCGCAACTCCCGCCTAACGCGGAGGATTCTCCCTGAAGACACCTCCGCCTTTTAAGGCGGTATTATTTGCAATCAGGTTATTTACATATTCCGGATATTCATATACACTGTAATGATAAAAATACAAGCCTCCTCCCAAATTTGAAGCCGTATTTTGCTCAATTATGTTCCCGATAATCATCGGGCTTGCGGTATTGCAGGATATTCCGCCGCCTGAGGACACCCGATTATTGCGGATAGTGTTGCTAATTATCAGAGCCTCTGCATATTGACCCAGAAAGAGAACGCCTTCGTTACCTCTATAGGACAGCACCACCTTTTTTTAACCGCCGGCTTTTTCCGCCCTTTTCCTGACCGATTCCCCGTGATGAAAAAGCCCTTCGGCATCGGCGATTCCCGCAATCATGTCCGCGTTCCGAACAATGGCCTTCTTAGAATATTTTATAATACTGGTCCTCTTGATGAAATCATAGACCCCGAGGGGAGAATAGAATTTCGCGGTCCCGTTCGTGGGCAGAACATGGTTCGGGCCTGCGAAATAATCACCTACAGGCTCAGCCGACCAGGGGCCGATAAAAAGGGCGCCGCAATTATTGCTTTTTTGGGCTGTCTTCTCAGGACCTGATGTTCTTATCTCAAGATGTTCGGGCGCAAAGCGGTCCGCAAGCTCACAGCTTTTCTTTTCAGAAGGTGTAATTATCACCGCGCCCCATTTTGCCAGACTCTTTTTCACTCTGTCCCGGACCGGAGAAACCGCCGTCTGTTTTTCAACCTCTTCAGAAACTTTAAACGCAAGCTTTTTGCTGCTTGTAAAACATATACATGCCTCGTTCCCGGAACCGTGCTCGGCCTGGGAGAGAAGATCAGCTGCAATTAATTCAGGATCTGCGGAACTGTCGGCTATAACACATATCTCGCTTGGACCGGCAACCATATCAATATCCACAGTGCCGTAAACAAGTTTTTTAGCATAGGCCACAAACTGATTACCCGGTCCGGCGATTTTGTGCACGGCTTTGACCGAATCGGTTCCGTATGCCAATGCCGCAACAGCCTGGGCACCTCCGATTCTGTATATTTCATCAATACGAAGGGCCAAAGCCGCGGCGGCAATGTGAGGATTGATTTTTCCGCCGTCTGCTCCCGGAGGAGTGGCAAGCACTATTCGGCCGCAACCGGCAATTATCGCCGGAACCGCGTTCATTACCACCGACGAGACAAGAGGAGCGCTGCCGCCGGGCACATAAAGCCCGACATCGGACACAGGTGTAATTTTCTGCCCGAGCACTACGCCGTCCGGAGCCCGAAACTCCCAAGATGCGACTTTTTGTTTCTCATGATATTTTTTGGCATTATCAATTGATTTATGCAGTGCCCCCAGAAATTTCCGGTCAGTTTTGGAGGCGGCAGCTTTTATTTCTTTTTTTGTAACACGGATATTACTGCGATTGAGATTGAAACCGTCAAATTTACGCGTATAGTCTATCAGGGCTGTGTCCCCTTTTTTTCTGACATTTTCAAGAACAGACTTGACTGTTTTCTCTATCGCCGGGCTCACCCCGATTTCTCTCGAATAGACTTTTTCCAAGAATCTGCTTCCTTCTGAATACATCTCTACCCTTAAAATGTTCACCTTATACTCCGGTTAAATTTTATTTCAAAAAAGATATTAGAATATACAAGTTCTGTCAAGATACCGCCATATACCGTACCGGTCTCATCTCCGGTAAATCCCGGATCATCGCCGTAATAGGTCTGAGTCATGTCTCCGGATAAAAACAACCTTTCCATTTCTACCGATCCGCCCAGAGACCACTTCGGCAGAACCTCGACGGTAAGCGCCCCGCCCGCTTTCCAGCCCCAGCCTGTAGAGAGTACTTCAGACTCTTTTTTTCTTAAAATATGATCATCCCGGTCAACAGCAGCGGAAAAAGGAACAATTCCTCCTTCCAGGTCAAAAAACACTTTTCCTTCATCCAGAAGAGTCCATTCGAAAAAGAAAAGAGATCTAAAGATACTTATATTATAGTCGAGGACATTTTTGGAACTGCTCATATAACCAAAGACCTCATTCCCCATCTCATCATAGGCGTAACCCTTAAAACCGTATATATCCCACCACATCGCATTAAAATCAAAAGAAAGCCCCGCGAGAACAGGAAAGCCCAGAAAGGTTACTCCCCTAAGCGAAGTTTCGGCAGAGACGGAAAACATTTTAAATTCCGATTCTGATTCGGTGGACTGAATTTTCTGCCATACAAGATAACTGTCTGAAGGCTTGTAGCCTATCCAGTCGTCATCTGTCATTTCCTCTTCGGGATCATCAAAAGACCCGCCCGCGGTAAGTGAAAATAAAAGCCCGCGGCCGCTATCCTTCCCGGATGTGATTTTAAGACCCGCGAAATAATAATCGAGGGGATAAACAAGCTTGGACCTTATATAAAATTCATATCCGCGGTACTCCGGAAAAGAATCATAAAAAGAACTTTCCATTTCTGTTTTTTCCTTGAATTCATAGAAAAATTCTCCGTAGTTTTTCCGGAGCAAGGGAGAAAAAGTAATCGCCGCCGACGCGTATTGCGATAAGAAAAAAAAGAAAAAAGAAAAAAGAAAAAATCCGAAGGTTTTGTTCATGATAGCAAAATAATAATTCAACCGCCAAAATGGTAATATTTCCCCGTAAGCCCTGCATTACCTCCGAATCAATTTAAATATCTCTTGATACATATGCAAACAGTATTTTATTTTCACTTATCTTATGAAAATTACCGCGGAAAAAGGAGCTGTAACTGCCCCGAAAGGGTTTAAAGCTTCAGGAATATCGGTCGGACTAAAGAAATCCGGTAAACCTGACATGGCTCTTCTCTGTCCGGATTCCCCATGCACCGCGGCCGGTGCTTTCACCAGGAACAAGATAAAAGCGGCTCCTGTTTACCAGGCGATGGCCTGCCTTTCCGACAATGAATGCGGAGCGGTAATAGTAAATTCCGGCAATGCCAACGCATGTACCGGATCCGACGGAATGCGTGATGCCGAAACAATGGCAGCGGTTACCGCCGGAGCTATGGGACTATCATCAGAAGATGTCGCAGTTTGTTCTACCGGAATAATCGGTAAACGCCTTGATATGAACAAAATATGTCCCGGCATAGAAAAATGCGTTTCTTCGCTTTCTCCTTCGGGAGGTTCTGATTTCGCGAAAGCAATCTGCACCACAGACACCATTACAAAAGAAGTTAAAGCCGAGTTTATGATTGGCGATAAAAAGGTCTGCATAGGCGGATGCGCGAAGGGTTCGGGTATGATACATCCGAACATGGCGACAATGCTGGCTTTCATAACAACAGACGCGGTCATAGAAAAAGAGACCCTGAATAAAATATTTTTTGCTTCTCTTCGCGAATCATTCAATTCAATAACTGTTGACGGCGATACGAGTACCAACGACACCGCCATTATAATGGCTTCGGGCAAAGCCGGCAACAGGGCCATCGACTCTCACGGTCCGGGCTATAATAATTTTGTCCGCGGCCTTAACGCGGTAATGATAAATCTGGCCAGGATGATTGTCAGAGACGGCGAGGGTGCTACTAAAATCGTAACCATCCGTGTCGAAAGCGCCCCGTCGGAAGAGGAAGCCCGGCGCGCGGCAATGGCCGTGGCAAGATCAAATCTTGTAAAAACCGCGCTTTTCGGCAATGACCCTAACTGGGGACGGATACTCTGCGCTCTCGGTTATTCCGGAAGTTCATTCGACAGCAGCGCGGTCAGCCTGACTATCTGCGGAATACCGGTGGTGTCAGGTTCAGAGCCTCTTGATTTCGACGCGGAAAAGATATCCTCTCTCATGAAAAAGAAGGAAATGGAAATTTTTATAAACCTCAACAGCGGAAGCCATAAAGCTGTCGTACATACATGCGACCTCAGCTATGACTATGTAAAAATAAATGCAGAATACCACACCTGAAAAAATTATAGTGGGCAGCGATCACGGAGGTTTTGCCCTTAAAAAACTGATAATCTCAAAACTTTCCGAAATCGGAATAGAAACAGAAGATGCAGGAGCTTTTACCGCCTCTTCCCCTTCTGATTATCCCGACTACGGCCTGAGAGTCGCTGAAAAAGTGGCTTCAGGAGAATTCGACCGGGGAATCGCAATATGTACAACCGGCATCGGCATGTCAATTTCAGTAAACCGGGTAAAGGGAATAAGAGGAACGCTCTGTCTCAACGAAGACATGGCTCTATTTTCACGAAAACACAACAACTCCAATGTTCTTGTACTCGCTAGTAAGTATACATCCGAAAAAGAAGCTGCCGGAATACTTCGGAAATGGCTGTCAACCGAGTTTGACGGCGGACGCCACATTAACAGAATAAAAAAACTGAACTAGTTTAAAAAGGCATTTATATGGATTCTTTCGATTTCAGCAATCAATGGGCTTCTGAAAAAGCCCTCGGGCAGAGGGGAAAAATATTCCCGTTCCTCGACAAAGGCTTCGTAAGCCTTGTTGACGTTATGGGTAATGACTCATCAATTGCCGAAGCCGCAAGAACTTCTTACGGAATAGGGGATTCGGCATACGGTTCGGGGAAAAACAGAAGAGTGCGGACTCCGGAAGAAAACCGCAGACTGATAAGGCGTCTTATGCGGGACAGGCATACAAGCGTATTTGAAATGGCAGAAATGAAGTTTATGATAAAGATGCCTATTTTTGTCATGAGACAGCATATAAGGCACCGTACCGCCAGCGTTAACGAATATTCGGGACGTTATGCCAAAATGCTTGACGAGTTTTATGTTCCTGCAAAAGAGGTCATAACCAAACAAGACCCTGTCAATAAACAAGGCGGTACCGCGGAACGACTTGACGATCCTCTGGCCGAAACCGGAGAATTTATCAGAGAGCAGGAATTTATTTTTTCCGAGTATATGAAAAAGCTGGAAAAAAATATGAGGCGCGAATTGGCGCGAATTAATCTTCCCGTCAGCGGATACACTCTTTGCTACTGGAAAACCGACCTTCATAATCTGCTTCATTATCTTGGTCTCCGGATGGAAGAACACGCCCAGTACGAAATAAGGGTCATGGCGGAAGCCATAGGAAAGATAACCTCAGAATGTTTCCCGGTCACATATGAGGCTTTTCTCGATTACAGGCTGAATTCAGTAAATTTCAGTTCCGCGGGAATGGAGTACATTAGAAAGGTGTTCAGAAACCATAACGAAAA
>CAYNYI010000107.1:0-9457 GCA_964401455.1 uncultured Fibrobacterota bacterium
AGATTTCATTAGCAAAAATGGGAGGTGTTTGATGGCTTCGGGAAGATATCAGAAACCAAAAAAGAACACCAAACTTAATATTACGTCGCTTATGGACGTAATGACTATAATGCTTGTTTATCTTCTGAAGAGCTTTTCGGCGGAAGGGCAGCTCCTGACTACGGCAGACAACCTTGTTCTTCCTTATTCAGAGTCCAAGAATAGTCCTAAGGAAGTGAACCTCCAGGTTTCAATCTCAACCGAGTGGGTAACAGTAGACAATGTTCCTGTTATAAAGGTTTCTTCTGTCAGAAAATCAGAGGATCTTATAGTACCCCAAATAAAAGCGAAACTTGACAGATGTTACAAACAGGAAGAGAATATGGTTAAGATAGGCGCAATTTCATCTGTCAAGGGAGAAGTTGTTGTACAGGTTGATAAGAATATTCCTTATGATGTTCTCTTCAAAACAATGGCAACCTGCGGCGAAGCCGGGTATGTTCATATGAAATTCGCAGCTATGAGCACAGAACAATAGAAAAACGGAGTTTTCAATTAATAAAGGGACAGCTTAATGAGTCAAAACTTTAATGAGAAAATCGCCGCCAGAAAAGATATTTTCGACATTGAGGATGATCGAAGACTTATAGGAACGAATACCATTGCGGTTATTCTCGGTATTATTCTGAGTTTGTTTCTCAGAACCATAGAAATTGCGGATGTGGCGGCTGACTTTTTTGAAAAACTTCCTCAGGAAATCTCCGGCACTATTGTGGTAGAGGAGGCGAAGATCGAGGAAAAGAAAGAGGAAAAAAAGGAGAAAAAGAAAGAAAAGGAGAAGGTCAAGAAGGACCTTAAACAGCAGAAAGTAAAAGGAAGCGGAGGCGGAGTAGGAAAAGGTGATATCCGTCAGAGAGTAACCCATAAGGGGCTTCTGGCCGTTCTTTCAGGAAAAGTAAAAGGGCGCGCCACAGTAGGCGGAAACTTTATGGGACAGAATTTCGCCAAAGACCTGGATGCTGTTCTTGACCAGATTGGCGGCCTGAAAACATCAGGAAAGGCTGCACTCGGCAGAATGGGAGCAGCCGGAGGAAAATTCAACGCGGGCTATGCAGGCGGAGGTTCCGGCGGAATAGATGATCTTCTCGGGGGACTTGCAGGCCGGGCCGAACAGGTTAAGCTTGTTAAAAAAGCCAAGATCAAGCTGGCTGACCTTAAGCACATAGGGGTAGGAGGAATGTCTGGTGCCAGAAGTCCGGAAAGCATAGCAAAGGTAGTAAGGCAACACATCGGCGCGCTTAGACACGCTTATAACAAGCGTCTTCGCGACAAACCCGGTTTAAAAGGTAAAGTCAGTGTCCGCTTTACCATTAGCCCTCCAGGAAGAGTTGTTGCGGTCAAGATGGTAAGTTCAACTATGAATGATTCAACACTTGAGAACGAAATACTCAGGCGTATAAGGTCATGGCGTTTTGATCAGATTGAACCGGATGCCGGTGATGTTACTGTTACATATCCGTTTGCGTTTACTCAATAAAAAGCCGGCTATGAAAGATAAAATGAAATGATGTTCAATAAATTATTTTTAACCTTAAAAGGGGGGATATATGCGAGCACTCCTTAAATGCATGTTCTTAGTTTTAATTGTGATGACGGGCGCTGTCTTTGCGTCTCAGGCCAGGATTGAGTCCATGGGTAAACATGAGACTTTTTTCATGGACGAAATGAGCATTTTCAAGAATCCGGCCAATATCAATATTTATCCTAACTTCCTTATTGGTGAGCTTGGAACTTATACTCAGGCTGTTGACACGGTTGATTATGAAGCTCTTTCTACACCGGAAGCACTCGCTCTTTCCGCCAAGTATCAGTCACGGCAGAACAATGATCCCCAGAATCCGTGGTTCGGAGGGATATTTTCACTGAGTCCCGGAAAAGACTCAGAAACAATGTATCCGCAATATACATTCGGTGTATTCATGAACAGAAAAGACGAGATGGAAGATTATCTATGGCAGGCTATCGGCTCTCAGAGTCTTGGCTATGCCGACACTGTCGTAAACGGTGCTGACACGATTGACCGTGTTACCCCGCTTACAAACGACATGACACCTGTGGGAGGAAAAATAGACGGATTTCTTGGCTATACAACCGCAAACGGAATGATGTTCGGTCTTCATATGTATGCTGTTAAGCAGGAACTCATTCCGGCCGGCGAAAACAAGGATGTCAGAGGTTCCAGCATAATAAAGGGTGACATTGGTGTTAATATTCCCCTGAGTAAAGGAAATGACCTTGAAGTCGGTGTCGGACTCGCGAATCTGGGATATACCCTTCCACAGAGCCTGGAGAAGGTGGTGAATGCATCTGGAGCAAAGACCTATGAAGAGACAGATCTTTCATATAACCTTGATCTTCGTCTGTTCTCAGCCATGAGCAGAATTAACGGAGAACTTGTACCTGTTGTCGGTTTTAAAAATATTTCTGTAAGAAACTACCTCAGTCGCGTTATAAAAGGCGGACTTGGCGCAAATGTTACTATGGACAGAGGTTTTTTCTGGGCCGGGCTTGAAGTCCAGAGCAATGTAACTGAAGACAGTACTGTCTCAGCCGGCGAAACAAGCAAAAAGGCTGTCAGCGTGCCTGTAAGTTTCGGTATAGAAAGAAACATCTTCTGGGACTGGTTTGTTATAAGGGTCGGCGGAAGAAGGACTATTTCTAAATATCATGAGGCAAACGGAACCTCCGGCTGGGAATCCAATGTAGAGGGTGATGGAACTCCTGCAGACATGGTTGGATGGGGAGTTGGACTAAATATAGAGGAAAGACTTAAATTCGATCTTACTATAGCCGAGGATTTCCCATTCACATTCGGTAATCTTGTTTCAGGTCAACAGCATCACCTGGCTTCAAGAATTTCTGCTTCATACAGTTTCTGAGATGATCGGAAGCTGAGCTGACTAAATTTGATTTATGATTTAAGTTTGAACGGGGCTTTATTATTAAGGCCCCGTTTTTTATATGAGTTTTTTCAAAAGCATTAATAATAGAATCTCTATCTTCACAGATACCAAAGAATGGCGGCTTTCGTCTCTTCTTTTTGTTATCTTTTGTGTTGTAATAACAGCGGAAAACACTGCCGAGGCATTGCTTATAGCATCCCGGGGTTCCGCGTTTATACCGCGAATATATATACTGAACGGTATATCGCTGATTCTTTCCAGCGTAATAATTTTTTTTGTTATAGACCGCCGGCGCAGAGAACTGAGTGTCCAGGTTTTTACAGTAATATCGGCTGTAGTTCTTTCTGCTGTCTATTTATGGTCTGACAACGGTATTTCTGGTATTATTCTTTATTTGCTGGCATATATCGGGAAGACATGGTTTTTTCTTCTTTTCTGGGTTATCGCGAATGACATCTGTGATTCCAACGAGTCGAAGACTGTTTTTCCGGTCGTTGCCGGAGGAGGCCTCCTCGGAGGGCTGTTTTCTTCTTTACTTAATCTATTTATACTGAATTATTTCCACGCGGAAATGCTTGTATTCATATGGTTTATCTATCTTTCCCTGATTTTTTTTATTGCCGGAAATCTGGGAAAAAAATATTATTCAGAGCTTAAATCCGCGAATATAGAAGAAAAACAGGAGAATAATCCTTTAAAAACGGTAAAGCGGGACCTGGTATCTATCTTGAATGAAAAGACTGTTCTGGTAATGGCATTTGTATATTTTCTGGTCTTTGTAATAATATTCGGATTCGACTTCTATTTCATAAAGGTACTTAGTGTTAATTATACATCATCTTCGGAAGGAGCCTTCTTATTTAATAAGGAAGGTTTTCTCGGCTTCAAATTCCGCTTTTACATGCTTCATTCAACGGTATCTATTCTTTGTCTGTTCTTTATTACAGGGGCGATAAATAAAAAAATCGGATTAAAATGGATGACATTTATTACGCCGTCATTTTTTCTTATGTGGTTTCTGCTGATACCGGTTTTTGGCTTGTATGATATCTTCGGGTTTATTCTTTTCGTCCAGTTTTTCCGCCATGTTCTTTTTGAAGCTTCTTTTTCTCCGAGTTATCAAATCTTTTTTTCTGCATTTAAGCGGAAATTCCGGGGCAGAGGAAAAGTTCTTATGGAAAGTTACGTAAAACCTTTCAGTATGTTTTTCGCCGGTTTCATGGTCCTTAAATACATGGATAATGATGACGGTATCTTTTATTTCTTTCTGGCTGTTTCCGTTCTGCTTATTTTTTCTGTTTTCTATCTCATAAGACAATATAAAAACAATTTGATTGATGAGTTCCTCTCCGGTAATATCCGGCTAAGTATTATGGATAAAATCATTGGGAATAGACAGGAGAATTTATTATCTTATATAAATGGTGTGATGTCTGTTGAAGACCTTGATATAAAAAGATTTGCAGTGGAAACACTAAACTCTGCCGGTTCTTTGAAAGCCTTTGAGATTTTAAGAAAAAGATATTACAGCGAAGATAATTACTTTCGCTCAGTTATAGCAGGAAACATAAGAAATTTCTCCGGGAATGAACCAAGGAATTTTCTTTTTACACTTCTGGATGAAAATGATCCAAAGATTGTTACGGCATCAATCGACTCCATAAGACTTAACCCGCATCTCAACAAAAGAGACTTCAGGAATAAACTTCTCCGATTATGTCTTTCGGAAAACCTGGACATTTCTACATCGGCGATTGCGGCTGTATGGTCTATGCTCGATGAGGGTAAGCATATGGAATACACTACAAAAATTTTGGAAATGCTTGAAAGTGGTAATGGGGAAATAGTCTGCAAAGCTGTTGTTCTGGCCGGTCGGCTTAAATTGGTACAGACTTTTCCATTACTTAAGAAGCTGGCATCCGCCCCGGACTCCGCGTGCTGGGAGCTGGCACTTGAATCTGTTGCCAGGTTCGATAAAGACGATCCGGTTATTTTTTTTCTGGATCTTCTGCCGCAATTAAAGCGCGCAGACGGCAAAAAAGTTCTGGAAGTTATGCGGCGCCGTTCAGGAGATTTTTCACCTTATCTTAAAAAACAGCTAACGCCTGCCAAAGACAGGCGCATTGTTTTTTATGTAGTTGATGTACTGTATTATGAGTGTAAAAATACCGGAAAGCCTCAAAAATTTAATGAATTCGAATACAAGGTTCTGGCCGACTTCGCGATGGATGAAATAAAAGAGATATATCTTGATGTTTACCTGCTCAGAGCCGTTGCGGCAAGAGGGGGCGATTTAAAACTCATAAGGCTGCTTAGAACCGCAATAAGGGAGAAGAGGGAGCGCAGGCAGGAAATTCTAATGAAAATTGTGACTCTCCTCGACAGTACAAGATATGTGCTGAATATAACAGAGAAAGTTAAATACCTTAACCAGAGAGATATTTCAAACATTATTTCTCTATTTGAGGAATTTGGGGATAAACAGATATGCGCTTTGATGGAGCCTATTCTGAGCGGAGCGACAGACAGAGAGTTTATTGCAAAGGGAAGAACCATACTAAAAGACAGTGTCCGAAAGGATCCGTTTAAATATTTTCTCTCATCAAGAGAGGACTGGATAAACAGAATCGCCGCCGGTATTGTAAGAGAATTGGGGATAGAAGAAAAATACAGGACTTATATAATGATTGACGAACTTGTTGGGAATATTGATTTTTCTCTGCCTCTGATGGAGATAGCGTTGTTTCTGAAGAGTGTGGATTTCCTGTCCGAAGTACCTTCGGAAAAATTGACTGCGATTTCCAAAATGGTTAACATAGAGGAATATGATGAGGGGACAGTACTCCTTGAGGAAGGCGATATTTCTGCTAGTTTATATATTGTCCGTAAAGGGCATCTTGAGGTTACAAAATCGGCTGGAGAAAAAAAATTCACTATTGAAAAACTACCGGAGGGCGGTTCTTTCGGTATTTTCGGTATTTTCAGTGAGGCACCTCTTACTGTGGGGCTAAGGGTCAGCCGGAAATCGGTGGTTTATAAAATTAATAAAAGCGCGCTAGTTAATGTTCTTATGGAGAATCCTGGGATTACATATACTCTTCTCAGGGCTTTCGGAAAAAGAATTTCAGGTTTTAACCGAGATATAGTGGATATGAAAATAAAAGTATTAACATCTAATCAAAATAAATAGGGGAGGTCCTTAATGACGGTCTTTATGAAGTCAGTATTTCTGTCAGCCATTATGATTCTGCTTGTGCTAGGCGGGTGTTCCGGTGATGGTGAGAAAACCAAAATTACCGTTCTGGTAAAGATGATGCCTGAAAATGCCAAGTATTTCCGTCATGAGGTTATCCCTAAATTCGAAAAGGAATACAACTGCGAGGTAAATGTCGCTACTTTTGCCAAGATGTATGATATTGAGTCTGTCCTCTCGAAGCAGAAATCAATGGGTAAGGACAGGGCGGCTATAGCTGTTGTCAAGACCCCTTTTGAGATGACCAGAGTTCTCGCCGGGAAAAAATATATGGTCCCTCTTGATGAAGTTATGAGCAAAAACACCCTCGATAAACACGCGGCTGAATACAACAGTCTCGCACTGGGCATGGGCTTTATTAACGATAAACTTTATTATCTTCCACGCAAACTTGAGACAAGAGTCCTTTTTTACAGAAAATCCAAAGTAAAGGAGGCGGTACAAAACTGGGAGAAATTCCGTGAGGAAATAAATACTGCACTTAAATCGGATAACGGTTACGGCCTTCCGGAAAATTATAAATTGGAGCCGGACCCGTCAGAATGGGATACATACGATCTTTTTACCGTTGGTTATTATTGGTCGCGTACTCCTTATTTCGATGTAAAGATGGGGCGCTTCGCTCATCGCGCGCGGGAATATGAAGGCACGGCTCTAGGTCTTATCGACCGTGCATATCAACAGGGTGCCGACTCTTCGGATATACTCGCTATGGGGAATGCTCCTGTAGTCAGGAGTCTCGCCTGGGAGGCCGCTTTCATCAAGAACGGTATTTACAACAGCGCCATGTGGGAAGAAAAATGGGGAGGAAACAATCTATACGATGCAATTAAGGACGGAAAAGTATTTATGACTTATCTCCAGCAGATTGACTGTTTCCGGGTTCACGGCTGGTCTGAAAAGATGAATATGCAGTCATATTTGACGGATCCTTCTGATATGGGGCTTGCGGTTATGCCTTCCGCGGTTTCTTTTAAACTCACCAAAGACGGGGAGTATATGCACGAGGGAACCCGTACAATAACGACAGGAGGTTGGTGGTGGGGAATACCGACCACGGTTTCTGCCGAAAAAGCCAAACTTGGTTATGAATTAATCAGGTACATTACAAGCCGAGAGATACAGGCGGAAGAGTGCAGCAATTTCGGTATGCTCCCGGTTAGAAAAGACATTCTCAATAATCTGACCGAGACCTTTTCTATGGGTTGGGTCGGGGATGTATTTAAAGTTTCCAGAGCCCAGATACTTGAGAACAAATATACTACGATTCCTCTTAGAAAAGAATACGCCGAGATCAGCAAAAATTATATTAACGCCTGGTATGACATATGTGTGGGTAGAAATTACGGAATAGGGGGCAAAATCGATAATGATTATATATCAGGCAGACTCGGTAAATATGTAGATAAACAGCGTGAGATACTTGGAGACAAATATCCTTCCAAATAGAAACTTCTGACTCCGGGTCCGGACGTTTTAAATCCGGACCCTTAAGGTCTAATTTATGTCTGAAAAAATAAGAAAATACGGTTTTGAAATCCTGATGGTGTTTCCCGCTTTTTCTTATCTGCTCGGGTTTTTCATTATTATTATCGCATACCTTTTAAAACTCAGCTTTACATCGCTTTCAGAAAATTATCAGACTCTTTTTCCGGTTTTGTGTAACTACCGTGAGATTTTCTCTAACCCGGATTTTTTTACCGCGCTCCGAAACACCTCCCTTTTTATGTTGGCAGGAACTCCTGTTGAGCTGTTTGCCGGGCTTTTTTTGGCGATACTTATTAACAGAAGTTTCCGCGGCAGAGGACTTGTAAGGTCCGCCTTTATTATTCCCCTTGCTGTACCTGCTATCGTGACCGCAATTATAATTTATATACTTTCAGATTATCCGGCAGGACATATAAACAGTTTCCTTACAGGAAAATATTTCGGTATGCCCGAAATCTTGGATGCTCCTGTCAAATGGCGCGGATCAACAGCGACATCTCTCGGAATTTCTCTCCTCGGTAAAGTCTGGCGCGATACGCCCATATGTATGCTTATTCTTCTTGCCGGTCTTTCCTCAATTGATGAGGACCAGTATAAAGCAGCGGAAACCATGGGAGCCGGCCATATCCGTATGTTTTTTCTTATTACTTTGCCTAATTTAATGCCTTCAATTTTTACAGTCCTTGTAATGCGCTCCATTGAAATGTGGAAAGAATTCATTTTTCCATATGTTCTGGCGCCAAGCGATTATATGCTGGGGACTCTTATTGAAAATCTTTACCACGACTGGCGTAACCCCTATCAGGCTTCTGTTGTAGCGGTGATAATGGTAGTTTGTATTATATTAACGATTCTTATTCTCAACTTTTCTGTCAAACTTGTCAGAAAGAACCTGGTTAGACTCTGATAAAATTATGAAAGAATCCCGTTCAAAAAAAATTTTCTGGTTCCTTTGTCTCCTTATCGCGGTCTTTATAACCCTGATGCCGGTCTTTTTTATGTTCAAGTACTCTATAAGCGATACTTCTTCAATCGTTACCGGAGGCGCTGAAATCCCTCTGTGGCCAAACGAACCGACACTCATGTGCTATCGTGGAATAATGGAAGATTACGCGATGTGGAAAGCCGTTTTTTCAAGTCTGAGAATTGCGGCGACAACTATATTCTTCTCTACTCTTTTGGGGGTGCCGGCTTCTTATATCTTGGCGCGTTATGATATCCCGGCAAAATGGGTTTTGCTTGTCGGGCTTCTTTCAATACGGCTTTTTCCTGATATTGCATCAATAGTTCCGGTTGTGGAAACTTTTATTATCTTCGGGCTGGAAAATACTCATACAGGGACAGCGTTGGCTCATTCACTTCTGGCGCTTCCTTATGTCGTATATATTTGTATGGGGGTTTTCAGGTCTATTCCACCCGACCTTGAGCAGCAGGCTGTTGTTATGGGCAGCTCTAAATTTACCGCTTTTTACAAAATAATTCTACCGCTGGCGATACCCGGTATTGCCGCTGCGGTTATATATGTTTTTCTGCTCAGCTGGGATGAGTTCATTTTTTCTTATTTTCTACTGGGTTTTGGGGAAATCAATACCCTGACTCTTTATCTGAAACATAAACTGGTATCTTCCCCCATGCAGAACCAGCTCGCGGCAATATCCATGGTGCTTTCACTGCCGGTTATTGTCTTCACAATAATAGTCCAGAAATATATTCAAATTGGTTCAACAAGCGGAGCGGTAAAATAAATGGCCGAGGTAGAATTAAGAAATATCTA
>CAYNYI010000108.1:0-9387 GCA_964401455.1 uncultured Fibrobacterota bacterium
ATGAAAAGGTGGCTTAAAATATATGAAGTGTCAGATCAAATACTAGCTATTACATGTAAAGCAGTTCCGCCTTATCAGAAGAGGAGATATCTTCAGATTTCAGAAAAAACTCCATTCTTGACTCAAGATAGTCCTTTGCGCGGCTTTCGTTTTCCACCGGAATGAACAATGCCGGTCTGCCTGCCTCCTTTACTCTTTCGACTTGTTTCTTTGTTAACACGGTTCCCGCAGCAGAATAAAGTCGACAGGACTGATCTTTGGATTTTATATAGACAGGAAAAGGCAGCTTTTCTCCGCTTGTTATTGCCGATGAAGGGAATTTAATTAATTTCTCCGCCATTTTTTAATGATTAGTTTTCTGTGCGAAGTTTGTCAACAATGCATAAAATCTTTTTGGAGATAGTTTATTACATAATCTTTTACAGAATCCTCCAGTGACATGAAGTCATGAGAAGAGGGACTTGCGTTCAGCTTGGCGTTATCCGCGCAGGTATAGTATTGATATTTTCCTTTTAGCTTCTCCGGCATTTCTATAAACTGTATAGAAGGTTCTTTCCCCATCGCTTTAAAAACCGCATTACCAAGATCAATCCAGGTGCGCGGTTTTCCTGTACCCACATTGTATATTCCGTTCTGAGCGGGATTATTAATCAGTTTCCAGACTACCTCGGCGCAGTCTTTAACATATACAAAATCTCTCATCTGCATACCGTCTTCATAGTCAGGATGGTCTGATTTAAAAAGTTTCAGAGAGCCGTTTTCCATTATCTGTTTATATGCTTTATAGACAACGCTTGACATGTCTTCTTTGTGGTATTCATTCGGTCCGAAAACATTAAAGAATTTGAGTCCGCAGATATGATCCAAGTTTCCCGAATAATTCGCCCATTTATCAAAAACATGCTTTGAAAACCCATAGGCATTAACGGGAAGCAGCTTCACCATTGTTTCATTACTATCGCTGAAACCGTGTTCCCCTGAGCCGTAAGTTGCCGCGCTGCTGGCATAAATCATTCGGATACCTTTTTTAACGCAGTATTCGGTCAATATTCTGCTGTATTGATAATTGTTTTTCATGAGATAGTCCGCGTTTCTTTCGGTAGTACTTGAGCACGCACCCATATGAATAAACGCGTCTGTCATAAATGTAAAAGCATCTTCTTTTATATAATCCAGGAATTTGTCTTTGTCCACAAAATCGTGGAAATTTTTACCGTTAAGATTTTTCCATTTGCTTTTATCTCTTAAGCGGTCAACAACTATTATTTCATTTATTCCTCGTTCGTTGAGTGTCTTAAGAACACAGCTTCCTATAAACCCGGCACCTCCGGTAAGTATGAACATGTTATGTCTTCCTTTTCTTTCTCAAAACAGTATTCAGTTTTCTTATCAGGAAATATAAATAATAACAGGGGGGCTGTTATCTGAATTGATTTAAAAAAGAAAGTGAGACGGCAGCGACCGTCTCCCTTTCAGGTGCGGGCACTTTAAAGAAGTGTCCGGTTCCTGGGGGGAAGTGTTATTTTATGGATTCAATAAACTTATCGACTGACTCGTTAAGCTCAAGATCTATCTTCAGATTTACAATTTCCTCCTCGCTTATGACTTGTGAGCGCACAGGTCTCCTGGATACAACTTTAATGTATCTCTTATCTTCGTTTTTATCTTTACTTTCTCCCATTCAGACACTCCTTCCCTGTTTGGAAATTTGATGTATTAAATGGCGCCATTTTTTTTCGGTAAACCAGAAGAGTACCGCAATCTGTATGCCAATAAAGAAAAAAAGCCGGCATGGCCGGCTTTTCCTTTATTTCAGATCAAAAATCGAGGTTTGATTTATTCTGATTCTTTTGGTGTGGGAGAGGAAGGCTGAGGTGCGGGAATATTTGTTCCTCCGGATGGTAAATTATTGCCTCTCAGTGGTGCAGGAAGTATGCTTGAAGGCGCATTCTCGTCTTTCTTTTCCTGAATCGCTTCACCGACCCTGCTTTTATACTCGGTTGACATAAAACGTTTTGATGAGAGAACATTGAGTGATATGCACAGTACCATGAAAAGCACCGCCATCCAGGTAGTGAGTTTAGTAAGAAAATTTCCGGTTGTTCCGCCACCGAGCATATTGTTAATGCCGCTCCCGAGCGCGCCAAGATTGCCGGCGAGTCCTCCGCCTTTATCTGACTGCATGAGAACAAGCAGAATCAGAAGAAATGCATTCAAAACGAATACAAACAGAAGAAAATAGTACAAATAAGCCATTGGTATTACCTTTCTATGTGTTACGGCAAATAAAATACATATTTACTGTATAAAAAACAACTGTATTTTACCATAATTCGGATATGTCCCGTGAAACCTCAAGAGATTTGTCAGGTTTCAGTTTCAATTGTAGAGGCAGTGCAAAGCAGGGCTGAACTGAAAAATTTTCCTGTTTATATGACCCCGAATTCACTTCATCGGAAAAACAGTGGGGAGACCTTAATTTTTTTTTGATTTTTTCGCGAATCCGCTTGTGGCATATATATTGCGAGTATAAAGGTGCGGAAGGCCTGTTAGTGTCTGAACGTAATACGGAACTTAAAGTAAATTTTGATGGGAGATGTAAATGATTAAAGGAATGCTCACATCCACACAGGGTATGAAATTCCTGATGCGTAAACAGGAACAGGTATCAAACAACCTTGCAAACGCCAATACCACCGGATACAAAAAAGCCAGGCTTTTCCAGCGGACTTATATTGATTTTATTAACAATGATCTGCAGGAACCCTTTATGAATGATGATGTCTCAATCGACGAAGTCGGAATTGATTTTTCTCAGGGTAGTCTTGTAAAGACAGGGAATTCACTTGATTTGGCTTTAAAATCTGATGGCTTTTTTACGGTTGCAGGCCAGGGCGAAGAACTTTATACCAGAAACGGCTGTTTTAAGCTTAACAGCGAAAATTTCATAGTGGATTCCGAAGGGCGGTATGTGATGGGGGAAAACGGACCCATGCGTATCGATGGTGACCATATGGAAGTACACAGAGACGGCAAGTTATATGTTGACGGCAGCTACCTTGATACACTTAAAGTCTCGGTATTTGATAAGCCTTATCAACTTAAAAAGACCGGTGACAGTCTTTACAGAGTCTATGGAGACGCTATGCCGGGCAAGGCGGCCGTTTTCGATGTAAGACAGGGATTCCTTGAAAGTTCCAATATTAAGCCCGTAGAGGAGATGGTTAAAATGATGGCGGCTTTTAGAAATTACGAAGCTGACCAGAAAGCTATACAGGCGCAGGATCAGACTCTTGATAAAGCTGTTAATCAGGTTGGAACGGTCAGATAATAACATGATAATCATTAAAAAGGGAGAAATTTAAATGATACGTTCAATATATACCGGCGCGTCCGGAATGAATGCGATGCAGATGCATGTTGATAATATTTCTAATAATCTTTCTAATGTGAATACTACCGGGTATAAAAAAACAAAACTTGAGTTTCAGGATCTTCTTTATCAGAATATTGAAGAGCCGGGTGAAAGGGTGGCAGATCAGGCAAAGGCACCGGTCGGGCTGCAGGTTGGTCTCGGGGTCAAGGCTTCGGCAAATCATCGGATATTTTCTCAGGGCAGCATGACTCAGACTGAAAATCCTCTTGATATAGGTATAAGCGGAAGCGGTTTTTTCCAGATTGCCATGCCGGACGGGACTATAGCTTACACCCGCGATGGAGCATTCAAGGTTGACCCGGACGGTATGATAGTTAATTCGGACGGTTTTCCACTGGCATCCGAGATTATTATACCAGAGGATACAACAGAGATTAATATTGACAAATTTGGACAGGTTTCGGCTCTACTTCCCGGAGATTCTACTGCTGAAGTAGTAGGTCAGATTGAGCTCGCTACTTTCATTAATCCGGCCGGACTTAAAGCATCAGGCGGAAATCTTTTAAGGGAAACTTCCGCTTCAGGCGAACCGGTGGTGTCTATCCCGGGTATGGACGGGCTGGGCATGACCGATCAGGGGTTCTTGGAACTTTCCAATGTGGAAATGATTGATGAAATGGTGAATTTGATAAGTGCTCAAAGGGCTTATGAGATCAGTTCTAAATCGGTTACTGTATCCGATGAAATGCTGCAGGTCGCGAATCAGCTTAAAAGGTAATTGAGAAAATGCTGCGTATTATAGCTATTCATATCCTGTTTGCTGCGGTATCTCTTATGGGAGAATATTCCGTAAAATTTAAAAGTGAGGTTTCGATTTCGGGGCCCGAAATCAGGATGAAAGATATTTCCGGTATAGACGGTCCCAAGACAGATTTAAAAGAAGAACTCGCTGATTTATCCGTAGGAAGAGCGCCTGTACCGGGTTACAGCCGTGAAATAGAAACGGCTGTGTTAAAAGATATTGTTAAACAAAAATATCCGGATCAGGTTGAATTTCTTACGGGACCTTATTCAGTTAATGTCAGGACGGAGGCTGATTTCATAAATGCTGTCGAATTGCGTATAAAGCTGGAAGATTATATTTACCGTTCATCCGGCATGCCGCCCGAGGACCTCATAATAAACTCGATTAAAGTTCCGGAGCGGGTACGTGTCAGTTCCAGGCCGCGTGAGATCAGAATAACATCTGACAGAAACTGTGACTTCAAAGGCGTGGAGTCATTCGGTATCTCTATAGTGCAGGATGGCAGAGAAACAAAAAATTTTACGGCGACCGCGCGTATCAGGGTTTTTTCCGATGCTTGTTTCGCGGCAAGAAAAATAAAAAGGGGAAGCTATGTTAAGCCTGAAGATATCGTCGTGAGAAAGACCGAAATCACTTCTTATAATGTGACCCCGGTTTCCGACCCTCAGAATCTTGCCGGAAGAATCGCTTCGAGGACAATAGGTGAGGGAAGGGTTCTTTCCAGATCATATTTCGAATTTCCCGCTGATATTGAACGAAACGATAATGTGGCATTAAGCGTCAAATCCGGGAGTGTTGTTCTCAGAGTCAACGCTGTTGCCCGCGAGGACGGTCGTATAGGTGATGAAATATGGGTGAAAAATCTGGTTTCAAACCGTTTGCAAAGGGCTAAGGTCCTATCTGATAAACTTGTAGAGCTTGACTGACACGGAGGTATCATGAAAAAAGTTCCAGTATTATTGTTTGTTTTTTTCATTTCGGTTTTTTCTATTCAGAATAACGTGGACCGCGGCTTCTCGCCGTATGGAGACAAAAAGACAAAGAGAATTGATGACATTATAACTGTTCTTATAGAGGAAAATTCCAAAGCCGAAAATAATTCTCAAACCGCGGCGGAAAAAGAAAATTCGGTTGATGCAAGCACATCTTCGTCTAACAGTTCCACGGGTTTCTTCAGCTTTCTGCCCAGCTTTAAAATAGGTGCCGGAAATTCCAGCAAGCACAAAGGACAGGGAAAAACATCTAAAAAAGACGCGATAACTGCGATGGTTTCCGCGCGGGTCATAAGAAAAGACTCTAACGGAAACCTTTTGATAAAAGGTTCCAAAAGAATTGAGGTGAACCAGAGTACCGAAGTGATAACAATCTCCGGAATAATAAGAGCTGAGGATATAACGTCCGACAATACTGTTTTTTCAAGCAAAGTCGCGGACGCAAAGATCACTTATTCCGGAGAGGGTGTACTTCATAATGCTCAGCGGGTTGGTATTATTTCCAGGGTGTTTAACTGGATTTTCTGAATACATAAGCATTCAAGGGAGAAAATATGCTGAAAAAAAATATTAAGTCAGGGACTCTGATTTTAGCGCTTTTTATTTCATTCACCGTTCATTCCGCCAGGATAAAGGATGTCGCGTCGGTTAACGGACTTGTGGATATGCAACTGTGGGGTTACGGACTTGTCGTTGGTCTCGATGGCTCCGGAGACGGTCCAAGGACTATGTTCACAGCAAGATCCATCGCGAATATGCTGGCCAATGAGGGATTGTTTGTGAAAGATCGGAGGTTTAAAGTTAAAAATGTGGCGGCAGTTATGGTTACCGCTACAATGGTTCCTTTCAAAAAGAAAGGCTCCAGAATGGATGTTACAGTTTCTTCCATTGGTGACGCAAAAAGTCTGGAAGGTGGAACATTATTGTTAACGCCTCTCAAAGGCATAGACGGAGAAATATACAGTACCGCACAGGGGGCCATCAGTGTCGGCGGATACAGTCAGGGAACGGCATATAGAGACAGAACCAGGAAAGAGCTTCATGTAAATGTGGCCGGTATTCCCGACGGCGCCATAGTACAAAAAGAAATTTACAGTAATGAGTTCGAAGGAGACGCGGTTACTTTGTCCCTCCGAAATCCGGATTTTTCTTCTGCTGTAGCCATGATGCGGACAATTAATCTTTCATTTAATGAGAATATAGCCCGCGTAAAGGACGCGGCAAATGTTTCAGTCAGTATTCCCGATGAATTTATGAATGGGTACCGGGTCGCGGAATTTCTGGCAAGACTCGAAGTATTGAGTTTTGATATGGATATGAAATCGCGTATTGTCATAAACGAACGTACAGGAACCATAGTAGCCGGCGGTGATATCAGTATATCGCGCGTAGCTATTTCACACGGTGCCTTGACACTGGAAGTGGTCGCGGAAGCTCCGGCAGGCGGTGAAGAGGGTGAAGAGGGTGAAGAGGCACCGGCGGCTGCCCCTGCATCTTCATCGGGCGGGAGAGAAAAAGAAGAGCCGGCTCGAATGGTTGTTCTGCAGGAAAGCACAAATGTTTCTGAGCTTGCTGACGCTCTTACGGCTCTTCAGGTTCCCCCGAGAGATATAATATCAATATTTCAGGCTATAAAAAGGGCAGGAGCTCTTCAGGCGGATCTTGTGATAATGTAGAGTATAGTACTATATTAAGACAATCATGACCCGTAATAAAAGAATGACGGTAATTCCGGTTGTCTTGATCACGGATTTACTGATTGTCTCGATAGCCTGGATGTTGGCCTATCATATTCGTTTTCGTTCAGGCATAATACCTTTTTTCGCTTATCCGGAGGAGCTTTACAGCGTTTATCTCCGGACGCTTCCTTTCGTGCTTGTTGTATGGTTTCTTGTTTTCAGATTTTTTGGAATATATTCTCTGGAAAACAGCAGGATTTACCTTTACAAGTTCTCGGGTTTTCTTAAACCATTTATTTTCTTTCTCGGAGTGTTGTTCTCTTTGTCTTTTTACATAAGAGGATTCTCATATTCCAGAATTCATTTTTCTCTGTATGCATTAATTACTTTCTGCCTTATTCTTTTGTCGCGTATTATTGGTAAATTTATTATTGTTCATATTTTATCAAATAAAATATGGTTTTCCAGAACAGTTCTTCTTGTGGGAGTTGCCGGAGAGACAGAGAAGTACATGAGAAGGGTTCGTGAAAACGGATGGGTAGGTATAAAACTTTCAAATTGGCTCCTTGACGATGAGGATATAAAGAAAATTACTCCGGGCATCAGGAAGCTTGCTAAAGAAGCCGGGTGTGAAATCATTACTGCAGACTATTCCAAAATTAAAGAAATAATTAAGAAGAACAAAATCAATGAAGTTGTTGTAGCCCTTTCCGGGAGCCGTTCATCAGAAATTGACAGAATAGTCAAAGTTTTAGCTGATTGTTTCACGGATATCAAAATTATCCCTGATATTTCGGGAGTGCCTCTTCTTAATTTTAATGTAGAAAAATTTCACGATATCCCGATTCTGAACATTGTCGATATCAGATATACACTATGGAGCAGAATAGTTAAAAGGATAATGGATTTCTGTGTAGCTTCTGCAGCCATTTTTCTCGGTCTGCCTCTATGGGTGTTTATAGGCCTGATGATTAAATTTACTTCCAAAGGTAAAATTTTTTATATTCAGGAGAGGATGGGACTTGACGGAAGGCTCTTTAAGATGTATAAATTTCGTACAATGCGTTCAGGAGCCGAAGAGGAAACCGGTCCGGTATGGGCCGGAGAAAACGATGAGAGAATTACCGGAATCGGAAAGTTTCTGAGAAAGACATCTCTTGATGAGGCACCGCAATTTTTTAATGTTCTCAAAGGAGAAATGTCAGTTGTCGGCCCAAGACCGGAACGCGAAAACTTTATTATGGATTTCAAGAATCGTGTCAGGGGTTATCATCTCCGCCACAGAGTGAAGTCGGGTATTACCGGATGGGCTCAGATTAACGGACTTAGAGGTCAGGGTTCATCTATTGAAAAGAGAATAGAGTACGATATCTATTATATCGAGAACTGGTCGGTCTTATTTGACACAATTATTATGATCCGAACCCTTTTTGGAGGGTTTTATGGAAAGGGTTACTGAAAAAAGCAGCAAACCGAAAGGCTTAATATGGAATATCAGACAGATTCAAAAGTATGTGAACCCGTGCTTGATTTTGAAAAGCCGGTAATTGAGCTTGAAAGAAAAATCCTTGATATGAGGAATTTTACTTCCAGCGAGAATTTTGAATTTAAGGATGAGATAAAGAATCTTGAGAAAAAGCTGGCCAAGCTTAAGAAGCAGGTCTACAGTTCTCTGACACCCACACAGCGGGTCCAGATTGCGCGTCACCCGAAACGCCCCTATACTCTGGATTATATTGAAGACTTAATGGACGATTTTGTCGAGTTTCATGGTGATAGAAATTTTGCGGATGACAGTTCCATTGTGGCCGGAATGGCAGAGTTTAAAGGCCGTTCAGTCTGTGTTGTCGGGCATCAGAAAGGAAAGAACACCCACGATAATATTAAAAGAAATTTCGGAATGCCCCATCCGGAGGGATATAGAAAAGCTCTTAGAGTTATGCAGACAGCGGCAAAGTTTAAAAAACCCATTATGTGCTTTATTGATACTCCCGGAGCTTTTCCCGGAATAGGAGCAGAAGAAAGGGGGCAGGGTGAAGCGATTGCCCGCAATCTGAGGGAAATGGCGCTTCTACCTGTACCGGTTATTGTAACAGTTATTGGAGAAGGTGCCAGCGGAGGTGCTCTCGGTATAGGGGTCGGAGACAGAATCCTGATGCTTGAAAACAGCTGGTATTGTGTTATATCTCCTGAAGGCTGCGCGGCAATACTCTGGTCCGACAGGGCAAAGGCCGGTCAGATGTCGGAAGTAATGAAGCTTACCGCCTCGGATCTCGAAAGCATGGGAGTTGTAGACAGGATTGTACCTGAGCCTATGGGCGGTGCTCACAGGTCTCCGCAAAAAATGAAGGAGATTTTGGGGGATCATCTCTCAGAGGAGCTTAACTCTCTTTCACAGATTCCGGTTGACGAACTTCTTGAGAAAAGAATAAAAAAATACAGAAATATCGGAAAGATCAAGGTGGCCTGAACTATGATCAGTAAAGATCTTCTTGAAATACTTGTTTGTCCCGAATGTAAGAATGGGCTTACCTA
>CAYNYI010000109.1:0-9044 GCA_964401455.1 uncultured Fibrobacterota bacterium
GGGGGGTTTCAATGGCAATCCGAAAAGGGACAAGACACTCGAGAGTATCTTCTTTTATTGAAAATGTTTTGAATGACGGATGAATAATTACCGCGGCTTCTTTGGAATCTGAGGCGAGAGCATAGCCACCGTGTCTTGCGTTTTTTAAAAGAGAAGAATTAACAAGCTCCCTGAAATCATCAAGATTGGAAAGAAGCAGGCTGTCTTTTACTGAACCAGTCTGCGGCCACCTGGCATGGTATCTGAAAATACCTTTATTGGAAAAAGGCTTCACGAATATACTTTCTGAAAAAACCGGAATACGGCCGGACCGAAAAGTAGTTTTGGCGCATCCTGCGATAAAAAATGCGGAGCCGTAAAATAAAACCATTGAAACTGTAAGAATCTGAAAACGCTTCATTTTATAATAAGAAACTTTCCTGTTCCGCCGGAGGATTCTGATAAGTTCCCGGATTTAATCCTGAAAAAGTACACACCCTCACCGGCCAATTTCCCGCTTGCAGTTTTTCCGTCCCATGAAAATTCAGTATAGCTTCCCGGATATACGGAAAGCGTATCATTAAAATAAACTTTTTCAGGGTCGAAACGGAGTTTATCGTCTATTTTTCTGACAAGAACCCCGGAGGAGTTATAAACGGCGCAATAGGCGGCCTCGCCGTAATACGGAAACCTGATTTCGGAATGCTTCGACAATATAAACGGATTTGGATAACATTCTGCGTTTTTCATGACATAGGGCAACGGGAGAAGCTCTCTTATCCCGACATAAGTCTTTGGCAGCCATTCTGTTTTTAATCTCAACAGACCGCTTCCTGCCGAATAAGATATTGTGTCTTCCGACGAGGAGAAAAAAAGCCCCGACGAGTCTTCCGCAACCGAGGCAGAATAAGTATAATCATCATTGCCGGAAAAAACGACCGTTATATTAGAAGAATCGTAAGTAAATGAGGAAAACGGCTCCATAATAAAAACCACATCGAATCCGTCTTCTCCATATCCCCAGTCAGCTGGAAAAATGGCCATAACTGTGTCCGCCGGAGAAGAAGAAGCCCCGTCGAAATCCACACTTCGGATAAATGAGGTGTCTGAGAGTTGAAAACCGGCACTATCGCGGAGAACCAGTATGGTATCCGGAACAAACTGCAGCTGAAGTTCTCGTGCGCGCAGTGGATCGCTGACTATTATATACTCCGGACGCCCGGTAAAAGTATTTCCCGTAAATTCCATCGGCGGCGATGAAGTAGAAACAGAAAATCCCGACGCGGAAGAATCCGCCAGCATAATCCGGGAATATTCACTGTTTCCGGAACCTAAATCCCTGAAACGCAGATCGTTTCGAACAGAACCGTTAGTAACTATTTGAAATCCTCCGTCAAGAGATAAATCCAATAATGCAGAGGAACCGTCATAGACTTTCGCGCTAATAAGATCCAGACCTTTATACAGATTCCCCTCGCTGAAAGAAACTGAGGTGTCGGCCCTGTGCCCGGTCAAAAAACACCAGCCTGAAAATTCCGCCATTCTTTCTGCAAAAGCAGCTGTATCACCGAAAGTCGATACGTAAATATCAAAACTTGAAGAAGCGCCGTCTTCCACTTTTTCCCAGAAACTTTTAAGCGTGTGTATCCCCCCGCCTTCTGATTCATAAAGATACATGAACCATAAAACCTTGCTGTAAACTATCAAATCAGAAGAACCGGACAAGGCCGGCATGTCATGAAACACATTCCAGGGTGATGTCTGTGTAAAATCATAAACATAATCTATATAATCATTAACATGATCATATACTATGTCTTCCATCAGAACTGCCGAGCTCTCATAAAAATATATTTCGGAGAGATTATAGAAGTCCTCGTTGTTTCTGTCGTAATAAAACTGCACAGCATGGAAGAATTCATGCGCGAGGGTAACCTGCATCCCAAGTTCGGTCTGTTTTTCATAATCTATTGTTATATAACCGCCGCTCGGCTCCATATAAGCAGGATCATATTTTCTGTAGGTTGTGTCAATAATCCGTATCAGCCCTCTGAAATTATTATCGAGAGTAATATCAACATATCCACCTGAATAGGGCTGCGTATATCCGAAATAGCCTTCCGCGAGAGCTTTGATATAAATCTGGAGAGGACCTCCTCCGGTGTTCGGAGCATGAAAACCAAGGTCCGTTATTTCTTTTTTATAAACTGAATCCATTACCAGGGCGCAGATATCAATATAATCGGGAACCGAATTGGAATTGGTATCTGAACCCGAGACAGAATCTGTCCCGGTACGGGTATAGTTAATCCTGAAACGGCCCGAAGGGTCGTCATAAGTGAGGTCGAGGTCCGCAGTTCGGGTGCTTTTCCACGCGCGGTAATCGTTTATGAATTCATCAGAAAAATCTTCGATACCGGTTTCGATTGCCTTGAGGAGTAATGTTATGTCTGTTTTTGTCCGGTATTTTGGAATTTTTTTTACGGAAGATAACTTTAAAAGCGCCCGATATTCCGGGAGCAGTTTTTGAGGCATAAAAAGCGAATACCAGGCATTCGAAAGCGCTTTTGATTTTTGCAACTCACCTCTTTCCGACTCCTTCATAAGCCTTTCAATCACGTCGGCCGGGGCCCCGCTGACGGGGACAAAAACAAAAAGTAAAAGCGGCAATACCGCTGCCGCAATTTTTTTAATTAACATGCTATAGAATATACTTGATTTACACAGAGTTTGCCAAAAACCGAAAAAGATAAAAAAGCCTCCCGTAGAGGGAGGCTTTTCTCTATACCCATTAGAAGGCGAAGCCTCAGCCTCCGAGTAGTCCCAGAACACTCTGCGGAACAGCGTTTGCCTGGGCAAGCATCGCGGTAGAGGACTGCACGAGAATTGAATTCTTTGTGAAACTGGTTGTTTCCACGGCGAAATCAACATCGCGGATAGCGGACTCTGCTGCCTGCAGATTGGTCGCGCTGTTATAAAGGTTATTAACCGTATGCTCAAGACGGTTAACCATAGAACCCATACTTGAACGGTCGGAGTTGACAGAATCAATAGCGGTGTCGATAGTGGAAATGGCGCTGTTGGCACTGTTAATCAGGTCTATAGCGTCTGTTCCGAGAGTTCCCTCTGTCATATCCGCGTCTGTAACAGTAGTAAGGTCGAGGCCGTCTCCGTCATTAGGACCTACATGGGCGGTCTGCAGATTGGTATCAGCAGTTCCATTAAGAAGTGTTATGCCGTTGAACTTGGTAGAATCGGCTATTCTGTCGATCTCACTTGACAAGGCCGCGGCTTCTGTGTTAAGATAGGTACGCTCTGTGGAAGTAAGCGTATCATTCGACGCCTGAACGGCGAGTTCGCGCATTCTCTGAAGCATATCGGAAATCTCATTCGCGGCGCCTTCGCCTATCTGAAGCGCGGAAATGACGTCATTCGCGTTACGAATAGCCATATTCGAACCACGCACCTGGGTACGAAGGTTTTCGGATACCGAGAGTCCGGCGGCATCGTCGGAAGCGCGGTTGATTCGAAGACCGGTTGAAAGTTTTTCGATGGACTTGCCGAGACTGCGGTTCGTCTTGACAAGACTTCCGTGTCCCGTCATGGCGGCGATGTTGTGATTGATTCTCATAATAACCTCCCTGTTATTATTTGAGTTATATGTGTTTGAGAAAAAATAAGTGCAAGCAGATTTCCCTCAAAATTTTCGGTTTTCCTCAGCCTCTTCCCAAAGGCTTCAGTATCACCTATTATCTATATCGGCAGACATTCTCTTAACTTTAGGCTGTTTTTTAATTATTTTTATTATGATCTTAAAAAACTGGAAAACCGCACGGAATTTTAATAGATTATGTTGTGTAAGACGCTTTTACGGGATTTTAACTGACAGGATTTGTAAGAATGGATATTTTCATAGCTTTTGCAGGATTTATTTTTCTTATACTGCTTGGGTTTTCGGTCAGGAAAAACCTGATAATCATGAAAATGAAAAAAGAACACGGTATGGAGACCGAATCGGATAAATATTTCAATACGCCCTTTTATTTTCTCTGGTCTTTCTATATCGGCGCGCTGTCTATCGGAATGATAATAAACAACCTATTCTGAATCGGTACTGTCTTTTTTTTCCGTTTCCTCCAGGATACTACGCCTTTTATATCTTGCCTTTCTTCCGACTATACCCTTTGGACTTTCTTCAAGGCCTTCCTCCTCTTTTTCGGGAAGCTGGTCTTTCCGGCTGCCGGATTTTCTTATTATCCGTATATTTCTGCCTTTCAGAGCCGGCGAGTCCGTGCTCTGCATAAAGAGACTGTCAAGGTCCGGACCGGCGGGAGAATCGATAAACGCGGAATCATTTGCAGGTGATTCTTTCTCTTTACCGGAGGGCATATCCTTTTTTTTATGCGCCCGGGTTTCTCCAAAACCGGGCCAGGAAGCCGAGAGGCTTATTCTATAGGGGGTATTCTCAAGTTCATGACTGAAAAAACCGTAATTGAATGTAAACACACCGTATTTTATTCCGGCCCCCACTGTAAAATTATCACCGTTCATTCCGGTTCTCAGTGAAAATGTATTGAGATATATTCCTTCTATTCCGGCCTTCACCGTATTTTCATCTCCGGTTTCAATCTCGGTAGATGCTTCTATGTCAATACCGGATTCCGGGAACCTGTGCATATGACCAAGGCCGTATTGCACGCTTCCTCTAACCGGGTCTGCGGTCCCGGTATTCCAGTTTATGGAGGAACCGAGAGCGTCTCGCAGATTGATACCCGCCGAGATTCTGTTTACGGTTTCCCCGGTTTCTCCGTCGGCAGAAAGAGCTATGTCGCTGTAAAAGCTGAAATCAAGACTCTGGCCTATTCCTGAAAAGTCACTGCCGGGAAGAGCCAGATAATTTTTGTGATACTTGATGGTAAGACCTCCTCCGGCCCTGAAAGGAAGCTTTACCGAATATGGATTTACTCTTGGTACTTCAAAAGTAAAGAGCTTTGAGATACCTATGAGCACCTGCTCCTGTATATTTACGGCACTGCCGGACGGAACTCCGTCTGATCGGGAACCGAAATTATTCAATCTGTATTCAGCGGTATTTAAAAGAGTATCAAAAACAGGGATATCATCAGTCTCATGATGAAGATAAGCCGCGCCGACCGCAAAGGAATTCCGTGCGGGAAAAACGGCTGAAAACGAACTGTAATCCGAAAGACCTCCGAAAAGCGGGGAATAAGAAAATTCCAGCGCCGGTTTATTCCCGCGCATCATTGAGGCGCAGTTATAATAAACGGACGAGGGCCCCTCCGGTACAGCACTGCCTGCGCCTCCCATAGATGCTTCCCGGATTCCTACAGGTATCCGGCTCATTTCAAGAGCATAATTATCGGCTGCCGCCCCCGGAATCCGGAGAATCAATAACAATAATATAGCGGATAGTATTTTAAATCCCCTTTTTCAGGAAAATCAGTCCCCGGTCAACTTAACATAAAAGCTTCTGCTTCGGGGGCCGTCAAATTCCGAAAAATATACCGACTGCCATGTTCCGAGCACAAGCCTTCCCTTCCTGAAAAATAATGTTTCCGACGCCCCGAACAAAGAACATTTTATATGCGCGTCGGAATTCCCCTCCATATGCCTGAATTCATCCGAAACCGGGATTTTTTTTGACAGGAAATTCAGGATATCGGATTTTACGGAAGGGTCGCCGTTTTCGTTTATAGTTACCGCCGCGGTTGTATGAGGGATAAAAACCGTACAGATACCGTCTGATATTCCGGAGCCGGAAATAAAATCCTCTATGATACCGGTAATATCCTTAAGCTCCTCTCGGCTTCCTGTATTAATCGAAAATTGTTTCAGCATATAATAATATCCAGGTATGAATCTCAGTCAACGACAAACTCTACGGAGGTAATATAATTAGAAGGATCAACAGCGTAACCGTTTTTCCTGATCTCATAATGAAGGTGAGGTCCGGTGGCTTTTCCGGTTTCTCCGGAATAGCCTATAAGCTCGCGTCTCTTTACTCTGCTGCCGGGTTCACAGATGTATTTATCAAGATGCGCATAAAAGGTTTCTATTCCCGTTCCGTGTTCAATTACTACAAGCTTTCCATATGCGCCCTTCTCTCCCGCAAATTTAACATAACCGTTTGCTGAAGCATAAACCGGAGTACCCGTTTTATTGCCGTAGTCAATTCCCGCGTGAAAGCACATCCTTGAAGAAAAGGGATCAAGCCGATACCCGAATTCAGAAGTTATAACACCGGTGGTTGGAATAATAGAGGGCATATGTTCATAACCGAATTTTTTCTTTTTCAGAAAGAAGTCCGCATTTTCAGAAAAATGTTCCTGAAGTTCATGCTGCCGCAAAAGCTTATTGATTTTTGAAGATTGTATAAAGGATTCCGAAAATGACAGAAAGGGAGTTTCCCTTTCTGTTGAAGGCCCCCCGATACCGACCTGCATGATTGACTCGTCGATAGGATTAATTCCGTATGAAGCAGAAAGAAATGAATAATAATCGAAATTGCTTTCTATACTACCCGACAAAAACTCAATACTTTTACCCGCTCCTTCTAATCTTTCGCTGAATGTATTATTAAGAAGCCTTACAGCGATGAGTTTCGCCTCCGAGGAAACGGTCATAATGTTAATGATAAGATTAGCGGCAAGAGAGAGAAAAACAGTAAGGAAAAAAAAGAGCGCGGCCGCCTTTTTGATGATGTCAAATTTTACATCAAATCTGACAAAGCCCGGAACGTTGAGCGAATAATAAACAGATTTATCGGACCGGTTTTTCAATTAATATTCTCCGTTTATTGGATAGAGACGGTCATAAACGACAGTAACTCCATATTTTCTCAGATGTTACAATAATAAATTACATTAAAATGGAAAATAAGTCAATCAATATTTTTCATCATCAGGAATATATAATCACAGGAACCCGACTTTCCTACAATAATTTGTGTACGAGGAAAATAATTTACCAAGATATTGTAATTTCAATGAGATAAAAAATATGTTGAAAAAACTTACATTTCATCTCTAAAGTTCTTCAAAGAAGCTTTGTTATCTTCAAATATGACATAATAATAATCTTTTATCCAGCTGCCGGTATTCATATAGGTACCGCTGTCGATTGATATTTTCTCCGGCAGATGGGTATGCCCCATTATAACAAAATCGCAATTTTCATTAATTTTTTTCTTCGCGTAATCATGATAGTCTTTGAGGAACTCAGGCGGAAACTCTCTTCTTTCCGCATACTTTCTGCTTGATCCGGAGCATCGCTTTGCAAGAGGAATACCGAGATCAGGATGAATGAGCCTGTAAAGAAAAATATTCAAAGGGTTTCTAAGCACTTTTTTTAAGAAACGGTACATCCTGTCGGAGGCGGCTATGCCGTCGCCGTGGTGCAGATAAAAAGTCATACCTCCGATTTCAGTTTGAAGAGGTTCAAAATAGAGCTCTATCCCTATATCCCGGGTTAAAAAATCTCCCATCCAGAAATCATGATTGCCCGCGACATAATGGACTCTGACTCCATCTTCGATGAGCCTTCTGAGCCCGCATAAAACAGCCTGATGGCCGGACGGCACAACGGTTTTGTACTCAAACCAGAAATCAAATATGTCTCCGAGCATATAGAGATCGGAGGCTTTTTCCAATCTTACTTTTTCTAAAAAGCGGCATAAAACTTCCTCTCGTCCGGCGGCTTCCGGGATATCCGCCCCCAGATGGGCATCTGAAATAAAAAAGACCTTTGACATAACTACCTTTTCTTTCTAACTCCCAAGGCCGGACATATATCAAAAAGGGCACATACCGAACACCTCGGTGAGACCGGAGTGCAAATATTCTGTCCCCAGGTAACCAGCAGATCGTTATACTCTATCCAGTATTTTTTCGGGAGTATTTCCCGGAGCCGAAATTCTGTTTCGTCCGGTTTTTCGGTTTCTGTAATGCCGAACCTGTTCGAGATTCTATGAACATGTATATCGACACAGATGCCGGGTTTCCCGAAACCCAGAGTAATTACAAGATTAGCGGTCTTGCGGCCCACCCCCGGCAGTTTGAGAAGTTCTTCAAGCGTATCGGGCACTCTCCCTTTGTATTTATCAATGATGATCGAGCATATCTTCAGAATATTAGCAGCCTTTACACGGTAAAAACCTACGGGATAAATTATTTTTTCCAGATCGCGCTGCGGCATGGCGGCCAGTTTATAAATGTCAGAAGCCTTTTCAAAAAGACGAAGAGAAGCGTCTATAGTGGTACTGTCCTTGGTCCGCAAAGAAAGCACAGTCGAAATAAGAACCCGAAAAGGGTCTTTGCGGGCCGCGATCCTTGTAACTGCCGGCTGGGGAAGAGCTTTAATCTCTTTGCGGAGTATGCAGACCGCCTCATCTATGTCAATTTTTTTTTTACTCATTGTTCAATTTATAGAAACCGCATTCAAGACATTCTTCGGAAACGTACTCAAAAGAAACCCCTTCTATTTCACCCTGAATAATCCAGCAGGGACGCTCAGTTCCCGAGACCCTGTAGTAACAATCCACGCATGAGTTTAAATTTGAGGGGTTCTTGCCGTTCCAGTACTCCCAGCACGGAGTCTGCTTTATTTTTTTCTTTACTTCTTCTTCTCTTTCTTTTCTTTTTGCCAGCTCTCCTCCGGCCACTTCCTTCTCATGTCCGGTAATAATCTCAGCGGCCTTTTCAGGAGTACGCACAATATCCATTATCCTGTCGAGCTTTGCGGCCTCAAAAAGCGAGTATATGTTGGGAGAGGAAACAACAAGAACCATTTTTCTGTCTGCCTCTGCGCATTTTTTATATGCTTTAACCAGTTCGGCGAGCCCCACGGTATAGATATTTTCAGTCTCGGTAAGATTAACAATAAGGTTAGAAGGACCGGATGAAAAAACTTTACCAACGGCGGAGGCGAAAGATTCCGATTTTTCTGAATTGAGTATTCCCGAGACAGCAATGCGCCCTGTATATTTATCCGGGGTCTCGGCCGTGAGTTTTTTTTCAGACATTTTTTTCAAGTATTTTTGGAGAGCC
>CAYNYI010000110.1:0-8979 GCA_964401455.1 uncultured Fibrobacterota bacterium
CTGGAAGGACTTGACTTCACAATTAAGAAAATCGGTGAAAAACGCCATCTGACGGGGGCGGAGCTTTCTATGGGGCTTAAAGACTATGCGGTTCATAAATTCGGACCGGCGGCCGGACTGGTTCTTAAAGAATTCGGCATTTCCCGCACAAGAGACTTTGGTAATATTGTCTATTTACTTATAAAAGCGGGGCTTATGGGTAAAACCGAGGACGACCGCATAGAAGATTTCGATTCAGTCTTTGATTTTGCTGAAGAGTTTAAAAACTACAACTACTCTTGCGATTATAATGCCTGAGTCTTTATTTTAGACGTTTTTTTAATTCCATCGATTTTATAAGTACCTTTTCTTTTAGGTCTGCTTTGTATCGGACTATTTTATCTCTTATTTCGCTGTCCGCAGCCGACACAATCTGAGCGGCAAGAATACCGGCATTTTTAGCACCGTTTAAAGCCACCGTGGCAACAGGCACCCCGCCCGGCATTTGTAAAATCGAAAGAACCGAATCCCAGCCGTCTATGGAATTGCTTGACTTGACAGGCACACCGATTACCGGCAGCGGAGAAACGGCAGCGACCATGCCCGGTAAGTGGGCAGCTCCTCCTGCTCCCGCGATTATAACCAGAACCCCCCGTTTATGCGCATTTGATGCAAATTCATGGAGCTTTTCCGGAGTTCTGTGGGCAGAGACGATATCAATTTCATAATTTATACCAAACTCCTGAAGCATTTCCCCCGCTTTTTCCATGACGGGCAAATCTGAATCCGAACCCATTACAATACTTACTTTTGGTTTTCCGCTCATGATTTAACCTTTATTAATTGTTTAACAATATCAGCTTTCTTTATCGCACCACCCGGGCAAGAAGAAAGAACAGTGGCATGCCCCATCTTTCGGTAAGGTCTCGTAATTTTTTTACCGTATAAGTGGATCTTTACACCGTCAATGTCCAGACTTTCGGTAAGTCCCTCATAAATCACAGGGCCTTCGAATCCGGGCTCACCGAGTATATTTATCATTACAGAAGGCAGTTTTATTTTCGTACTTCCAAGAGGCAGATCAAGTATAGCCCGAAGATGCTGTTCATACTGAGATGTAATAATACTTTCTATAGTATGATGACCGCTGTTATGAGGCCTTGGAGCGGATTCATTCACTATTACCGCACCTTCCCTGTTTATAAAAAACTCAACCGCTAAAATACCTTTCATGTCAAGCAAATCTACTATCTCAGCGGCAAGACTTGTTGCTTTTGCGGATTGTTCTGCGCTTATTGTGGAAGGACAGACCAGTTTATCAACAAGATTCACTTCCGGATCAAATATCATTTCCACAACGGGAAAACATTTCACCTGCCCCCTGTTGTTCCTCGCTGCAATCACAGAAACTTCCTTTACTATATCTATTTTTTTCTCGACTACAGATGGGCCGGACAGCAACCGATTAATGTCATCTTCGCAGTTTATAACCGAAACGCCGCGCCCGTCATATCCACCTTTTCTTAATTTTTGGACGAAAGGAAAATCAATTTCTCCTTCTTTTGCAGCTTTTTTTACTTCCAAATCAGAATCAAAATTTTTAAAATCAGAAGTTGGAATACCGTTTTTCCTGTAAAACTCTTTTTGAAGTCCTTTATCCTGAATCAATTCAAGGATATCAGGGTCCGGGAGAACTTTTTTCCCCTCGGATTTAAGTTTTTTTAAGGCATCTATGTTTATATTCTCAATCTCAAAAGTAAGCACATCTACAGATTTTCCGAACTCATAAACAGAATCATAATCACAGCAGTTTCCCTTAACAAAGTATGAGGCTATTTTTCCGGCAGGACAGTTTTCATCATTATCTAAAACATAGCTTATTATATCCCACTTGCTTGCTTCCTGTATCAGCATCTTGCCCAGTTGCCCGCCGGCAATAATACCAAGTTTAAGATTAGACGTAACCAGTCTCTCCATTATTTATTCTCCCTGATTTTCACGGTCCAGTATATTTTTCAAATTAAAGTAAAGTTCCGTTTTAACTTCCTCTATTTCCGGGTCATCCTTAAAAAAACGCTCGGTATTTTCTTCAACGGAGTAGAATACACATATGTCAAAATACCATAGTGCCTGTTGCTTTCTTACCGCTTCGGAAACTTTTTTTCTAAATATTTCAGTTGCCATGGCATGAAGATACAAAAGCAGTGAACGAAGCTCACCGCCGGAAAAAGCGCCCCTGTATTTTTTTTTCTTATCTCCTGTAAATTTATTCCTGATTTCATATGAAGTCTTTTCCAAAAAAGCAGTGTTACCATAAGATTCCGAAGCAATATCCAGTATTCTGTCCATTTTATCAGGATCCGACTCATTTATAACAGCACTGTCCGACGCTTTTTCAAGTAGCCGGCTCTTTGCCGTTTCCTGCAAAATCCACCATAAAAACCCGTCCGCCTTTTCAAAATCAAGAGGGGAAACACCGGATTTTTTAATTTCTTCGAATTGTGTTTTAATTAATTCCAGACTGCCCCTGAAATCCGTTGATGCATTTTTAAGCACATTAAATTCCATAATAACTAAACCACCTAATTTGTATCATTAAAATATGTTACAGGCCCGTCAACAGACAAGTCGACGGTCATGTCAGCACCAAAACTACCGCAAAAGACCTTGTCGTATCTTGATTCAAAGAACCTCACCATATCCCGAAAAATAAAAGCCGCCTCAGGGGAAGGCATTGCCTTTGAAAAATCAGGCCTTCTACCCTTCTTTATGGTTCCGGCAACTGTGAAATTAGGGATAAGAAGTATGCTCCCCCCTTTTTGACTCACGGAATATTCCATTTTTCCGTTTTTATCCGGAAAGGTCCTGAGATTTATTATCTTATCAAAAAACTTTTCAAAAAGGTCTTTAGTATCGTCTTTCAGAAATGCGGAAAATACCGCAAGCCCGAAACCCGTTTCTACATTGCAGCCGTCATATTTAACCGACCCACTATTTATTCTCTGTATTACATATTTCATTAATCAAACCCTTTTATAGGTACTTGTCAACAAGATACGTTTTTAATTCCCTTCCCCGTCTTAGAATTTTATCCGTACCTTTTATTATGCTTCCCCGCTCACCGCAAACTCACCATACAGGAACAGCTATTCGCATTATGTCAACTTTAAAATAACTGATACAACAATAATTATGAATAGGGCTATTCTTAAAGCGCTCTATCTTTATTTCTTCCGCGGTCCCTTACTATCAATCCCGTTTTATCTAAAAATCCATGATTAAACCATACTTTTTTATATTATTTCGTTAAATCCCAGATTAAGATATTAACAAAAATTCCATTATATTAAGCACACCTCTTTGAAATAATCACATAAATTATTATTTCATAATAATTTAATTACTAATATACCTGCAATAACAGCTGCATTCCAACTCTCAGAGAGCTTAAGTTCATTTTTATGGGCGCGTACACGGAATTTTCTGATGAGACAAGTCCGATAATATCAGTATAGCCGGTATAAAACTGATTTTTAAACTCCCTGGTTCCTGTCTCTGAGGATACTTTGTATCCACCTTCCAGCGCACTAAAAACAATTCCTGAATATTCTATTAACCCCATTATAAATATTTTATTAAAAACAGGCGCACTTAAACCCGCAAGGACCTGCCATCCCGCTGTTTTTGCGGTGTACTCACCTTTTATCACACTTTTGTCTGAATAGAAAGCATCCTCCAGCAAAAAACTTTCGGAGTTCTCGTAAACAGTATCATTAATTGAAATACCGACTTCAGGGAAAGAAATGCCGCCGCCCCAGAAAAACTTATATTTTCTTTTAAAAACTTTCCAGAAACCACCATTAAAAGATATGTTCATCAGTTTTAAAGCCGTATTTCTTCCATATAGAAGATCTTCATCGGCTGATTCAAAATAGAATCTTTTATTCAGCCGCGAGGATTCATATTCTCCTCTGAAGAAATAATTCCCGGTTGATTCATAAATTAATATAAAATTATGAGGAAACGTCACAGGCAAGCGCCATTCTTCTTCGGGCTCCCTCAAAACAGCGCTGCCTTCGGCATTAATGGTATATTGCCCAAGACTCCTGCTGAATTCTTCAGGATTCGTGTATCTTGTGTTCAAACCGGTACCGGCCTTTAGCCCCTGCCCCCGGACAGGTGTAAGGATAACAAGAAACAGGATGAAAAGAAAAAAGTTACGGATTAAAATGTAAGTATTCATTTTCCCTGAGCTATTTCTTATATTAACCATGTTAAAATATAAAATTTCCCGAATTAAATAAACACATTTATGAAAAGAAAAAGAGTAATCGCCATAACCGCCGCTATGGACCTGGAATGCGGGAATATTCTGGAAAAATATAAAAGTTCAATCTACCGTAAAATAATCCATAAGAAGACATCTTTCCACTTTGCGGATACCGGTAAATTCAAACTTATAATCGTAAAAACAGGAATAGGAAAAAGAGCCGTGAAAGAAGCGGCCGAAGTCCTTTTTAATCATAACAGCCCGGATATTCTGATATCCGCAGGGCTCTGCGGGGGCGCCGCCCCGGGCATCGAATGCCCTGATATAATTGTTCCGGAAAAGCTGGGGCATATATCTCATCCGGGAAAAATCCTGCCTTCGGACCCCGGACTTTTTTCACTATTTGCTGAATTGAAAAGCGGTTATCTCAATATAAAAACCGGCGGCATCATGTTGGGGTCTAATAAAATAAACTCCAGAGAAGACAAAATAAAGCTCAGTGAAGACTGTCCGGAATTAACCGCTGTTGACATGGAATCATATTATCTTGCTGATATTGCTAAAGATATGAAAATAAAATTCATCGCGGCAAGGAGCGTCTCTGATGATATTGACTACATTTTCCCGAAATTTGAATTTGTAAAAGAAAAATTAAGCCAGATAAACAAGAAAAGAGCTTTAAAATATTTTATTACAAGGCCTTATCAACTTTATTCATGGCTGTCTCTTCGAATAAACTGCTCCAGAGCCGCAAAGGCAAATGCCTCGGCAGTAAAAAGATTTACTGATATGCTCTAATTACTGCACTCCTCTGCCGTGGATAGCTCCTGCCACATCCTCTACGGCATGCATATAAGCAGCTTCTCTAAATGAACAACCGTGCTTTTCTTTCACCAATGATATTTTATCATAGGCCTCATTCATCATACCCTGTAGTCTTCTGAAAACTCTATCCTTAGGCCACCTGTCCTGAGATTCGTCTTGAACCATCTCAAAATATGAAACAGTAACACCTCCGGCGTTTACAAGGATGTCGGGAAGTACGGTTATACCTCTTGAATCCAGAATACGGTCAGCTTCTGCGGTAACCGGTCCATTAGCTCCCTCAAGAACAATTTCAGCCTTTACCTCCCCCGCGTTTTCTCCATCCACAGAGTTTTCAACCGCAGCCGGAAATATTATATCCACAGGGGCACACAAAATATCTTCGTCATAGACCTCAGAACCGGGAAATTGTTTTATATTTTCCTGACCTTCGCTTTTTAAAAAATCAATCAAATTCCTTATTTCTATTCCGGCCTCGTTAAAAACAGCTCCATAAGCATTGGAAACATGGGTGACTTTTATTCCGGATATTTCCGCGGCCCGCATGGCCCCATGACTACCGACATTACCGAACCCCTGGACCGCCATGGCTTTCCCTTTCAGTTCGATACCTGCCTTCTGCGAATGCTTTTCCAGCACCATCATTGCTCCGAAGCCGGTAGCCTCGGTCCTTCCCGGAATACCACCCATATTAATCGGTTTCCCGGTAAAACACGCGGGAATATTCTCTCCCGTATACTTGGACACCTGGTCGGCCATCCAGGCCATAGTTTGAGAATCGGTATTCATGTCCGGCGCGGGAATATCCTTTTTATTTCCAATATCATTTATTACGGAGTCCACAAACTTTCTTGATAATCTCTCTTTCTCAGTATTAGAAAGTTTCAGTCTCTCCGGAACAAGCACGCCTCCCTTACCGCCTCCAAGCGGAAGACCTATGACGGAAGTTTTCAGCGTCATCTGGGCGGCAAGCGCCCGTACTTCATAAATATCCACCTCATGATGAAAGCGGATTCCCCCTTTATACGGTCCCCTTGAATCATTGTTCTGGACCCTGAAGCCCTTCAGTGTCTCGATGTTGCCGTTATCCATCTGAAGAGAGATTCTAAACTGGATTATTTTATCCGGCTGTATTATTCTTTCCACAATCTGTTTTCCGGGATATTTTTTTTCAAGATCCAGCTTCCCGGCTGTTTCCGTCAGAAGATTATTCACATCATTAAAAAAGTCCACGGGTCTTTTTTTCATTGCCATGTATTGCTCCCTTCTTCCACTTGAAATCAGATGCTATAATTATATTATATTTCTACAAATTTAAGGAGTAAATTTTTGAAATTCCCGTTATTTTTTTTACTGACATCATCATTCGGACTGATTTTAATAAGCATTATTTCTCTAAGGGACAGCTATGAGAAAAGGCGTGAAAAAATCAACGAGGCGGAAAAGACAGCATCCGAATCAGAAAAAAAGACACTCTATATCTATCTTATTTCCTGGATCTTCATTCTTTCATACATATTTACCGCCGATTATTATTCCTTGATTCCCCGCTATTCGCTCTGGCCTATTGTCTTACTAAAGGCATCCGTATCTTATCTGGAATTCAGAATTATAGAATACGGGCAGGAATATACAAGATTAATACACAAAATCGACAAGACCGACAATACAGTAAACGCCGCCCTGGCTACCCTTATTATTACAGGCATACTTACAGGCGGCGTCTGATTATCAATATACGTCAAGAAAGACTTCAGAAAGAAGTCCGGACGGGTATTTTATCATTTTAAAGAGGCTGTTAGCCGTGTTGGTTACTTTAATGGAAATCTTATTCTTACTACCCGAAATCAAACCGGTAATATCAGCTTCGTAAGGCGGCCACTGGCTTAAAGAAAGTATTTTATCGTTGATCGACACTTCAACAGAATCATCCACTTCTTTAAGCTTAAGCATAAGACGGTTGTAAAAACCGGGCTTTTCAAAAACCTGCTCATATACACCGGTGCCGACATAGAATGGATATCCCTGTTCAGCCCAGCTGCCGTATTTCATTTTATTATTATGGTCAGAAATGATCCATCCCCTGCTTCCCCGCTTGAGTGAGAAATTTCCTTCTATAAAAATAGAATTCCTTAAAAACAGCGGGTCGAACTGGTACCCGGCTGAACGCAACGTTATGCGGTTATACCCTTTTCGCAGAAGTTCTGAAGCGTCGGCGGAGAACGCGGACATACCGTTGAAATCGCATTCCTTGAGATTTTCACCGGATTTAAATGAATCTTCCCCCAGCGGGTTTTTATCAAGGAGTTTTATCTTTTCTCCGTTAACAGAAACCTCAACAGGAACAACTCCCGGGCCGTTTTTACCCGCGAGTTTATTGATAACATCCAGGAAAATAATCCTGAAATCCGAAGGTACTTTTTCGATTTCAACATAAGTTTCAAAAAAAGTATTGAAACCAAAACTGACATCCCTGTTGTTATTCAGGCGGTAGTTGAAGGTATTGAGAGGAAGAATATTACCTTTTTCGATTCGGAAGTCCCAGGCATCCTTAAAAATTATTCTGTAGTTTTTATTGGTAACATGAAAATCGGTATACATTTTGTTTTTAGTTGTACTGAATTTCTTTTTACCGGTTATAAACATGTAGGACTGTCCCGGCTCGAAATCAAGCACAGGCTGAAAAAGCGACGAGTCGTTTTTGACCCTGTTGAAAGTGTTCAGCTCTCCGTCTGTGAGGTTTACAAGCGCAATATTCTTGTCTTGCTCGAGATTTATTTTCTGCTGTGCCGATTCATTTTCAAGGGGAGTAACAAAAAAGTCAATCTGAGCGGAACGTGATTTGAAATGGCCGTGCCGCACCGGAGCCGTTTTATCCGGTATTCCGGCTTTCGTTCTGTCTATTGAGTTCGCGGAAACTTTTATGGCTGTAAGATCATCGTCAAGATTCAGGAGACGGACCCTGTCGCTGTTCTCCGAAAGCATCTTCTCGAGAACGTCAAACATCTTTGTTTTCTTGCCGTTCTCCACTGAAATAAACGGTATATCGCCTATAATATATAAAAACTTGCCTTTTTTAACATGATCCGAAAGATATTTAAGTGTGCTCTCGGAAAGAATTGCCGCGGAAGAAACCACGATGATTCCGAATTTTGTACTTGCTTTGAGGTCTTCCTCGCGGAAAAAAGTAAAATTGATATTATTATTCTGAATCTTAAATACCGAATGATAAAATTTCCTCAGATAATCAATATATTCGTCGAGCGAATTTATAGAGTACTTATAAAGAAAAGTCCCATATGGGAAAAGTATCCCGGTTTCGGCAAATGACGGCTCAGCGTCTTCTAAAAGAGCCGTCAACCTTCCAGCATAATTGAATAGCCCCTCATACTCTTTCCAGGAGGGAAATTCAAAAGAAGCGGCGGGGCTGGCGGATCTGGCGGAATTGAAATCCCTGTTCATAAAATGCCCGTCATGGACAAAACCGGCTGTTCCGCAAAGCGCCTTCTGATCGATCTCATTACGAAGTGATTTTATTGAATGAGTTATTCCAAAAGGATTTTTTCCGATAGTTGATATTAATTCCGGTTTCTTGCCGGGAGTAACAATTCCTGTATCATTTAAAAGCTTTAAATTAAGTATTGACTCCTGAGATGATGAATTACACTGAGATATTCCACATACAGAATTATTTGAAAATAAAGATGAATAATCCGCACGGAATTCAAGCCCCCTGCTGAAAGCGCAACTCTCGGAAATTATCACCCTGACTTTAAACCTCTTCTTTGAAGAAGCTGTTTGCAGTGGTTTAATGAAGGCGGACTCAAACAGCCCCGTTAAGGCGGAATAATACCTGTCTCTGTACTTAACAACATCTTTGTCCGGACCGGTAAAAAACAGGTTCG
>CAYNYI010000111.1:0-8890 GCA_964401455.1 uncultured Fibrobacterota bacterium
GTCTTTGACATTTACAAAGTACATCGCGCCTTTGGCCCGGCTCAGCTTTTTCCCGAGCTGAACAATGAGCCCCAGTCCGGTGCTGTAAATATACTCGAGATTTTTGAAATCAAGGACGATACGGCTTTCTGAATTAACTCTTACCTCAGAGTCTAACTGGTCTTTGGCGGCACTGATGTTCTCCGGGCTGATTGACTCGGGCAGTTCTATCCAGGTGTAATTGTTTTTTTCGGATATTACAAGAGGTTTATTTTTCATTGTTCTCCTCATTTGTGTTTTCTTTTTTATCATCTTTATTTGCCGTATCTTCGACCTCTTTTATTTCTTCGGATACAATCCTGAAGAGCTTTCTCTCGAGTTTATGCTCCAGAGTTCTTGTTCTTCCGTAAAAATTCATTTTGGTTCCGGGGTAGGCGCATTTTAAAACACGGACATATCCTTTTCGCTCCGCAGGATTCTCAAGCTTCTCGGCAATAGAGGATATGTTTTTCTGAACATACTTGAGCTTTGTGTTCATATTATTATATGTGTCTACCCAGGTCTTGATCTCCTCTTTTTGACGTTGGGTCGGCGCCTGACCCGAACTTTTCATTATTGCCGCCTTTGTTTGGACCTGTTTTTTTATGGGTTTCAGTTTTTCGGTTATTTGTTTCTCAAGCTGCTGTAGTTGGGAGAGCTTTCCTTCGAGTTCTTTTTTCATCTTGTCAAATATATTGATTTTTGTAGGAACTTCTTTTTCATTGGATATCTGCATAATTTCAACGCTTCCGGAGGCATTTAAAACCCCTCCTACAAATACCGAATTCTGGTTGGTCGATAAGAATTTTTCGCATGTACAGGCACAGTGCAGACATTGCCCGTGAATTTCAAGTATCCCGGAAGTCCCAATATCTGCTTCCTGAACAAAAGAAAGGGTAACACCGGTTTTACCGAAAATTTTTGTCTCGTTTTTACCTATTACGCCTTTTTCTATGGTGACGGATCCGTTTCTTGATATTATTTCGGCCGACTGGACTTCTCCCTTTATATAAACATCGCCTTCTGACTCAACTTTAAAACCTGGCAGCACGTTTCCGTTAATAACGACGTTTCCGGAGTATTTAACATTTCCGACTTTAAAATCCACATCTCCGGGAACAGTCAATATCTCCGCTACATTTATGCTATCGTTGTATTCATAAACCACTCCGGTTTTTTCCGCCATGAGCTTGAGCCCGTCTTCGGTAACATAAGTATTTTTTCCCCTGGGTAAAGATTTGTCTTTTCCCGGTTCGGGTTCGATCGGTTCGTCTTTTACACTGCGTCCCGGTTTTCCTTTGGTGGGCGGGAACTTTTTCGCGATTATCTGGTCTTTACTGATTTGTGTAAAAGACTGGATGTCCCTGAAGTCAACTTTACCGGTTTTAGTTTCCTTAGGTCTCGCGTCAGGGTCGATTTCTACTTCCATTTCAACTTTAGCGTCCTGGCCCTGAACCGGTTCTGTACCCTTCGCGACAAGGATCTGTTTACCGAAATCCTTTTCATCTATGAGGCGGTTTATTTCTTCGGTAAGTATTCCGAAAACAACGCCGTTTCTCCTTAAAACGTAATGTATGTCTGAAGCGGAAATATAGACGCCGTCTTCAATGCTGTTTACAGAAACACTTATTAATGCCTGAAGCGGAAAGGTCTGAACTTCTATATAATTGTTTATAAGCTGGTTGAAATATTCAAAAGGCGGGCCTATAAACTCGGGAGCATTGCGTGCTTTTTTTACGGCCTGAGTGATTTTTTCGAGGTCATAGTTCATTACGTAAGCATTGTCGAGAGCACTTTTAACCCGGTCAAGGTTAATTTTTGACTGAGCTTCTCTTGAAACTTTAATAAATATTCCGTTTTGGCGGACTTCTGTGGGGAAAAAATTTTCAAGCGGGTTGGGCATTATTTTTGGGCTCCCTGTAATTCTTTTCCTGACAATTTATATATAATGATATAAAAAATCCATAAGGGATTCAATGATATAGTTTTGGGTGGAGATTTCATGCCTGAATGCTTTGAAGAAGGTCTATTATTGACAGGTTAGCGTGGTATAACGGATCTCCTTCGGGTATCGCCGGAGTTGTGTCCAATACCCGTCCTGTTTTTCCGCAGCGGGTCTGATACGGAAAAAGACCGTTATCAGTATTAATATAGTGCCTGAAATAAGCGTTGGACGCTTCTGAAAAAATTCTGAAGAGTGTTTCTTTGTCTTCGCTGCCGGGAAAAGACGCAGCCAGGGCCGCTGCACGCATAGTTTCCGGCAAGTTCCACCAGGGCATTTCGGTGTTAAGAGGGGACCCGGTTTTAGTGTCGGAGAGTTTGTATATACCGCCGTGTTTTTTAGTGAATCCGGTTTTAAATGAACTTTTGATTATGTTCTCAAGAAATTCATGCTTTTTGCGCAAATTTATAATGACTTCGCTGCCCTTTAAAGATGAAACTTCAGAAAAAGCGTTTATTGATTTATAGCCCAGCCCGGCAAACTCAATTGCGTGTCCGGGGTCTGTTACCGGTATTTTTTCATGTGTGACCGAGTCTATATATTCACAGAGAAGTTTTTTTTTCTCATCGTAATATCTTTCTATTACGAAATCCATTATGTTCAGGCATTCGTCGGCAAGTTTTTCCGTATCCTTTTCTGAAGTAACAGCGCTCAGCGCAAGCGGAAAAGCACCGAGAATAAGCATAAACTGGCCTTGAGAAATTCTGTCTTCCGGTTCTTTGACATGATAAGACCTGTACCGCAGATTAAAAACGGCATCTGTATATTCTTTAAGCATGGAAAGGCCCGCTTTTTTATCTTCCGTATTATCGGAACACAATAGACCCTTTGAGCAGAAAAGATCTCCGGCGCTTCTGTATTCGGGAATCACAGGTGAAGGAATTCCGGCGGTGTCAATGGCGGAGAATTCCCTGTCCACTATAAAAGGGCAGCAGTTTTTGTTTTTAGCTGTAATTTCCCTGACGGCCTTAATTTGATTATTCAGAGCCTCACGGAAAAAAAGCATCGCCTTTTTGCCGGTTTGGGAAGTAATGCCTCCCTTTTCCATAAGTCTTATATGCGAGCTGAAAGCTTCTGATCCCCGGCCAAGAAACCATGTATAGATTCTTCCATAGCTTTCCGGGGCAAGATCCCGGCCGGTATTCGGATTGAACTTGGTGTCAGGATATGGAAAATCCGGGTTTTGCATGTGTCTTTTAAAAAAGAGATCAACACCGGCTCTCAGGACTGAGTCTTCAAGAAATCGGATATAATCCTTATTTCTAATTTCGTCCATTGAACAGGCATTCAGTATGAAAGGTTCATATTTCATAAATTTAATCCTGCCAGTGAAGACAATGCAGATAAGGCATTTCAATCTTTCCCTCAAGCCGCAGATAAAGCGCGATGCTGTATGCGGTGGAGCGGTGGTGGATCCAGTTTTTACCTTCTCCGAAATGGCATTGTCCGTAAAGTCCTCCGAACATCCGCCGGTCCGTATTTGAAGTTTCCTGCAGGGTGAGGCCGAAAAGCGCGGATTTGCGCAGCGAGCTTTTGATTTCCGAGATATCATACGGCAGGTTCTCATATTCACAAAGTTCGACAAAGTTCGCCATCTCTATGGAGCTTATGAATGTACCCCCGAAGGCGGGGAAGCTTCCGTCTTCGTCCATTACATTGAGAAGCCCTTTTACTCTTTCGTATGCTGTATCAATAAATTTCTTCTCTTTTGTAGCGAGATACCCTGCCATAAGGGCAGTAAGCGCGAAGTCGTCTTTGCCTGCCGGTACTTCCACTTCGCCGTGAAACCCTTCCTTGAATCTCCCGGGAGGATTTCTTTTATATATCTTAAGAACATTTTCGAGTACCGGAATCATTGCCTCGTCTATATATTTTTTTTCTCCGGTTATCTTGTAAAGATAGTAAAGGAAAAGAGTTGAGCCGGCCTGCCGGGAGTCTTTTATCATGTCTTCGTTTTTTTCTTCTTCTCCCGGAGAGGTCATGAATTTATTACTGCCTTCTTCTTTATCAAGATCGAAAGTTATGTAGGGCAAGGCATTGTCGTCAGTCCCGTATTTTATCCACCAGTCGGCAAAAAGACGCGCTCTTTCCAGAAACTCCTCGCGCCCGGTTTTTTTATAAAGGGCACAGAGGCCGAATGCGCCCGTTGCCGCGTCTCGCGGAAAGCTCCATGAGTCAAGCGGGGTCTGTTCCCTGAAACCGCCGAATGATTTTTTCTTTCTTGAGTCAAGGTATTGAAGGCTGTTCATGTAGCCTGCGGCAAGCATAGCCCTGTCATGGTAATGCTTTTCACCTGTACGGTCATGTAACGCTAAAAGCCCCATTATTCCGGTAGCCTGACCCCATACTCCAATGGCCCGCGCGGAAAAATCCGGCAGTTTATATTCATAAACGAAGCGGCCGCGGTCGGCAGAATCCGAAATCCCTCCCCACGGCTTAGAGTCTGTATTCTGATTGTTCTCATACCATGAGCCGGCTCTGACGCAGTGATACAGAAATTTATACCTTTCTTTCAAAGTAAACATTCCGTCGCTTTTAAACATTTTCTCTCCCGGCTTTTACTACGTGTTTTCTAATTCTGAAACTTCCATCATTAGATTGAATCTTTTTGATATGGTGTGTTCCGCTATAACCAGCTTTCTTCCCGCTTCTGCAACAGACCTTGCTTTATCGGGGTGCTTGATGAAATATCCGGCTTTATCAATTAGATCCGCAAGCTCCGTGTAAGTCTCAAGGTGTACCCCGGGGGTAAAAATTTCTCTCAGTTCCAAAGAGTCTTCGGTAAGGACAAATCCGCCGCAGGCCAATACGTCAAAGACTCTCATGGTAATTATGTCCTGCTGATAGATACGGTTTATGTCCAGATTTATCGTGCTTCCGGAATAGATCCTGTTTAATTGACTGAGATGTCTCGCCGGACCCATATAAGTAGCTCCGTGGGCAGAAAGACCCTCTTTCCAGCCTTCGTCTCCCCAGACCCTTATTCCGTTATCTGCGAGGGCCCCGGTAAAAAAAAGCCTTTTTTGATGCGCCGCTTCCTCGGCGGCAAGCATGCATATATCGGTATTCGCTTCGTCTTTTGCCTTTTTCAGAAACAAGGGGCAAAGCCGCTCTGCTTTTTCCGGAATATTGTAATGCGCGAAATCTGATTTCTGGAATTCTATGAGTTCTTCAAAAATTTTGAGAGCATCATTGCCCGTGTTTTGCCCGAACAGTCTTTTGTGGAGCTCTACGAACTGTTTTTTATTTTGTGCGGCCTGGTTTTTCATGGACGCTCCGATAAAGGATATGGGAACTTCATAGATTTCTTTTTCAGAAGGCTGCCCGGGGGGCTCCGGGTAGCGAATAGAAGGGTCCGCGGCGAGGGGCGTATATTCCGCGTTCGGAAATCCCTTTTCCAGATATTCTTTACGGTTTTTCTTTCTGTATGTGAATATGAAGCTTTGGCTAACGGGAGTGGCCGGGCTTTTTAGCGTGCTGACGGTCGGGTCTATTTCCCAGCAAATGAGTTTTGTGCCGTGGGATTGGCACATTTCCGCAAGACCGTTTACATAATTTATTGAAAAAACAATGTCCGGGGAGTATTCCCCGAAGGTGCGGTTAATTTCCTCAAGAGATAATCTGTCATGCTCCAGAGTATAAACCTGAAATCCCTTTTCAAGAAGTTCCTTTTTCATGCTCGGGATAAAAAGAGTGCCTCTGCATATCAGCGCGCGTTTGGAATTTTCCCCTTCCGGCGCGGAGCTTAGTTCGGATTGATAATGCTTTTGAAAAAAAGGCTGTATCAGCTTTGCGGAATTTTGAAGGACAGAGTTCATGCTGAGTATGTCCGTTCCGAGTTTCAGAATCAGTCTGCCGGATTCTATGAATTCAGCATAATCATTTGTCATTAATGCGATTCTGAGTATGTATGGATTTCTGTCCCAGTGGTAAAGAACAGCTTCCGGGTTTCCCCTGAGTATTTGCCCGATATGACCCTCGGTATCCGCTCCGCAGTAAAAAAACCTTACAGACTCATTTGTTCGGGCGGCCGCGGGAGGTTTCCATCCGTTTATCCTTGTGGCGCCGTTACCAATTATATAGTAAAGATCATCGGAAGTTTTCTTTAGAAATGAGTCTGAAACCGGCTGCAGGAGTCTTGTATAGATATCATTGTCTCTTTTTGAGAGAGCACTTAGATTTTTGTCCAGAATTTTTTTACTGAAAAGAAGCATAAGCGGTTTGCCCCGTGTTTTCATAATTATAATACAATTAGTTATTGTATATGCGACCAAAATGAAATTTCTTACTGGAATTTCCCGGGGTTTTAACTTATTTTGGAAATAACAGCGGGAGAGGAATTTGAGATTATTTAAACGCCTAAAAAAAAAGGCCGTTTATTTCACGTGCCCCAATTGCGGTGCCGGTGTAAAACAAGGCAGAACGGCCTGCCCTGAATGCGGGTCCGACAGTGAGACCGGATGGAAGGCTGATGCCGGTCTTGAACAGGAAATTTTTGATGATTATGATTATCATGAGGCTCTGGGTGACGAATTCGGAAAAAAAAACGACGGCAGCCTGCGTAAAATAGTACTGGGTGCCGCCGCTCTTCTTGTTATTGCCGCTTTTTTAATTAATTTTATTTTCTAGGTTATTATATGTTTTTAAAACTTTTTTTGATTTTCACCGTAATTCCGGTAATCGAGCTTTATGTTCTTATTCGAATCGGCAGTATTTTCGGGGCGCTAAACACCGTTCTTCTGGTAATTCTTACCGGAATACTCGGGGCTTATCTTTCCCGCCGCGAGGGATTCGCGGTATGGAGAAGAGTCCAGACGCAGCTGCGTGGCGGAGTGTTTCCGGCGGATGAACTTATAGAAGGGCTGCTTATTTTAATCGCGGGGATAGTTCTTATTACGCCCGGGGTGCTTACCGATGCTGCGGGTTTTATTATCCTTTTTCCTTTTACCCGATCTATGATGAGAGAGCTTATTAAAAGGAAACTCCGTGATATGAAAGAGTCGGGAAATACGGATATAACAGGTTTTTTCTTCTGAGGTCAAAATGGCTGTTGACAGAAAAAAAGAATCGCGTGTACTTAAGCTCGCGGTTGATAAAAAATATCTTTCGCAGGAAGATATTGACGAATGCAGAAACCTGCTTCGAAAGAGCCGTCGCATCGGGCTTGAATCCACTCTTGATGAAATTCTTATAAAACAAAAAAAACTGACCTATGAGCAGCTGAGCGAACTTGAGGAGCTTTCCGAAATGGGTTCGGGAAAGGGCAGTGTTTTCGGAAACTATCATCTCGACGAAATGATTGGTGAAGGTGGTATGGGTAAGGTTTACCGCGCGGTCCAGGCCTATACCAACCGTCTTGTGGCAATAAAAACCATTAGTGACCGGCACATTAAAGAGTCGAACAATTCCGAAAGATTTTTCCAGGAAATACGGGCCATGGCTAAATTAAACCATCCGAATATCGTTATTATTTACGATGCCGGAAAGGTCAAGCGGAAATATTTCTTCGCCATGGAATATGTGGATGGAGGATCTTTGAAGGATTATATTGACAAAAAGGGCCGTATGCCTGAGAAGCACGCGCTTTCAATAATCTCCAAAGTAGCCGGTGCGCTTGATCATGCTCATTCCAAAAATATCGTTCATCGGGATATAAAGCCCGAGAACATTATACTGGGAGCCGACGAAGAACCGAAGGTTACCGATTTCGGTGTTGTTATGCATAAGGATGTTGATCATCTGACTCTGACACAGGAAGGCTCGATGGTAGGCTCGCCTTATTATTCTTCACCGGAACAAGTTGAGGGAAGAAGGGACATAGACAAAAGGAGCGACATTTATTCTCTCGGAGCTTCTTTATATCATCTTCTTTCGGGGCGTCCGGTTTATACCGGAGAATCAACAAACGAAGTGTTAAGTAAGCATATTGCCGGAAAATGGGTTACCCCGCGAAGATACAATAAGCATATTTCAATAGGTACCGCACTCATCATCAAGAAAATGATGGCAAAGAAAAGAGAAAAGCGCTTTCAATCTATGGCGGAAGTCCGGGATTCTGTTTTAAACGGAATGCCTTTTTTCAGGGCATTTAAATATTTTAAGAAGCTGATTGTTATAATGACCGCCGCTTTTATTCTGTTATATGCCGGGAGTAAGACTGATTTCTCCGCACGGCTTTCTTCTATTATCAATAATTCGGAATCTTCTCAGGAATCTATTTCAGAATAGTCGATGGCGTTAGAGAGCAGTTTTCGGAAATTTCTGTTCTTGTAGGCCGACGGGGCGTGACCGGGAGCGATGCAAACAGTAAGGCTCTTTCCGCATTTTCCGGTCCAGCACAAAGGGCTGGAGCTTTCCTCACAGTCCGTTTCCATTATTATGCCGCAAGCTTTTTCTACCGTTTCGGGGAAAAGGTAGACTTCTTCTTTCATACTCCATGCTTCAACGCCGTTCAGGAGTTCATGAGAGGTTGAAGAAGGTCGGACTTCATATTCCACATTGTTTTTTACCTCGGGAAATCTGTTTTTCCGGCCGGTAATTTTGTCCCAGAAATCCCATCTTCTGAAAGCGACCAGATTCGGGTTTTTTGAACATATCCGTGAAATCCCGCACGGAAAACGGGTGTCTGCAGGTTATTACTGCTGTTGAATAATCCATATTATGGAAAATAATAGATATGAATTTATAAAAGTGGCAAAAAGTAAGGGGTAAGTAAGCCGGGTTTGGGGTTGATCATCGGATCAAGCATGCCCTCTGTGTTGATCAGGGATCCGATTATGACAGACAATGCCTGAGAATTGTCATTGCCGTACTTGGAGGCTGTGTCATAATTGAGATCTGAGTAATGATTTATAAACAACGTCTTTGTCC
>CAYNYI010000112.1:0-8581 GCA_964401455.1 uncultured Fibrobacterota bacterium
AGTACTAAGCTTTCAAGCAGCCGCCGAATTTACAGAAAGAAAGATACACTCTCTTTTGAATTCTTTCAGATTTTCCCGGAAATTTCCTGTTTTTTCAATTCTCCTGCTGAAAGCGACATAATTAGTCTGATCACTGAAAAGGACATTCACTTTTATTTCATTTTCAATCCGCACAAGACATGGCACAATAAATCTGTATGTTACCTTCTTATCAGCGTCTATCTCCGCGGCAAATTCATCTACAATATCGGGTTTTATTGTTTTACCGTTAACAAAAAGTTTCATGAAAAAATTAAAATCTTTTACATTGGAAAAATAATCGGAGTAAACCGCGTCTGTCTCAATATCGTTAAAAGCCCCGTCTCCATCATAGTCACAGTTTGATATCACGTCCGCACTCCACCAATCTCCCCATTTCCATTGAATCTCGATGCCTGTCAAATAACCGTTTTCAACAACCGGTCCGATACCGGCTGTTATAAAAAGATGAGGATGTCCAAAAGCAGACAAAGCGGTAAAAAAAATAATTAGTATATTTTTTCTCACCAACAGCTTCCTGGTTTAAAAAAGATAGGTTAGCCAGATAGCCGATCCGATAAATATTATTACCGCGATAGAAGCATACTGAATAAATTCCGCAATTCTCTCTGAATTTTTGAGCTTCTTTTCGGAAAAACTGAGCATACCATCTCTGGCCTTTATAGAAAACGCTCCTATTACACTTAAAAGAAAAAACATTCCTGTAGATATACTGGCGACAACTAAAAGGCCCAGCATAACATTTCCTTTCGAAATAGCAAGCATCATTATCATTATCGCCACCGGGCATGGAACCAGTCCGGCCGAAAACCCGGTGAGCAATATGCCTCTGCCGTTTTCAAATCCTGCTTCTCTACCCTGCTTCCTTTTTTTTCTGCTTCTCAGTTTTATTATCAGAAATATTATTCCTGTAAGAGTTATCAGTATTCCGCTCATCAGCATAAAATAACCCTGGATTTTAATATGCATCATTCCTTTAATTCCGGTAAAAATAAAAGCGAATAGAAAAGACAGTATAACTGCCGAACCGTTATGAATTATAGAAATTATACCTGCCAGAAAGACGGATTTTTTCAGAGGATATTTTTCCTTGAGGAAAAAAGAGAGTACAAGAGCTTTTCCGTGTCCGGGTCCGGCTGAATGGACTAGGCCGTACAGGAAAGAAAAAAATATAAGTGCCGCTATTATGGACACACCCGGTGTATCAAAGGACTGATGTACAAGACTGTTTATCAGTCCATCCAGACTGCGCAGTGTTTCTATGAAAATTTCCGGCATATTAAAGTGAATATAATAAAATTACGGGCATCTTAAAAAGGGGGCCATCTTTCGCCCTCACTCCGATGCTGGGTCTTTCTTTGTCATTGCCCTGTCCCCTGGTCAAGCCAGAGGACAGGCGTGACCAGGCAATGCATTTTTAAAATCGTCCAGGAAATCCCGGACCGGATATATGGGCAGGGCGCGCCGCCCAATGCTATTAAGTTTGTCTAGAAAAAACAATCCTTCTATTGCATTGATTCAATAGCTTTTTTAAGCAAAAGATGGGGGATTCAGGTCAACGTTTTATCTATAATTAAAATTTCTGATGAGACATGGTTTCCTCCTATGGACTAAAGTAACACAATTAATTTAAATAATTACTTTGTCCAATTCCATCTGAAGCAAAACACCCGGAACTAAAAGAAACAGATAAACAAAAACATTTTGAAAAGGAGGTAGGGTAGGTTATATTATTATCACCTTGCCATTATTCTGCTTATTCCAGTCGCCCTACGGGCTCCTTCCATAAGCAGAATAATGGCATCTGTCAACCTACCGGAAATACTTCCTAATAGTAAATAAAAACAAGGTTTCAGCCGGTTTTTTTTGCCTGTTGCCCGGCAAAAAAATATCAATAATACCCCTATTAAGAAATCTATTAAATAATGTGATGCGCATTATTTATATTTTGTGCTGTATACTAAAAACAAACAAATTTATATTTTAATTTCCCCGCCGCCTTTAAAATGACTGAAAAAACATATATCATATTGATTATTATGTTTATGAGCGCATGCCTTTGCAGGTCTTCACCTGTAATAAAATATTTTAATATCAAAGAACCGACAACAATTAAATCTGACTCAATCCTGCTTAAATTTGAGACGGAATCATTTCTGCGGCCCATAAAAGAGACACGCATATTTATGCAATATACAGACAGCGCCTATAATATACAAAAAAAGCGTGTCTCAGTTTCTAATGATAAAAATCATTTTGGTATTATTGATTTGTCAGACATACCGGACCAGCATTTCTGGAATTTCGGGTTTTATATAGAGTCTGAGGATTCTGCCGGAGAAAACAGCCGTCTGTCTACTTTTGAAGAAGGCATCTCTATGCAATTGTTAAGAGACAGTGCCGGATTTGACAAAAAGGTCTTTTCGGAATACACAAATACGTCTGTAAATATAGACGGAAACCTGCGGGAATGGGATAAAAAGGGAGTTACATGGTATTCTTACGGAAGTGATACGCTTTATACTCAATTCGGGTCACAGTGGGACCGGGGCTATCTGTACTTTGCTGTCAGGGTACTGGACAGGAATATCCGTACTATAACCAAAGAAAAAGTCCTCAGAAAATTGATGCACGGTTTTTATAAGGGAGAAATGCTTTATCAGGTATACGAGGGTGACGCTGTTGAATTTTGTCTTGATTTCTCAGGAACCCGGCCAGTGTGGAAAGATTCTTTGTCCCCGGAAATAATAATTGCTCCGGATAACAGCTGGCTTGGAACAATTTTTGACGCAAAGAACTCATCTGAAATAAAATGGGGAAAGCATGTTGATTTTAAAGCAAAAAGAGATGATTCCGGTTATACTATAGAGGCTGCTTTCCCCTGGAAAAATATGCCGGATAAAAAAAAACCTTTTCAAGGCAGAATACTCGGATTTGATATTTTTACAACTAACAGAGATACAGTATATATTACAGCCGGCGGAAAGATAAACAATACTGATTTTTACTCATGGTCAGGGCTTCTTAGATGTCATAACGATATTCCAGCAAAGTGGGGACTTCTTGAACTTAGAGGCGGTTACCTTCTATTGCGGCAGTTTCTTATTCCATTAATAATCTTTGTCAGCGTTTTCCTAGTCTTTTTATGGAAATGGGCAAAAAACAAATCTATATCAGGCAGTGCTTCCAAAGAATCAAAAAACATATTGTGCGACAGGATTATAGAAACGATATCCGAAAGTTATATGGACGAAACCCTTTCCGCGGAATTTATTGCTGACAAGCTGAGCATTACTCCGAACTATGTCGGCAAGGTCCTTAAAAATCAAACCGGTAAAAGCGTTCCTTATTATATAAATTATATACGTATAGAAAAGGCCAAAGAACTGCTTATTAAAAGCAATCTTAATATCTCTCAGATATCCTATAATACAGGATACAGTAATCCTTCTGTCTTTTCAAGAAAATTTACAGAATTTACCAAGATGTCACCCTCTGAATTCAGAAAAAAAGCATAATACAAGGCTTTTCCCAGAAATAATCATTATTTTGAAGAAAAAGTAATGTTTTTTTATTGATATAAAAGAGAAAAAATTCTGTAAAAGCTGTATATTAACAACAATTTAAAACAAAATGTTTCTTGTAAAATTCAGGCAAAAGAGAGACTTAGTTATGATAGCAAGAATCGTATTGGTCAGTCTGGCAATCTGTTTTTCTGTACACGCCGTTGCTCCCTATGGTTTGGAGGAGCTTACCTTTACGGGCGGCAGTCATGCAAAGCCCTATTGGGATGTAGAGTTTTCGGCTGATTTCATAGGCCCGAACGGCGAATCATTTACGCTTCATGGGTTCTGGTATGAGGGTACGACCTGGAAAATACGATTTTCGCCCCTTTCAACCGGTACCTGGAGCTATACCACCAGCAGCAATGACGCGTTGTTAAACGGACAAAGCGGTACAGTCAACTGTTCAGGCACACAAGGCAAGGGCTGGATGGTGGTAAATCCGGACATTCCGCATGCATTCAAGTGGTCGGGTTCGGGCGAACCGTATCATCTCACTGGAGATTGCTGGTGGGGTCATCTGGCGAGCGGGACCACCAGCGAGAAGTTTCCATATAGTAATTATACGTACTGTGTGGATCTTTGGGCTGCGGCCGGGTATAATTACGCGTACTGCATGCTCTCTTCTTGGTATCCCGCCGTAACCGACTGGTTTAATGAGGGTGGAAAGCCCTGGGAAGAAAGCAGCGGGAAATTTGATCTTACGAGAATGAAATCAGGATATTTTAAAGAAGTTGATCGGAGAATTGCGTACGCAGACGCTAATGGTATCTGTTTGTGTCTGACCCTGACCGAGAGCAAAGGGCAGATTTCTGACATAAACATATACAAAAAATTCGGAAGGTATACCCTTGCCCGATGGGGAGCTTACAATGTTTCGATCTGGCTTGTAGGTGAATATGATGATAGCGAAGGCGATCCTTTTACCGTTTCCGACTGGGACGAGATTGGTAATTATCTCCAGCAGAACAATCCCTATGATCATCCCATCTCTCTTCATTGCTTGAATTCCACTTCGGGCGATTTCGGGAACAAGGCCTGGCATGATTATATAGTACAGCAGCATGACCACACCAACAGCACCATGGTGCGTGACTTTGACTATGGCAAGCCGGTGCTGAGTTCAGAGTGGTACATGGGCTGGAGTTCCTGGAGTAAATCTCCGGAAGATGAAATGCGTTTTGCTTGGGAGAACATGGTGGGCGGCGGTTATGTCTGTTCCGGGCATCCCAGGGTGGTTTACGCCAACGATCTGGGCTGGTCCTCTCCGCACAGCAATTCAACGACATATCTCGGCTATGTGGCCGTCATGCGGGATATTATGACGGAGATCGAACGGTTTGACGAGCGAGAACCATGCAACAATCTGGTGAGCGGCGGCTATGGTTGCCGTATCGGCATTGAAGAATTTATCATCTATCGCACATCGCAGGGGGCCTCGACGCTGAACCTTTCCGGTTTCTCCGGCGCTTTTTCAGTTGATGCCTATAATCTGCGTACCGGGACAAAAAGCGCCCGTTCATCGGTAACGGGCGGTTCTTCTGTGTCGGTGTCTACGCCTTCATCAGGCAATGAATGGCTTATACGGGTCTATAAGGAAGCATCAAATCAGGCCCCCAGCGCAGTTATTTCCGTTGATACAGAAAACGGTGATGCACCCCTCACTGTTAATTTCACAGGAAGCGGATCAGCGGACCCTGACGGGTCAATAGTTTCTTATTACTGGGATTTTGATGACGGCGAAAATTCTTCACAAGATAATCCTTCACATCAATTCAGCGCAGGTGAATATAATGTAATGCTTGCCGTAACTGACGATTTGGGAGCTGCGGACACCGCATACAGGCAGATAACGGTGCTGGATCCAAATGCCAATAAACCTCCGCAGGCTTCTTTTATAGAAACAACCGCTGATGAGAATTTCCAGTCTTTGCCCTATACTGTTAATTTCGACGCTTCGGGTTCTTCGGATCAGGATGGCAGCATAGTAAGCTATTACTGGGAATTTGGGGACGGAGAAGCTTATGGGCCTTCCTCACAGACAAGCGTTGATCACGATTATAACTCATGGGGGCAGTTCCAGATAATGATGATCGCAACCGACGATTCGGGAGCTACGGACACCGCATACAATAACATTAATCATTACAATCCGAATGAGCTTGAAGTCATACTGGAGTTTTACCACGGAGACAATGAGACACCCGTTGTTGTAAAAGACGGCTTTGTCGAAGATTGTGGTCAAACCATTGACCGTTCAGATACATACAGTAATATTCCTGCCTCGCTTTCGGGCTGCACCTATCTGAAGACTGCCCGGGACGATAAATCAGACGCTGCGGATGAAAATGAAGTATATTATGAAGTTTCAACAAATTATCAATGCACTGTTTTTGTTCCATGTCAAGCGAGTGTGGCTTTACCTTTATGGATTTCGGAAGATGAATGGTCGGACGCGAATATGAACGTTAATGTCGGAAGTCACCTGCATAATATCTATTACAAAGTTTTCTCTGCGGGAGACCTTGGATTGAAAAGGTCAACAGACAGGTCAGCGCAGGGGACGGGATATATATTCAAATTATCATCAGGAACCAGTATTGTAGAGACGCACAGCAGTAAGCAATCCGGTCTCCCCGGAATAGTCGTTTCGCCTAATCCCTTCAACCCGACAACGGTCATTACCATAGCCGGCATATCCGTGGCGTCCATACCCGAATTACAGATATATGATGTGCACGGGCGGTGTGTCGCGTCGTCCGCGCGCTGGTCATTACGCGTGATGGACGGGTTAACAACCCGCCCCAACGCGTATGCGGGCACATACACCTGGGACGCTGCCCATATGCCGGCGGGTGTTTATACATGCCGGGTTTTAATTGGAGACCGGAGTTTTACGAAAAAAATTACTCTCTTGAAATAAAAAGGGAGATTTGGACATTAACTTATCATTTTCTTTCTCAGACTGTCCCTCCATAACCTATTCCGAGTTTACTAATGACCTTTATAAAACACCCATGAATACCAAACATATATTGTTATTTTCTGAAACAACAATATATTATGTTAAGTGTACGAACAGTCCGAAACAAAAAACTCATGTTAAACTTTATTTATTCTGTTAAAGGAGAGAAAATGAATTTTAAAATGATACTGGCAATATTAATTTCTGTTTTTATATGCAGGGCGGAATTCGAATGGTTAAGCACACTGATACTGGTTGAAGGCCCCCAGTTTGACGTAAAAACAGGCCCTGACGGCAAAATACACATGATAACTTCGAGCTATTATCAACTTGATGAGAACGGCCAAATTCTGCTTACCGAAGATATCGCCGACGACTGGCTCTGTGATATGTGCTTTCCTCCTGCCCTGGCAACAGGACCCGACAGTTCTGTTCACATTTTAACAAGACACGGCGGAAACTGGGATGACGGGCACACAATAAACTACAGGAAAAGAAGCTCTGATGGCACCTGGACATCCCCCTTGAAAATAACGGATCCGGTAAATCGTAATTATGTCGTTGGCGTAACCGTGCTTGACAACAACCGGGTTTTCTGCATGCACTCAAAACAAAACGGGACCAATGTACATGCCGACATACTCATGTATGAAATCAACGGCTCTTCAAAACAATACCTCGGAAAGACATCTTCGGCAGATTGGCTTAGAATAGATGCGGACTATCGCCTTGACAGCTACGGCAATCGGCTTCATTTATTCAGCGGATCTCCGTGGCCGAGCGGAAAAACTTATTATTTTTCTACGGATGTAACAAGCACAACAGATGTTCCTGCCGCTTTAAGCTCATCAAAAAAAGAACACAATGACGGTTCCGGACGAAAATGCATCCCGAATGTATACGCCTGGGGGAGCGGCGGAACAGACATCACATATGGAGCTGAATATGCCGTCTATTATAATCGTTATCTTTCTAACGGCAACACTCTTTTTAACAGCGATAAAAAAGTTCTTGATAATCTTGGGGAATGGCACTTAAAATCCGGATCATCCGGCCTGGGAGTTTCTGATGACGGGCAAAAAGTCCTTATAGTAGGGATAAAATCAAACGGAGAAAAACCCGGAGACGGCACTCTGGTCTATACCTTTTCTGAGAACGGAGGGCAGACCTTTTCAGCTCAGCAGGCCCTTCTCGACAATTTCGACAGACCGATAACCACCTCGGGCGGGGAAGGACGGATCCGTCCGAAAATTGTGTGGATAAAAGAGCGCTTTATTGTATTTTATGATTATGGGACCTATATAGGCTTATCTATTTTCAAGGACCCGGCCACTGAAATACAGTCTTCGGAAAGCAAACCGAACCCGGGCGACCCTGAAATAAGCGTAACCCCGAACCCGTTTAACCCATCTACAACGATTACCGTATCCGGAGTAAACTCGTCAGCGAATATAACATTAAGAATCTACGACTCGCGGGGACAGATGGTCGGTTCCGATAAAAACAGACACATAAAATCCACAAGGACAAACGGCAGTTCGGCCATGCACTACACCTGGGACGCAACCGGAATACCAACGGGTGTATATACGGCGGTCATAGAGACATCTTTTAATGAATCTTTACAGCAAAGCCGTTTGACAAAAAAACTGGTCCTGGCAAAATAAGTTCTCGGCGGTAGGGGCGTGCTTCTACGCCCCTACTTGCACCACCTGTAAACGATTTCAATGCCCGATTTTTCGCCCGCGACTTCTTTGGAGTCTATAAGATCCTGCAAAGCCTTTCTTGCGGTGGGAAAAGATATTGACAGTTTTCTTTCCACATCCTTTATTCCGAAATCACGGCCCTTGAATTCTAAACGGATTCTGTCCGCATAATTTCTACCCTCTCTTTTTTTGAAACCATGCTTCCATTTATAACGATTTACAGTTGACTCCGATACCCCGAAATAATCAGCCATTCGCTTTCCGCTTCCCGCAAATTCATCCATAATTTTTTCGAAAACCTCCCGGTT
>CAYNYI010000113.1:0-8308 GCA_964401455.1 uncultured Fibrobacterota bacterium
TGCGTTTTTGGAAAAGTGTCCTCGAATTACCTAACACGCACACCAGGCACCTTTTGGTGCAGGCACAGAATCACCTGCGGGTGTAAAAAAGCATGAAGCCGCTTATAATTATCCCGAAAACAGCGACTGGTAAAATGGAAAGTCCGGAGGAGAAGGCGGAGACCCTGTCGATTAAAAAACCGAGCAGCGGTAAAACAGCCGCTGAAAAAAGCGATTTTGCCTGAGATTCTATGCTTAAAACCGTGGACATACCCTTTTTCTCCGAAAGGCCGGCGCAGCGTCCTATAAGAAGAGGTCTCCAGATATTCTGTACTGCCGCGGCTATTATAAATGATAATAATACCACCCAGGAAGTATTTGCTAAAATGCCGGACCCCATCAAAATGAATTAAATCAAAAACACTATCCATAAAAAATAAGCAGCGCGGTCTTCCTGACCCTTGAAGTAGCGCACGGTCCTTCCGGCATTTCGGCTGGCGGCGGCGGACAGGGTGTGCATGAAGAAAAATACGGCCCCTGTCAGAATAGCGGTTTTTTGTCTGCCGGTAACAGACGCTAAAACAGGTAAAGCGAGAGCGGCATTTCTTATGACAGGTTGGACAAAATCTTTAGAGGATTTATAAAGCCCTTCAAAATTCATAGACTCAAAGATGAGCTTTCTTAAAGGTTTATGGGTTAAAGAAAATTTTACCGAAGAAATCAGATTTTTGAAAACCGCTTTGATACTAGTGGCGTCATCCGATGAATAGTCCAGCGCGGCAGGGTAGGACGCCAGATTCAGCATGTTTAAAAAACAGGGAAAGGCGCTGATAAGGAAAATAGTTGAATAGTCTCTGAGAAAAAAAACCGATGCCGCCCCGATTAAAACACTGACCGCGCTGCCGGCTTTGCTCCAGGAACGTGTATACCCGTAAATTTCGGTCTTTTCTCCGGACCGTCCGTTTTGTTCCAGATAATCGAAGATCATAGCTTTATGCGTGCCGGTTCTGAAAGCTTCGCCGATTGAGAAAAGAAACATGGCAAAGTATAGGTATAAAAGAGACGATGAAAGCCCGAATATAATAAATGAGACTGAATAAGAAAAAAATCCGGCAGTTATTGTCTTTTTGCGTCCAAAAGAATCCGCTAAAGCTCCGGAAGGAACTTCCAGAATATTGACACATATCTCCCGAAAACCGGCAAGAAGCCCGATAGATGTGAAATCAAGATCTTTCTGTAGAAAGGCGAGAATCAGGAATGGTTCGAAATATCTCTGATTTTTGAGAAAGCCATATAATGAAAACCTGAAAATCATCTATGGTACTTCATATCCCTCATTTTCCGCATTTGCCTTTCTGGTCGACATAGTCTTCGAAAGACAATCCCTGCGCATAGCATTCTTTTTTTATGTAGCCGGTAATACTTTTAAATGTTTCCGCAGGAACATATCCCGGGAGCATTGTGATCAGTTTTCCTTTACTGTCCATAAACACCACTGCGGGAAAACCTCTTACCCCTGCGGCGGAGGAGAATTCCATCGCTGAGAATTCTTTTCCGTCATAGGTTATCTTTTCTTTAGATTTTTCAGGATTAATTCTTATTGAAATAAAATCTTCCATAAGTATTTTCTTTACATCCGGATTATTGAAAGTCTTTTCGTCCATAACCTTGCACCATTTACACCAGTCTGTGTGAAAATCTATTATCGCGGGTTTTGATTCGGCTTTAACCTTCTTTATTCCCTCATTGTAATTATGCCACTGTATCTCGGATGGTGCGCAGAAAACAGTGTTGGATAAAAGGATCAGCATGAGCGCAAATAACAGTTTCATTTTAGGCCTTTCATTTTTATCTGAGATTATTACAATAATGTATGTTAAATATACTATTTTTTAATTGTTTATATACAAACCTGAGGAGAAAAATGGGAAAATTTTTAGACCAGCTAAAAGAAATACTCACAAAAAAAGACAATATGCTGATTGTTATCAGGCCAGATCCGGATTCAATGGCAAGTGCGATGGCTCTGACTAAAATCTGTAAACCACTTGTGAAATCAGTCAAGACCGCCAGAATCGGCCAGGTCAAGAGGATGGAAAACCGGACTATGACTCATCTTTTAAAAATAAAAATGAATGATTTTGATAAAATTGATTATCGGAAATTTTCTAAATTCGCCGTTGTTGACGGACAGCCCGGGCATTTTAAGGGTCGGGATCTTCCTGATTTTGATATTATAATTGATCACCATCCTGATGAAAATTATACTGCGCCGGTCTCTATAGTAAAGCCGGCATACGGAGCTAACAGTACGATTATGGCTGAGCTTATGGAAGATTCAGGCACTGAGATAGATTCGAAAACAGCGACGGCACTTTGCTACGGGATAAAAACCGATACTAATAATTTTGAGCGTTCGGGGAATAAAAAGGACGTTTTGATTTTTGGAAATCTCTTTGCCGCCGCGGATCCCCGTATACTCATGAATATCCAAAAATGGGAGATACCGAGGCACGTTCTAAGTAATTTTTCTTATGCTTTGAAGCATATCACTATTAAATATAAAAGATTGGTGCATTATGCCGGAAAGCTGAATTCTTCAGAAGACCTTGTTTTGCTTACGGATTTTCTGAACAGTATAGAGGGTGTTTCTTTGTGTGTGGTCTGTGCGCTGATAGGAGATAAGCTTATTTTGATTTTCCGTGAGAGCGGATTAACCCATAATGTCGGGCAGATTGCTCAAAGATCTTTTGGCGATGTCGGAAACGCCGGAGGACATAAATCAATGGCACGAGCGGAGATTCCCGTAAAGAATCTCGAATTTGATCCGCAGAATTCAAATCACAGATATGTTGAGGAATTTATCAGGAGAAGACTGAAAAAATAATGGCCTGGCAACGTTTCGCTATATTTCTCTCAGTTGTACTTTCTGTTTACGGCGGAATGTGTTTTCTCGTATACAGGGGGCTTCGGAATATTTTCGGGGTTTCCGCCATTTTTAAATACTCTTTCCTGATTCTCTGTTTTTCATATCCGCTTGTTCAGATTTTTGCTCACTTACCGGTTTTAAAACCCGGCGTATATCTGACACGCGCGGCATCTTTCTGGCTCGGCGTTCTTTTTCAGATGTTTTTCTGGTTCATAATAGCTTACGTTTTTATTTTAATAATAAATCTGACCGGAAGGAACTACGGCGTATATACAGGGGCAGCTTTTAGGACTGCGCTTGTAATTTCATTATTCATAAGTTTTGCAGGTCTTTACGGAGCGCTTAAATTTCCTGAAACGGTAATGCATACAATCGACAGGACAAAAAGATACGGTGTCGGCAAAAAATTACGGGCGGTACAGCTTTCGGATGTTCACCTCGGCACTTCACTCGGGGAAAAATTCATGCGGGGCATAGCAAAAGAGGTGCGTGCGCTCTCTCCGGATGTATTGTTAATAACCGGAGACCTTGTGGATATGGAAACCTATAATCTGCACGGACTCGTACCTATCCTTAAAGAGATGGAGCCCGAGTTTGGAATTTACGCGATCACCGGGAACCATGAATATATTTCTGGTGTGAAGTCGTTTCTAAGCATAATGGAAAAAGCGGGCATAAAAATGCTTGAGAATTCATCTGATTCGCTGCGGAACGGTGAAATATACCTGGCCGGAGTAAATGATCCATCAGGATATCGTATTACGGGTGATTCAGTAAGAAGGGATTATCGAGCCGCGCTTTCTGGTGTCCCGGAGCGAAAACCTTGTATTTTACTTACCCATCAGCCTTCCGGTTTTGTTTACCCGGCTAAAAGAGAGGTTGATCTCATACTTGCCGGACACACTCATTCCGGACAGGTTTTTCCTTTTCACATCTTTGTGCGTTTTGCGTTTAAATATATAACCGGCAGGCACCGTATTGCCGAAAATACCGAACTGATAGTTTCCAATGGAACAGGTTATTGGGGACCTCCCATGAGGTTTCTTGCACCTTCTCAGATTATATGTATCGATTTTCTGTATTAGTTTCCCGCGGGGAGTATCCTGTTCTTGATTCTTGAAACTAAAGACAAGATTTTTCCGAGGGATGGTCTCTCTGATTTAATTGCGTTATGCGGGCAGGTCTCCTGACAGCAGTAGCATCTTATGCATTTTGAATAATCAAATACAGGGGGAGAGGAGTTTTTACCTTTTCTTAGAGCTTTAGGTTCAACCGGACAAATATCAGTGCATATCCCGCATCTTTTACACTTTTTATCAGATATAACAGGACGGTTTATAATCCGGTTCCTTACTGCACGCCCCGCGGCTCCGGGCAGAAAATTTATCAGAGATGACAGTCCGGGCATCCCCGTTTTAGTCCTGGATATTCTGAATGAGGGAAAGGACTCATCTTCCCGCATGCCGGAATACGATATTCTGTAATTACCTTTATCAATTCCGGCCTCTCTCGCCTTCTTCATTACCGGCACAAATTCCGGATCAAGGTTTATAAGACGGCATGCGGCGGCATTGCAGGCAAAAGGATTTGTACCCGCAATAATAGCGCCTGTTTTAAATGGAGTTCCGTTATTCGGCCCGTTGCCTTCCATTGAGACAACTGCGTCCACAATGTAAAGGGAGGGCGAAACAATACGATTAAGATCTATAAGCATTTCGGCGAAACTCTCCGGCCCCGGAAAACGGACATGCATTCCGGCTTTGCTTAAACCGGCAACAAGACCGAGCTGGTTTTTTACGCAGCAGGTTATTTTCATCAGTTCATGGGTTTTAAATTTCGGGAGACTGATGATGAAATCATAATCTTTTATGCATTTTACAGTATTGTAAACTATTCCCGTTTCAGGAGAGATAATCTTTTCACATGTTTTGAAATCAGAACGGAAAACGCCGTATTTTTCCGCTTCACGCGCAAGACCAGAAACTTCGGATGCTTTTTTAAGGTTGGAAATAGCCGGTGAATCTCCATAATAAATATTTACTCCGGATTCTTTTAGTATGGAGCATAAAGCTCCGAAAACGGAAGGGTGAGTGGTTACAGCTTTTTCCGGAGGGGAAGGAGAAAGCAAATTAGGTTTCAGAAATACCTTTGAGCCGGGGACGAAAAACCGTTCCGGACCGCCTAAAAGCGATAAAGCTTTTCTGAGAGACAGTTCCGTTTCTGAAGGAGAATAAGAACCGCATGCCGTGACAACGGCGTCAGGATATTTTTTTTCATCTTTCACTGTATGAAAGTATAATAAATATCGAAATTAATTATATTCTTTATCCCTATGCAGAGCGGAAAAAAAAATAATAGCGATGACAGACCCATAGGAATATTTGATTCGGGTGTAGGAGGCCTGACGGTTGTGCAGGCCGTCAGTAAACTTATGCCGTCTGAAAAGATAGTTTATCTTGGAGATACGGCGAGGTATCCATACGGGCCGCGCTCAAAGGAAACTGTAATATCATATTCTCTTCAGAATATGGATTTTCTTCTGAAACATGATGTTAAGGCGGTTGTTGTGGCATGCAATACTGCTACCGCATTCGCTTTTGAAGTAATTAAGGAAAAATTTCCCGGATTGCCGGTTGCGGATGTAATTTCCCCCTGCGCCGAGGAATCCTTAAGGATAGCGGGAAAACGAAAAATCGCGGTAATTGGCACCGAAGGTACCGTAAACAGCGGTGCTTATGAAGCGGCTATTAAATCAATAAGCCCGGAACATGAGATCTTCGCCAAAGCATGCCCCCTTTTTGTGCCGCTCGCAGAAGAAAATGAAGTTGACACAAAGATTACTTCTCTTGTCATAGAAAAGTACCTGAGGGAGATTAAAGAAGGCGGATACAGATGTCTTATTCTGGGGTGCACTCATTATCCGCTTTTGAGACCTTTAATAGAAAAATATCTTGAGCCTGATTGCGAGGTTCTTGATTCGGCCGGGTCAACAGCAAGGATTATAAAAAAAATACTTACCGAAAAAGAAATACTGAGAGAAGGCGGAGTATGTACGGCCGGTCATGAGTTTTTTGTTACAGACAGGCCTTTAAAGTTCCGGGAAATCGGAGAGAGGTTTTTGGGAAGAAAAATTAATAAACTTGAAAAAACAGAATTCTTTTAATAATAACCTGGAGGAAAAATGTCCGGACATTCGAAATGGGCGACCATAAGAAGAAAAAAAGGAGCTACAGACGCTGCGAGAGGCAAAGTGTTTACGAAATGTATAAGAGAAATTACCGTGGCCGCTAAAAACGGAGGAGGTGACCCGGAAGCAAATCCGTCTCTTCGGCTTGCGATTGATAAAGCCAAGAGTGTGAATATGCCCAATGATAATATAAAGCGGGCCATACAAAAAGGCACGGGAGAAGGCGGAGCGGATAATTATGAGGAAGTTTTCTATGAAGGCTATGGTCCGGCCGGTGTGGCTTTTCTTGTGAAAACCCTTACAGACAACCGCAACAGGACCGTGGGAGAGGTGCGCGCCGCACTTACGAAAATGGGAGGATCTATGGCCGAACCCGGGGCGGTGAACTGGCAGTTTGATACCAAAGGCGTTATACTTGTTCCAAAGGAAAACGTTTCTGAAGATAAACTTCTGGAGATCGTTCTTGAAGCGGGAGCCGAGGACCTTGATTCAGAAGGAGAAGAATATGAAATACGTTCTTCTCAGGACGCCTTTACTGATGTCAGAGACGCGATAGAAAAAAACGGGATAGAGTTTTTAAGCGCCGAGATTACACAGATAGCCCAGAATATGATTGAAGTTGAGGGTGAGAAAGCCGAGTCAATAATTAAACTTATTGACCGGATTGATGATCTTGATGATGTGCAAAGCGTTTACACCAACGCCGACATCGACTTCTCCGCAATTGAAAACGGAGAATAGCAGTTGATAATAATGGGGATAGACCCCGGTACCGTAAAAGCAGGATATGCCCTCATCTCCTGGGATGATAATTCAAGAAAACGAAAGGCTCTTGATTACGGTGTAATTGTGTGCGGCGCCCGTGACAGCCGGCCTGTCAGACTGGGAAGACTTTTTAAATGTGTTGACAGCCTGATTAAAAGATACTCACCGGAAGAACTCGCGCTTGAGGAGAGTTTTTATTCAAAAAACCAGAAGGCCGCCTTTGCGCTTGAACAGGCAAGAGGTGTTGTTATGGCGGCATCTGAGATAAATGGAATACATGTTGTTGAATATTCAGCGAGGGAAATAAAAAAAGCTATTACCGGCAGGGGGAACGCCTCCAAGGAATCGGTAGCATATATGGTATCGGCCCTTCTTACTCTTGGCGGGGAAGAGCTTGAGCCTGATGCCTCCGATGCTCTTGGCGCCGCGCTGACACATTTGAATCGAATATCCAGATGAAGGAAAAAATATGATAGAATTTGTGCGGGGAACACTGAAAAGCAAATCAACCTCAGAAGCGGTAGTTGATGCAGGGGGTATCGGCCTTTCGATCAATATTACCATAAATTGCCTTGAGGTTCTTCCTGAAACAGGAGCTGAGGCCCTTATTCCTGTCCATTTTCAGCCCCGTGAGGATTCAATGACGCTTTACGGTTTTTCGGGGGAAGAAGAAAAACATGTTTTCAGGATGCTGATTTCAGTAAACGGCGTAGGGCCCAGGACAGCGCTTGGAATGCTATCCGGGGCAATGTCTGAAGGAATTTGCTCTATGCTTTCTTCCGGTGATTCAGCCAGACTTTCTAAACTTCCCGGTATCGGTAAAAAAACCGCTGAGCTGCTAATCCTGAAATTAAAAGATAAGGCTGCTAAGTTTGAAGCGGGAAAAGAAAAAGGAGAGACTTCTGCGAAGGAAAATTCAGGAAAGTCCGAAGCGGTAAGCGCTCTTGTCGCTCTCGGAGACAGGGAGTCAAACGCGGCAAAAGCGGTTTCGGCAGTAACGGCAGAAAGCCCTGAGCTGACGGTTGAGGAAATAATCAAGGCCGCATTTGCCAAGATCATTTAGATAAAATAAACAGTTAAAGGATAAAATGTTTACAGAACAGGAAGCGCTTTTATATCATTCTTCAGGCAGGCCCGGTAAAGTAGAGGTCGTGCCTTCAAAGCCGTGCGAAACTCAAAAGGACTTGTCTATGGCATATACCCCGGGTGTTGCTCTGCCGTGCCGCAAAATAGCCGATGATCCTTTAGAATCTTTCAGATATACGGCAAGGGGGAACCTTGTTGCCGTGATTACCAACGGCACTGCGGTTCTCGGGCTCGGAAATATAGGGCCTGAAGCTGCAAAACCCGTTATGGAAGGAAAAGGCGTACTATTTAAGAGATTTGCAGATGTAGATGTTTTTGATCTCGAAATTGATACCGAAGATCCTGATAAATTTATTGAAACA
>CAYNYI010000114.1:0-8230 GCA_964401455.1 uncultured Fibrobacterota bacterium
AGCCGGAGCGCTGATATTTTTGGCAACCGATGAAGCGGCTTTTATTACCGGACAGGGTATGAGAGTTGACGGCGGAATTACCGCATGGTAAATAAGGATAACAAACATGTTCGGCACAGTGACGGAGGAGTAAAAAAAGGCGAAGTAAGGGACTTCAGAGAATTTTTACTTGAGCGTACCGCAGGAACCAAGCAGAAGGAAGAGATAAAGTTTTCGGCTCATGCCAAAGAAAGGATGTTTTCCAGAGATATCGTTCTGTCGCGCGCGGAGATGGAGCAGTTTAACGAGGCGGTTGAAAGAGCTTCAGCGAAAGGCGCGAAAGAGACACTGGTGCTGCAGAAAGGAAATGCTTTTGTAGTAAATGTCAAAAACAAGACGGTTATTACCGCCATGGATGGAGATAGCGTTAAGGATAACATTTTTACGAATATTGACAGTGCTGTATTAATATAAGGGCGGCCCCTGGAAAAGAGGCAGGGAGCCCGTGTTCCGCCGACCGACCGACGCGGAACCAACATGGGAGGTAAAAATGGTCAGATCGATGTATTCAGCTATTTCCGGCCTGAGAAACCATCAGGTTAAAATGGATACTATCGGTAATAACATTTCGAATGTTAATACCGTTGGTTTCAAATCAAGCCGTGTAACTTTTGAGGAGTCCATGGCTCAGCTTCTTCAGGGAGCTTCGAGACCGCCGGGAAACCAGGGCGGAACAAACCCTATGCAGGTCGGGCTGGGAATGTCTATCGGCAGCGTAGATACCATGACTTCTCAGGGAAACCTGGAACCCACCGGACAGATAACCGACCTGGCGGTACAGGGTAAAGCATATTTTGCTGTCTCCAACGGCGAAGGAATGTTTTATTCAAGAAACGGGGCCTTTCAGTTCGATTCCACCGGCAAGATGGTGCTTCCCACCAACGGCTTCGTTCTTCAGGGAAAAATGGGGGATGAGAAGGGGAACATTTCCCCCAGCCAGACACTGGGTGATATAGTCATCCCTTTTAATAAACAGGATCCTGCAAAAGAAACTACAGAAATAAAACTATCCAGGAACCTGGATGCCGATTCTGAAGCGCAGGGGAGTGTGCTTCGCACAAACCGTTTCCTTACATGGGCCTGCGGAAATGACGGCCGGGCAGCTACGGGAGAAGTGGAATACTGGGATACTACCGCCGGCGCATGGGCCCAGCACAGCGTTTCTATGGGAGATAATACCGGAGACCTTGCTCTTGATCTGCATGATAAAAACGGCAGAAGCCTTCAGATCCAGGAAGGCGATGTTCTTACTTTTAAAGTAACAAACGATACTACCGGCGAACAGTTCTCCGAAAACATCACTGTTGATACCGATACCACATTCGGCGCCAATGCAGCAGATTCAGAGAATTCCATATATCAGAACATACAGGATCTTTTCGATAATGCCGGAGGTAACGTTACTGTCAGAATCAGGAACGGAAAAATCAGGCTCGAAGTTACCGGCGCATCTGATTATAAGAATTTTACCGTTGAGAGCAACCGCCCTATTACTAATACTTATTTAAAACAGGCGTTCAATTTCCCCACGCAAATTAATAATGCAAAGGACCTTGCCGAAGACGGATATGCAAACGGTATAGCTTCTGAGAGATTTCTTGTTCCCGCAAATGAGACGGATTATATCTCCGATCTTTATGATGGAAACGGCAATGCATTGGGCGACCTTGAAAGTGCGACAGCAACAAGCGCAGGCGCGGAACCCACGGCCGACAATTCAACATCCGATCTTCAGGGAAACTCCTCTTCTCTGCTTTCCGATACGATCCGTATCGAAGGTACAGTAGGAGACGACAGTATGAGCGGAAGCCTTCGGTATAATGACAGAACTGTGGAAGCCGCCTCCGGAACTACTCCGACGACGCTCAGCGATCTAATGACAGAAATCGGCGATACTCTCAAACTTCCGGAATACTATTCGGAAGAACTCTCGCAGCAGTCAGTTGATATCGCTGAAAACAATGATCCGGATAACTACCTTCCGGGGTCTCTTCTTATTCGGGGTATGCGGGAAACGGATTTCGCAATAAACAATCTCAGTATCTTCGCCACAAACGGAGATCCCTCAACTGTTACTCCGACCGATTTTAATACTAACGCTTCAATTACAAAGCTGAGAGAAGCCAGAGATACCGGGCTTTATGCTACTTCAATAGATGTATTTGACGAGACCGGAGATAAACACACTCTTACAGTAACCTTCACCCATGATGATTCCAGTCTTCAGAATAAATGGTTCTGGAAAGCGTCTCTCTCGGGGGAGGAGCAAGTTGTGAGCGGTGACTCGGGTTATGTTTTATTTTCAGACGATGGTACGCCGGCGGCATGGGTTTATGATGATGATACAACTTCATTCAGTTTTGACCCCAGAAACGGTTCGGCGATTGTCGATGTTGATATAGATTACGGGGCTCCCGGTTCATATGAGGGCCTTACATCTCAGCGCGCCGCTACTACCGCGGCAATTGTTGAGCAGGACGGTTATCCGATGGGGCGTCTTACTGAAATAAGTATCGATGAGTACGGAGTAATTGACGGCAGTTTTTCAAACGGTATCTCAAAAGCATTGGCGCAGATTTATTTGGCCGACTTCAGGAATCCGGGCGGATTGCTTAAAAAGGGCGATTCCGTTTATCAGGAATCCTCAAACTCCGGAGAGGCAGTTTTTGGAATGGCCGGTGTCAGCAGCGCCTCTGTTTTAAAACCCGGGGCGCTTGAAATGTCCAATGTAGAACTTTCTTCAGAATTTACCAGCATGATGACAACGCAGAGAGGATATCAGGCCAGCGCGAGAGTAATAACGACCAGCGATCAGCTGCTGCAGGAACTTGTACAGCTGGTACGATAGATAATATTGGTAATCCGGCCCCTTCGGGGCCGGAGCGCCGAAAGGAAAAAGATGATCTTGCTTAAAAAGCTTAATGGAACGGATTTTGTTTTAAATGCCGATCATATCGAGACTCTTGAGGCCACTCCGGACTCCATGATTACTCTTATGAACGGAAAAAAGATGATAGTCCGCGATTCGCTTGAGGAAATCATTACAAAAGTTTTCGACTATAAAAAAGAGATTTTCAGGGAAGTAAAACTGAAGTAGGGGAAAAATATGGATCTCGCTACATTAATAGGACTCTTGATGTGGGTAGTGCTTGTCATCATGGGTATGGGGCTCGGCACTCTCGGGCTTTTTGTCGACTTTCCGTCTGTTCAGATAACAGTCGGCGGCTCGCTTGGAGCAACTATTTTGAGTCAGCCGTTGTCGGCTATTCTCAGTATTGGATCGGTTACAAAAAATGCCATTTTTTTGAAGCCGAGTAAGCCGGGCGAAACTGTCAATATGCTTGTTAAATTCGCGGAACAGGCGCGGCGCGAAGGAATCCTGGCTTTAGAATCCGCGGCTCAGGAAATTGAAGATGAATTTCTTAAAAAGGGTGTTCAGCTTGCAGTTGACGGCACCGAACCTGAGCTTATTAAGGATATATTGTCTACCGAAATAGCTTTTATAGAAGAACGGCACGGAGCTGGCGCCAAAGTATGGGATGCCTGGGGTGCTCTCGCACCGGCGTTCGGTATGATCGGTACCCTGATCGGTCTCATAAAGATGCTTGCGAATCTTAATGATCCTTCGACAATTGGTCCTTCAATGGCTGTGGCTCTTATTACGACCCTTTACGGCGCGATCATAGCTAACGGAATATGTATACCGCTCGCTGATAAACTTAAGAAATATTCAAGCGATGAGATTCTTATAAAAGAACTGATGCTTGAGGGAATAATGTCGCTGCAAAGCGGAGATAACCCGAGGATTGTTCAGCAGAAACTCGCTGCTTTCCTCGCTCCCGGAGACAGAGTGGATCTGGATAATAAATAGGAATCGGAAAAAAGATTATGGCTAAAAAAGAGAAATGTCCCGAATGCGCAGCCGGATCTCCGGCATGGATGGCAACATTCTCGGATTTGTGTACGCTTCTGCTGTGTTTTTTCGTTCTCCTTGTTTCCATGGCGAATTTTGATCCTAAAAAATACGCGGTGACAGCTTCCTCTCTTCAGGGAGCCTTCGGTGTTCTGGAAACTTTTCCGTCTGTTCCGATAGCGCCTTATATAATTCAGCCCAGAATGGGCGGTGATGAGAGGAAAAGGAAAGCTTCCACCGAGGTCGTTAAGAAGATTAAAAAAAAGGTCAAGCAGAACGACATGAAGGACGGCGTCAAGGTAAAGGTCACCGATACAGGTATAGCTATAAGGCTTTCTAACCCGATTACGTTTGCTGTGGGTAAAGCCGACCTTAAAAGCAAGGCAAAGCCGATACTTAGCGACATAATAAAGATATTGGACGAATTTCCCGATAAAGAGATCAGGGTGGAAGGGCATACCGATGATACACCTATAAGGACGGCGGAATATGAGTCCAATTGGGACCTTTCAGCCGACAGGGCCCTAAGTATAGTTAAATTTTTTGCTTCCACCGGTGTGCCGCCCTCAAAAATGTCTGCGGTAGGATACGGTGAGTTCAGGCCTCTTGTTCCTAATAAAGACGCTGAAAGCAGAGCCATGAACAGACGAATTGAGATTTTTGTTGAATACATGGACAGAAGAGAATAAATTACTAGAAAAGGCGGATCCTTATGGCTGATGAAGAAAAAAAACCTCAGGAAGCGCCCGCGGAAAAAGGCGCCGATGAAAACAATCCTGAAGAAGGGGGACAAAAGAAGAAGTTTCTTTTCATGGCCCTGATAATTTTGGGAATTATACTTGTGCAGGGTGTGCTGGCGCTGTTTCTTGTTAAGTTTCTTTCTCCTAAAACGGCAGAAGAAGTTGAGGCGGAAGCCAGGGAGAAGCAGCAGGAGCTGGCAGAACAAAACAAAACGCGTGTGGGGCAGTTTACGGAGCCGGTTTCGGTTACCGTTAATCTCAGCGGAGTTGACGCGGACCGGTTTCTTAAGGCGGCTGTTTCTGTGGAATATGATCCCGAGCAATACCCGGGGCTCCCTCAGGAGCTTATCAAGAGAGAGCAGAAGATAAAGAATGTTGTTATAAATATTTTGAGTTCTTCTACCCTCTCAGATCTTGATGAGCCTGTTGATAAACGAAAGGTCCTGGATGAAATAAGGGGAAGGATAAACGAAATGATCCCGGAAGAGAAAGGATCGGTAAGCAGTGTTGTTTTTACGGAATTTGTAGTTCAGTAAGTGAAGGATAAACAATGAGTGATATTTTATCACAAGACGAAGTTGATGCTCTTCTTTCGGCGGTTTCTTCAGGAGATCTTGACGAGGGAAGTTCCGATTCCGGCGGCGGAGGTCAAGCCTCCTATGATACCGGAATGCAGGAAACGGTCGCTCCCGATATGGGTGACAGGAGTGTCTCTATCTATGACTTCAGGCGTCCGGACCGGGTTTCAAAAGACCAGATGCGGACACTTCAGAATCTTCACGAGAACTATGCGAGACTCCTGAGTACGACACTAACTTCCTACCTGAGGTCTCTTGTGGAAATAGAGCTCGTTTCAGTCGATCAGCTTACCTATTCCGAATTCATTATGTCGATATCGAATCCGAGTTGTATTTATATCTTTCAGATGGAGCCACTTGAGGGAAAGGCTATCTTCGAAATAAATCCGTCTCTTGTTTATTTTATGGTTGACCGTTTGTTCGGAGGACAGGGCAGGCCATTCGATCCGAACAGGGAACTTACAGGTATAGAAGAGAATGTTATTGTAAAAATAACCGAAAGAGCCCTGGAAAACCTCAAAGAGGTCTGGGAGCACATAGGAATATTTAGTCCTAAACTGGACAGTTATGAGACAAATCCTCAATTTGTTCAGATTGCTCCGCCGGGCGAAACGATAATTCTTATTTCTCTCGAGGTTAATATGCAGAACGGGTCAGGACTCATGAGTCTCTGCTTTCCGTATATTCTGCTTGAAGGTGTAATAAACAAGCTGAGCGGAGAGTCCTGGATTGCCTCCCAGCGTTCATCGACGCTTGAGACTAAGAAAATAATGGAAAATGAGATATCCCCGACTTCTGTTGACGTACAGGCATGTATTGGGGAGACAAAGATTTCGGTACGGGATTATATGCAGCTTGTAAAAGGGGATGTAATTGTACTCGATAAGCTGGTCGGTTCTGATTTGACCGTAAAGGTCAATGATGTTCCGAAAATGAGAGGGAGACCCGGAAAGGTCGGGCGGAAAAAAGCGGTAAAGATAACTTCATTTTATTCAAAAGAGGAGCTGGGTTATGGCTGATGACGAACTTTTATCACAGGACCAGATTGACGGTCTCTCCGATGGTGACTTCGGGGCCGATCTGGACCTCGGTGACGATGGAACGGGCGGAGGAGTCTCTGGAGACTCACTGAAACCCGCTTCTGATCTGCTGAGTTCCCAGGCCTCCAATGTTCTCGCCACGGTACTCAACAAACAAATCGATATCTCCGAGCAAAAAACCGGAGCGGCTTCTAAGGATGACCTGGGGTCAACATACGGATCCGAGGCTCTGTTATTGACTGTAAATTTCAGTCAGGGAGTAAGCGGTGCACTATACCTGGTTTTTCTGAAAGCAGATATTGCGATACTCGCGGATCTCATGATGATGGGGGATGGAACCTCGGGGTATGAAGAAGACCATAAAGACGCGATTGCCGAGCTTACAAATCAGATCATGGGAGCGGTTGTCTCTAACGGCGGAGCTGAATTCGGCACAAGCTTTTCTACTGAAACTCCTGCTGTTTCTGAATTTGATGCCGGTTCTCTGCCGTTTAATCCCGAAGAATGCCAGGCAGTTGACTTCTCCATGGAAATTGAAGATATTAAAAAAACAAATTTTACTGCGGTTTTTTCGGCAGAACTCGCAGAAAGCTTTTCCGCGCTGGGTGCTTCGGCATCCGGAGACAATTCCGGCGGAGACAGCGGCGGAGCGGGTGAGCTTGATACAGGCGGACTTGATCTTGAATCGTTTGATTCTGATTCTTCTGTTGGAGGACAGACCGCTGCGGCCCCCTCTGGTGGCGCTATGATGAAAGGCGGCACCATTTTCGGTACCACCGGCAATCCGAAAATAGATATGCTTCTTGATGTTGATCTCGAAGTCTCAATAGAGCTCGGGAGGTCGCACATGTCAATCAAAAGGATCATAGAGCTCGGGCCTGGTTCAATAATTGAGTTAGATAGAATGGCCGGTGAACCGGTTGATCTGCTTGTTAACGGGAAAGTCGTTGCCAAGGGCGAGGTTGTTGTTATCGACGAGAATTTCGGCATAAGGATAATTTCGCTTGTAAGCCCTGAAGAGAGATTGAAGAGCCTCTGATTTTCTTGAGCCGAGTCGGCCGGGTGTGTACGTCAGTGGCTTTTAATCAAACAGGTCAACTATTATGACCGACCTAATGACTAAACAGGCTGAATTCGAAAAGGCGGCGGTGCTTTATGCCACGCATCCGTTTTACCGTATTCTGGGTCCCCTGGTTTCGATAATAAACTGCTCTCTGCAGCTCATACTGCTGGTTCTTGTATTGCCTTTTTCTATCGGTCCTTTCAGGCAGGCAATTGTCTTTGCCTTTGCCTACTTTATAACTGATTTTCTTAACGGTCTTGTGCATATGTATATGGATAATAACCAGAATTACTCCGGATGGACCGGGCCCCTTGCCGCGGCTTTTCATTTGCATCATCAGAAACCCGTTTACCGTCGGCGTAATATTATTAATGTGTATTTTACGGAGACCGGATCAAAAATATGGCTGGTGTTTTTTTTGCTTTTGAGCGTCTGTCTTGCCGCTTTTGCGCTTATACCTCCGGAGGCGGCCTATTTGCTTTTATACATTAGTGTTCTTTCTTCCGCAGCGGAGGTGGCACATTATCTTTGTCATGTTCAAAACGGCAGGCTGCCGTCAGTTTTTCGCGGCTGCGGGCTTCTGTTGTCTAAACGATACCATGTAAAGCATCATAAGGGTGATAATCGGCAGTACGCGTTTCTTAACGGCATGAGTGACTTCCTGATCAACAGGATCGCAAAACGCTTTGTTCCCGGATATAAAAATTTTACTGACCTGCATTATCTGAACTACGATGGTCCTCAGACTGGTAACAGAAAAACCTGATAGTCGAAAAATTTTGCGCCGGTGGCGGGGTTTTTTGTGCCAGGTGTGCGTGTTAGGTAATTCGAGGACACTTTTCCAAAAACGCAACCGG
>CAYNYI010000115.1:0-8168 GCA_964401455.1 uncultured Fibrobacterota bacterium
AGGAGTTCCACTTAAAAACAGATTTTTTTCTGTAGAAAAAACTAGACCACCTGAGGTCAATAGGCGGGAAGAAAAAGTGTTTTCCATTGGGAAACACTTAAAACCAGGTTTATCTTATCTGATCGTATACTTTTTTTAGTTTGCCGGCAAGTGATTTATAGTTATAAGTATTGATAACGCGGCTGAGGGATTCTTCCCCGAAAGAATGGTCGTTACCGTCTGATGCTGTTAAAATAGCTTCCGCGAATAAAAGCGGGTCGTTCTGTGATACAAGTATGCCTGCACCTTCTTTAAGCGACTCATGTATCTCTCCAATGTCAGATGCAATAATCGTTTTTCCCATTGCCATATATTCATAGAGTTTTAAAGAAGATCTGCCGATATTGATAAAGGTATCAGGAAAATCAATAGAGTACGGTAATATGAAGCAATCCGCCGCCCCGAGGTAGTTGGGAACTTCTTCATGGTCAACTTTTCCGGTAAAAAGGAGAGCTTCTGCAAAACCGTATTCTTCTGATTTTAATTTTACTCTTTCGAGGTCAGGGCCAAAACCGATCAGCATGAGCTTGAGATTCTTTTTTCTTTTATAGGATTCCCTGAAGATATCAATTATCAGTTCCCAATTGGCTCCACCGGGTTTAAATGTACCAAGATAACCGATAATATAGTCATTGTCTGAAACGGTGGGAAATTTTTCGCGTATAAAGTTCTTATTCTTGGCAGTATTGAATTCTGGGGGGGCTATGTCTGCGCCGTTAGGAATGTAATGTATGTTTTCCTCAGAGATTCCGGATACAAGAAGCCTTTTACGGAGCAGTTTGCTGACCACAACCACTTTTGATGAAACAAAAGGCATTTTTTCTTCATAATAAGTTATCACAGCTTTGCTGAAAGCGTTTTTACCCTGTTTAACAGAGGCAAATCCACCAACACCTTCCCAGTCATCCATATCAAGTACTAAAGGCTTCCTCAGTATGAGCCTTAAAAGGTTTACAAGAAAGGAGCCAAAAGGAAGAGGCTTTCCCAGATGAACTATATCATTTTTTAGAAAATGGATAAAAAGAACCGGAAGACAGGTTAAAATGAGATAAATTCCTGTTAGAGCAGCTCCGGCGAATCCGTGACGTTTTATGATTATATTTGGTATAGCCGGAGAATGGACTATTCTGATATTGCCGTGTTTCTGAGGATATTTAATATCACGATCTTCTTTTTCTTTTCCTTTTCCAATGAAGAACATTGTAATAGCATAATCTTTTGACGGAATATTTGAACAGAGTTTAAGATATCTGTTTGTGGGAGAAGAACCATATGCTGTTTGCGATATAAAAAGTATTTTTTTCATTGAAAAATTGATATAAAACGTCTTAAAATTATTTTAAGTGAATGCTTATCCTTTAGATAAATAGCCAGTTTCAGATATTTTTTTATTAGACTGAAGTTGGAAAACACACGTTTATTTAACTTTTTTCTCGCTTTATTGAGCTTATTTCTTATTAGATCAGATGAAAGGCCGGGATATTCAAGATTTACGTTTTCTGATATCTTTTCGTTATCCCATGAGTCGTTAATCAGCCAGCCGTTTTCTTTGGCTTTATTGAAAAAAGGAGTTCCGGGGTAGGGGATAGCGGGAGAAAACTGCATCCAGTTGAATTTGTTGTTAAAAGCAAAGTTTATTGTTTCATCTATGGTTTCAGGTGTCTCATCCGGTAACCCGATAATGAATGTTCCGTGAATAAATATTCCGAGTTTTTGGCAGTTTTCTGCGCATGCTACCGCATGATTTGAGTTCATGGGTTTATTGATGCTTTTCAGCGTGGGTTCATTTATCGACTCAACACCGATTTTAATGCCTGTGCAGCCGGATTCTTTCATAAGTTTCAGAGTTTCATAATCCACTTTAGAGTCCGCCATACAGGACCATTTGATTTTTAAGCTCCGGCCGATTATCTCTTTACAGATTTCATGTACTCTCGGCCGATTTACAGTGAACGAAGTGTCGTCAAAGTATATTTCTTTTATACCGTATTCTATTTTTAGAAATTCCATTTCATCAACAACGTCTTTTACATTTCGTTTTCTGAAGTTAGGTTTATGATTAAATACATAAGATTCAAGACAAAAGGAACATTTATGAGGACAGCCCCGCGAACTGAGCATAGATGCATTTGGAAAAACGCTGGCGAAATTTTCCTGGTATTTTTTAATCTCCCCGAAGTCGCGGTCCGGCCACGGAAGGGTGTCGAGTTCTGTGATAAGTTCCGGGGGCGTACGATGGAGCTTATTCTCTTTTATAAATGAAACTCCCGGTATCTTTGAACATGCTTCTTTTTTAAAACAGTTATCCGCCATTACTTTCAGCGCCATTTCGCATTCGCCGGCAATGGCGAAGTCCGCATGTTGCAGAATTTTTTCAGGAAAGGAAGTACTTAGCTGTCCACCTGTGATAATGATAGTATCAGTTTTTTGTCTGATCAGGTCTATAAGGTCTTTATCGTATTTATAGGTTGGGCTCATCGTTTCAAAAAAAATTGCATCGGGTCTGAAATTATCCAGAATCTCAAGCAATCTTTCATTATGTATGTCTTCTGCAATACAGTCTTTGAGCAGTACTTCATGGCCTTCTTTTTTTAATAATGAAGAGGCGTAGGCAAGCGGAAAAGGGAACGGGTATATGTTAAAAAACAGTTTTCGTGTATGCGGCCAGCGAGAACCTGATCGGATGCCTTTGACATATTCACCATATTGCCATTGAGGGTTTAATAGAGCGATTTTCATAGCAAATTATTTCGTTTTTTTAAAAATATCAGACATTATTGCGTCTATGTCATACTTGTAATGCCAATCGGGATAATGCTTCCGGAATTTTTTAACATCGCTTATATACCAGATATGGTCTCCGATTCTGTTGTCGTTAACATATTTTATATTCATTTTTTTTCCTGTTAGTCTTTCGCATTTATCTATTGCCTCCTGCATTGAGCAATTGCTGTGTCTACTGCCTCCCATATTATAGACTTCCGCAATTTTTGGGCTTTTAGCAAAGTGATAAAAGCAATTAACAAGATCATAGCTGTGAATATTGTCTCTGACCTGCTTGCCTTTATAGCCGAAAATTTTATATTCTTTTCCGGAAACAGCGCATTTCATAAGATAAGAAAGGAAACCGTGCAACTCTGCTCCGGCATGCCCTCCTCCAGTAAGACAGCCACCTCTGAAAACAGCTGATTTTATACCGAAGTATTTGCCGTATTCCTGCACAAGAAGGTCTGCGGAGGCTTTTGATACTCCGAAAAGACTGTGTTTACTCTGGTCAATACTCATGGATTCATCTATACCGTCCGCGTATTTGTGATCGGGTTTTATTTCCCAGCGCTTTTCATGCTCAATTAGGGGCAATCTATTTGGCGTATCCCCGTAAACTTTGTTAGTGGACGTGTATATAAAGACTGCTTCTGGGCAGTGTTTCCGTGTTTTTTCAAGAAGATTCAGTGTGCCATTCGCATTGACAGTAAAGTCCGTTTCAGGATCTTTTGCCGCCCAATCATGAGAAGGCTGAGCCGCTGTATGTATAATTATTTTAATATCTGTATTGTATTTGGAAAAGATTTTTTCCATTTCTGAATGGTCTCTGATGTCTCCCGGGAAATGTTTGTAATTGTCAAGATCGGTTTCAAGGCTTTTCCTCATGTTTTCAGTAGAAGCTTCTTCTCCGAAAAAAGATTGACGCAGATTATTGTCTATGCCGGCAGTCAGGTAGCCTTTTTCATGAAAAAAGCGGACGGCTTCAGAACCTATAAGACCGGCTGATCCGGTGATTAACGCAACATCCATTTTTGCTCCCTAGTTCAGTATCTTTTCCAATATGCTGTGATTTTTATCTATCCAATGGAAAATCTCATTCATTGTTTCTTTGAGGTCTTTCTCAGGTGACCAACCGGAAAGATCTTTAATTTTCCTTGAGTCTGTAGAATAATATTTTATATCGCCTTTGCGGGTTCTTTTATCAGATGATATTTTAATTTTATTTCCGGAGATATCCCGGCATATCTCAGTCAATTCTAAAAGTGAGAAGCTGTTATTAACACCTCCTCCTACATTGAAAGTGCTGCCTGAGTATGCATCAAAATCCTCGATCTGAATACACATCAAATTAAAAAGATCATCTATGTGCATAAAATCTCTAACCTGTTTCCCTTTGCCCCCGAAACCCAAATAAGCGAGTCCCTTCTTGAAAAAATGTGCAGCAGCCCATAAAACCACGACTCCCTGATCGACTTTACCCATTTGCCACGGGCCTGTAATTACTCCACATCGATTAATAAGAGTCTTTATACCATAATTTTCGCAGTACTCTTGAATAATGAGTTCTGAAGATAGTTTTGTCGCTCCATAAATAGTCCTGGGACCGGGGAATAAAGGGAAGTCTTCAGAAAATCCTTCTGGAGAAACACCATTTATCGCGGTTGAAATCTCAAGAGAGAACCGTTTTTCTTTTTCTGTGTAATTTATTCCATTAATTACCGAAACTGGGTATATCCTGCTTGTGGAAAGAAAAATAAAAGCCGCTTTATTCCTTCTCGCATGTTCCAAACAATTTATAGTTCCGGTGAGATTGGTATTTATTACATATTCCGGGGATGAGTCTATGCCTGCCATTACTGAGGGCTCGGCACTGCAGTCTATTATAAGGTCTGATTCACCCGCTGCTTCAATATCCTCGCGATTTCTGATATCCCCATGCACAAAGTTTACTCCGTTTTGGCATAGTCTTGCGGGATTCAGCTCAGATCCTTTTCTTTTAAGGTTGTCTAAAACTGTGATTTCGGCAGAGGGGTATTTCTTTTTCAGTTTTATTGAAATATTGGAGCCTACAAAACCTGCTCCGCCTGTAATAAGGATTTTATTGTATTTCATATTCAAAATTGTGGCTTTTTCTTGTTTGTAAGAAATAATATCATGCCGGTTATACTCATGCAGATACCGATAAGATAATTTAAAACACTGAATGCTAACAAGCTGTTTGTGGAAAGGTAGTTTTGAAAGAAAAACATCATACCTTTTTCTCTAACACCTATACCGTTAAGGGAAATAGGCAAAGCAGTCAGTATCGTTACCAATGGTATATAAGCGAAATGGGATAAGAGAGGTATATTTATTCCGATAGCTTTATAAAGAAAATAGATTGAGAAAATCTGGGAGGCATTATATAAAATTGAGAGTAGGATTGAAATAGAAAGAACAGCCGGTCTTCTAATAAAAAACAGCATATTATCGATTGTTCTAAGCCCCAATTCATAACCGCGCGTTATTATTTTATTTCTATGCTTAATTTCTTGCGGTAATTTTCTTATTAGAATCATAACCAATATGGCTGCAGCTGCTGCAGTTAAAAGAAAGAGATAAAGCGGTGTAATATACTTTTCTGTTTCTAGTTTGCCCGCAAAGTGGCTTGAAAATATAAAGAAAAGACATAGGGTTATAAGGCCGGTAATTCTGAGAAAAACAAGGCTGTTAACAGTTTTTATTTTTTCTCCATGGCTAAAAAGATATCCTGCCTTGATAACATCCGTTCCATAAGATGTCGGTAGCGAAAATTGGAATAAAAGAGATATATAATGTATCTTCATCAACTTTTTAATGGAGACACTGGATGAATTATTTCTAAGCAGATGGTAAAGCCGGAGTGTATAAAAGAAATTATTAAGTATAAAATAGAAGAAAAAAGAAATAAGGAAAAACTTGATATCGATTTCTGATATAATGTTAAATGCTTTGGAAAAGTTCAGACCCTTAAAGACATTATACAATAAAAAAAGTGAAATAAATATTTTCAATAGAGTCATAACCTTTTCTTTCCCGCTCCTCATCCCGGCCTCCTGAACTCTGTTAAATATTCCCCGGCAGCCTTTTGGGGGAGAGAAATTTTCTGGTAGTGCTTAATGCATTTATTTTTGATTTTTTCCTTATCTTCTTCAGATAATTCGAGATATCCGTTTATAATTTCCGCCAGTTTTTCATAATCATCCTGCGGCGCCGTAAAACCGGCGTCACCGCAGGCCTCGGGAAGAGAATCCACCGCGAAAGCCGCAACCGGAAGTCCTGCCGCGAATGCCTCCGCGACAGTCAGGCCATAGCCTTCCGCATCTCCGCTGATTTTAATATTAGGCATTATGAAAATGTCCGAGTTCTTTCTGAGAGCGGCGGAAAGCGGACCGCTTACTTCACCGGCAAATTTTATTCTGTCAGAATGAGGCGAGTCATTTATTGCTTTTCGGATGTTCTCTTTTTCTCTTCCGTTTCCGCAAATAACAAACCGTATATTGTTGTTTAACAGCGGGAAGCCGTTTTTGATAAATTCCTCAATCCCTTTCCTTTTTACCATTCTGCCAAGCCATAGTATAACAGGCGAGCGGGAAAAGTCTATACCATATTTGTCGGAGAACTCTGATAAATCATGGGAGAGAGTTGTGTCGCTGTAGTCTTCCACGGAAACAGCCGGATATATGATTTTTATTTTATCTTCCGGTATGCCGAATTTTATAATGAGATCTCTGCTGCTCCGGCTTATTGTAATTATGGAGGTACAGGATAAAAGGGCGAAACGCAGCAGTTTTCTGAAAACCGGGTTTTTATAAGTGACCTCAAGGCCGTATATCGTAACTGTAGTATTCACTCCGCCTAAAAACGGACGAAGGAAGGGGATAAGAAGCGCGGTAACGCCGTCGGCAAAGAACAGAACTCTTTTGGACTTGCCCGGAAAAAGGCATACCGCAAGGCTTCGAATCCAGGCCCTGAAAAGGAAAAAAGGGAGAAGAAGGTTAGAGGAAGCTCTGTATGCAATAAGTTTAACGCGGGCCAGCCTTTTTAAACCGTCATACAGATTTTTGCAATAAGTCTGAATACCACCGATGCTGGGCGGGTACCTGCGCGCAATAAAATAAACGGTTAGATCTTCCATATTATTGATTAAGATACCTTTTTACTGATTTTTATTCAAGGCGTTCTGTCAGCATCGCCCGCTGTCCCGGCTTCCGGCACAGGAAAAACAGCCCTCTCCAAAGAAACGGCGCCGGGTTCCGAATCCCTGTCGGTACCCAATAGGTCTATTGTTTTCCATTTGCCGCTTTTAAAGCGCATAAAGAAAATGAAACCTATCAGATAAAGGTAGAAGGCAGCCCATACCCAGCTGTAAAAAAGAGGAAGGCGAAAATGCCGCAATATCAGGTATTCTCCCGGAATGAAAACGAATAAAACCGCCGCGGTTATGACTACCATTTTGAACTTTGTATCTCCTGCCCCGGAAAGCATACCGCTGAAGACAATGGCTACTCCGTCTCCAAGTAGAAAGAAAGGCAGAACTTTCAGAAGAGTCATTGCTATCGTTTCAATTTCTGCGAAACCGGCTGCATCAGAGGTCTTGAAAAAGCCTGTATAAAATCCCGGTGCGAAAACAAAGGTTACTCCTGTTGATAATCCGTATGCAAGAACAAGTAAAAAGGTATTGAAGGCTATTCTTCCTGCGATTCCATGTTTGTTTGCACCGATATATTTACCGGTCAAGATATTTGCCGCTATTCCAATTCCGATCATGGGCATAAAGGCTACCATGTCCACAGATAAAGCGATATTGCTGGCTGCAAGGCTTTTTTCCCCATAAGAACCAACCATGAATATAAAAGCAGAAAAAGCAAGGATGTCTATAAAAAGTTGAAATCCGTTAGGAGAACCGAATTTTACAAGTTTCTTGAAAAGTCGGCTTTCAAAGCCCGCCCCAGAAAGAGTTCCGAAAGACATTCTGTATTTTCTTTTAAAGATAAGAAAGAAATAAAAAATACTTGTCAGAACATTAGCTGCAACAGTCGCCGCACCGGCTCCGGCAATACCCATCTCCGGAAAGCCTCCTTTACCGAAAATCATAAGATAATTAAGCATGATATTTAAAGCTGCTCCGGTAAAAGATATGTACATTACTGTCATTGTTTTTCCCCGTCCCGAGAAAAAACAAGCCAGACAGTTATTCAGGACTACAAAACCTCCGCCGGCCGCGAGTATAATGAAATATTTTTTTTCAAGGGCGATGATTTCCTCCGAGTGTCCGGATATACCAATAATAGCAAGCCCTGCGGGAATCATAGCGGCTATAAGGAAAAAAGAAATGCCCGAAA
>CAYNYI010000116.1:0-8036 GCA_964401455.1 uncultured Fibrobacterota bacterium
TGATACAAACTTTTAAAATCAACTGATTGTCCAGTTCACGCTGAAGCAGGACACGGAGTATATATACTAAAAGCGTCAATGGGGAATAATAAAAATCAAACAATCAAAATGATAATGGCCCGTTAATTATTTTAAAATACATACAGGAGAACTATAAAATGAAGTACACATACAGCATACTTACTGTCCTGATTATAATAGCCGCAGCAAATACATCGGCTGCAATGTCTCCCGGCAGAGAAATCAAAATTGAAGAAATCAAAATCCCGGAGGGTAAACCGGTCCTCCGGGATGTGGAGATATTGTCGCAGGACAAAGAGAATCTCCAGTACAGGATTAATTTTGAAGACCCGGAGGGAAAGAGCGCTCTTCCTGTTTATATGTACAGAAAAGATGGTGAAGTTGTAATAATCGACTTCGAAAACGCATATATGAATAAAGAAATAAATCTTAATGAAGGCAAAACCGGCCCTATTAACTATATAGATGCTAAAATGTACAGGGGGACAAACCGGGATGTACTTCGTTTTATCTTTTACGCCAGACAAAAAGTGGAAGTTCTGACAAAGGATACGGATGACGCCGTAAAAATAAATTTCTCATATAAGTCTGCCCCTGTTGAAGCCGTTGAAAGACAAAAAGAAAATAAGAAAGAAGGAGATAACAGCTTGCTAAACAAAGGCTTTTTTATGACTCCTCTTAAAATTGCAGGGATAGTAGCTGTAACAGCAGCCGCCACATGGCTTATTTCAGAGTCAGGAGAGGAAAGCGGGTCCGGAAAAACAGATAATGAACAGGAAGAAGACACAGTACCCAGCCTGTCCGATGCCGGAATTACCCACCCTTCAGAAAGCGTGGAAGAAGAAATAGGGAACTGAGAAGCTATTGGACAGAGGAAGATTCAATTTACAGTGACACGGTTTTTGCCGTTTCTTTTAGATTCGTAAAGAGCTTCATCTGCGCGAATGAATGTCTTCCTGACATTTTCTCTGAAAATGGTAAGACCGATACTTACAGTAACTTTAATAAGTTTTCCTGATTCCTGATCAAGGTAAAAACTTTCCTCTACCGACTTGCGTACTTTTTCTGCAACCGTGCTTGCACCTTCTATAGCGGTATCCGGCAGAAGAATAGAGAATTCCTCTCCGCCGTACCTTGCGGCATAGTCGGTATTCCTTATACTTTTCTGTATTGCCTTTGATACAGTCATCAGGATTCTATCGCCCGCATCATGACCGTAGGTATCGTTTACCGCTTTAAAATTATCTATATCCAATATAGCCAGCGCAAGCGGAAGACCGGATCTCAAAGCACGGTTTGCCTCCTGCTTCATTATTCCATGATAGTGTCTATTATTATACATTCCTGTCAATTCATCTGTTATGGCAAGCTTTTCGAGTATTTTATTTTTCTCTTCCAGTATAACCCTGCTATCCTCAAGATTACGGCTCATATCATTGAATACTGAAATAAGATAACCTATTTCACCTTCATATTCTTCTCTGATTCCTACACCGCTTTCTCCTTTATGGATTTTTTTAGCTGCTTCCGTGAGTTTTTTAACAGGATCTGTTATATTCCTTATTATAAAGCCAAGGAAAATAAATGAACAAATTGTAATTATGGAAATGAAAGTCGCGAGCCATTTTCTGGTCTCATTCAAAGGTCCGTATGCTTCTGAGCGTTTCTGACCGCACTCAATTATGCATCCGTATTCAGGCACCGCTCTTCTTTCAATAAAATCAAGGTCATCAGGGCTCTGAACTGTACTGAAGATTTTAACTCCTGAAGAATTGCGGATAGTCACGGCCAGGATATCACCTCTGGTATTTTTTAATTCTGACATACCGGTTATCTGTTTAAAGAGAACCTCCGGATCCAAAACAGTATATACAAATGCGGAATCCTGTTCGTTAACCGGCAGTGGAGTGCGCATAACAAAAAGCGGCCTGGCTCCGGAATCGGAAGTTGTTAAAAAACCGGTAAGCCCTTTCTCAAATATCCAGGGATAATAAAAGGGGGTAACGGGAAAATCCCGGTCCAGATGAACAGCTTTATCGCTGCTGTCTAAAACCGATATCCCCAGATACTCCTTGTTTCTTTTCTTTATGTCTTTTATATATCCGCGCAGCATTTCTTTGGAAGAGGCGATTATATCCAGACGCCTGGCTTCTGAAATAGAATTCATATCAGGAGCGGTCATAATGCGGCTTACCGCATCGCGCAAGGGAGCGGTATCACTGACAATCCTGCCGGCTATTATTACCCGGAGCTCATTCTGTTTAACACGGTGCCAGTTTTTCATTTGTTTTGATGTATTAATCAAAACAAATTCCATTTTATTTTCAAGCTTATCGGTAAAATACTGGTGAATGCGGCTCTGCGATAAGTAAAAGATAAGGGTTACCGGGAGGGCCATAAGAATCAAAGAAACAAACAGAAGTTTAGATTGAATGCTTCCGAAAATAGAAGACAACTTACTGCGAAGTTTATTTCCCGGTTTTTTTTTCAAATTCCCTTTTCTCCGATTTCAGAAATAGGCAATTCTTTTTCGGTGCGTTCCTTCAGGTTCTTGTAAACTACGCATCCACGCAGAAGCTCTTCCGGTGCAACTATATAAAGCTCTTCATATCCGGATCTGGACGCAGAAGAAATAAGCTTCTTAATCTTGGAGGGATTCGTTTTCAGTTCAACGCATTTACCCTTTTTTCTGAGACCTGATGCTACCTTGACAGCGACCATAATCCCGTCATCGGTAAGTGAAGCCACAGCCGTCCGGCATTGAGACGGAGGGGGGGTCAACATCCCCTTTGAAGAAAGAATCTCGCTGATAATCACATCTCCGAAACCAAAACCTGCCATCGGAACCGAGGGGCCTCCCAGATTCTCCATTAAATTGTCGTATCTGCCGCCGCCGCAGATCGTCCTGTGCTTTCCTTCCTTGTCTTTGAGCTCAAATACTGTTCCGGTATAATAAGAAAGCCCCCGGACAATTGAAATATCCAATTCCAGGAATTCTCGTATTCCGTAGTTTTCAGAAATTTCTAAAAGCTTTTCTATTTCAGCTTTACTCTGAAGCCGGAGCCCGGAATTCTGCTCAATATCTTCAATTGATGAAGCACCGAGGATATCTTCTGTTTTTTTAACTGATTCTTCAGAGAACCCCGCTTCGATAAGCATAGCGGATGTCTTCTCAGGGCCTATTTTTTCGCGTTTATCTATAATTACAAATACTTCATTTAGTCTCTCCGGCGGAAAACCCGCCTCAGTAAACAATTCCTGCAATAGGTGTCTATTGCTGAATTTAATAACAATATCCTCGCTTTTCAGACCGGAAGAGACGCAAAAGTCAATCGCTGCCGCCATAAGCTCAGCTTCGGCATTTAGAGAACCGTCTCCGATAATATCCATATTCCATTGAAAATGCTCACGTTTTCTGCCTTTTTGCATGCGTTCATAGCGAAAGCATTGAGGAATTGAGAACCATTTCAACGGCAGCTGAAGCGATTTAATTCGTGAAATCAGCATGCGGGTCAGGGACGGGGTCATTTCAGGGCGCAGGGCAAGTCTACGATTCCCCTTGTCTGTGAAGTTGTAAAGCTGACCGGTTATTTCATCTCCGGCCTTTCTAATAAAAAGTTCCTCGCTTTCAAGAACGCATGAGTCATATTCCTGAAAATTAAATTTGGCCGCCGTCAGCCTGAAACGGCGGAAAAGTTCGCGCCTTATAGCGAGATCTTCCGGATAGAAATCTCTTGTTCCTTTTACGGGAGCAAAATCCATTTTTTAAACCTCTTTTATTTAAAGGTGTAAAATAGTAAATTTAAGGTATTAAATCAATCATAGAATTCAGTCTGTATCGTTTATGAAATTAAAATATCTTTTTACAACATCTATGGCCCTTCTGATAGGGTTTTCTCTCTACGGAGCTCAGCTTCATGAGCTGACAGAGTCAGAGTGGGACAGTCTTTTAACAATAAATTTCAGAAAGTCAGAAAATATAGATGAAGGATTTCTTTCCTACACTGAGATGATGCTCAATACCGTTTATTTTAACGGCCCCCTAGGAGAAGGCGCTGACGGTCTCTACGACAAGGACCCGATGTATGATTTCTCGCGTGTTGACTGCGTAACCTTTCTTGAGCAGGCTCTTGCCGCGGCCCTGAGTACAAACTGGAATGAATTTATTATTAATCTTAAAAAAATCAGATATAAAAATGGAAATGTGAGCTTCCGGAACAGAAACCATTTTTTCTGTTCGGACTGGATCAAAAATAACATAAAAATTATTGAAGATATTACGGAGAATATCGGCGGAGAAGCTGTTGTTACAGAAACGAGAGACCTTTTTGTAAAGAATTTCTACAGTAAGTACGGAATAGACACAACCGACCGCAAGTATACCGAAACGTATATACCTTTGAACGCCCTGAAGAAAAAAAAATTAAGAGAAAAACTCAAACCCGGCTTCCTTATTTCTATTATAGGCGACAAAGATATACTTTTTTCAATACATACCGGGCTCATCGCGTCAACAAAAGAAGGCGAACCTGTCTTCAGGCATGCAAGCAACAAAGAAAAAAAAGTTACAGATATAATCCTGAAAACCTATCTGAGAAAATACCGCGGCATAGAAGGAATAAAGGTCATGCGCATCCGTACTCAGCCCGCGGCTGTTTCGGAAAAAGCCAAAGGGGTTGACTTACTGCTGGAATATCTTCGGGAACCTGAAGATTTTGCCGGCGACAAGATTACATTGTCAGAAAAAGAAATTCAGACTTTTTTGGACGACCCCCGGTTCGGTAGCAAAATATACTATGATAAACTCGTCCGGATTCTTGAACCGTCTTTTCCTGTCGAACATGAGAGGTCTCATGTAAATTATTTTGCCCGACTAAAGAGGAAAAAATATATTCAGCAAGGCGCTAAATTCATCTGGAATCATAAAAAAGTTCTTGAGAAAGCGCAAAAAGAGTTTGGCGTATCATATTATGATATAGTCTCTATTCTTCAGGCAGAAAGCAATCTCGGCAGAATAACCGGCAGGTATCAGTGTGTCAATGTTTTCTACACACAGATATTTCATGCGGACAGCGCCATTAAAGACGCCGAGAAGAATTTCATTTCCAAATACAAAGATAAATATTCCCGTGACGAACTTGAAAAAATGATTGTCGATAACAGACCGAGGCTGAAAAGGGTGAGAAATCGGGCAGCGGGTAATCTTGCTTCTCTTATAAAAATCCACAAATTGAAAAATTCCGACCCTTTTATCGCAAGGGGCTCGTGGGCGGGGGCTATAGGCTATCCTCAGTTCATGCCCAGATCAATGACATACGCGAGAGACGGCGACGGAAACGGCGAGGTAAACCTGCATGATTTTGACGATGCAATTTTCAGTATTGCCTCATATTTGAAAGCTCATAGATATCACCGAGACAGGAAAAAATCAATTTGGCATTATAATCATGATAAAGAATATGTAAACGGCATCCTCGGCTATGCAAACGCGCTCCGCAGATGGTTCGGCGTTCCAGAAAAAAACTGAGAAAAGGTAAGCGGTGAATATGATAGAATTTTTAAAAAAAACAGCCGGGAAAGCCGGAGCCTACCAGCTGGAAAAATTTAACACAGACCTTCTGGTATCAAGAAAAAAAGATTCCAGTATGGTCAGCGAAGTCGATAAAAACTCCGAAGAAATGATAATGGAAGCCGTAAGAAAAGAATATCCGGGATGTTCGTTTGTATGCGAAGAAAGCGGCGAAACCGGGGAGAGCGATTTTGATGGTTATACTTTCATTATAGACCCCCTTGACGGCACAAGCAACTACCTTCACGGTGTGCCTTTGTTCGCAGTATCTATAGGTGTGATGAGAAAAGGAGAAATCGAGGCAGGTGTTATTTACAATCCCGCGATGCAAGAAATGTATTATGCTGCGAAAAACGGAGGCGCATTTCTGAACGGAAAGCCGATCAGAGTATCGGAAGTCAACGAAATAAAAAACGGCCTTTTCGGAACCGGTTTTTACTACAGTCGCGATGAAAAACTCCGGATCAACCTTGAGAGATTTTACCGCGTTCAATATGAATCTCTTGGAGTAAGAAGACCCGGAGCCGCAGCTATAGATCTGGCATGGACAGCGTGCGGAAGATATGATGCCTTCTGGGAAACCGGCCTCCACTCCTGGGACATGGCTGCCGGAGCGTTGCTTGTAAAAGAAGCGGGAGGAACTCTTAGTTCAACAAACGGTTCCGGATTCGATATTTTCGGGCGCGACATTCTCGCGACCAACACCATTTTACATAATGATATGGTAGAAATACTCAACTGAGGTATAAATGGAGTATCTTCCTTATATTATTGCTGTGGCGGGCGGACTTTTGCTCATTGCCGCGGATATTGTTTTTATTCCGGGAGCTGTGTTCGCCTCCGCCGGAATAGTAATGATTATCGGAGCGCTCTACAAAGCCTATGCCGATTTTGGCCCTCTTTTTCCGGTTCTTTTAACCATTTCAACCCTTGTCATAAGCATACTGGGTATATATCTTTTTATAAAAACCGGCCTCTGGAAAAGAGCTGTGCACAGCACCGAGGGAAGACCTGAGGACGGGTGGTTGGCTCATAAATCCGGATTACATGCACTTAGAGGGAAATCGGGTACCGCTTTTACAAACCTTCGGCCTTCAGGCCGGATATTAATTGACGGGAGTAAGATTGACGCGGTTACTGTCGGTGATTACATAAAAGAGGGTGAAGCTGTTGAAGTGACAGGATTTTCAGGCGCCCAGTTAAAAGTAAAAAAGAAAACTGATTCATAAATTTTTTAAAAGAGGTTAAACAATGATTTATCTTGCCGCTGTTCTTATTGGTGTCTTCCTTATTTCCATGCTTTTTTACCTTGTGCCTTTTCTTCTTTGGATAGAGGCTATCTCTTCCGGCGCGCCTGTAGGGCTATTTACGCTAATATTTATGAGACTACGTTCTGTGTCCCCTCATGCTATAGTTCGGCCTTATATAAGCGCCAGAAAGGCCGGACTCTCAGACCTTACTGTAAGTGATCTTGAATCTCACTATATGGCGGTTGGAACAACACACCCCCAAGTCGCGATGAGGGTAAAAAATGTTGTCGATGCTCTTATATCCGCCCAGAAGGCAAATCTGGATATCACAATAAAACAGGCAATGGCAATAGATCTTGCCGGCAGGGATATAAAAGACGCAATAAGAACCAGCGTCGTCCCCAAGGTAATTGAAACACCTCCTATTGCAGCCGTCGCCAAAGACGGAATACAGGTTAAGGCAATTGCCCGAGTAACTGTCCGTACAAATATCCAGCAGCTCGTCGGAGGGGCAGGAGAGGATACCATAATTGCCCGGGTAGGAGAAGGGATTGTAACAACCATAGGTTCCGCTGAAACCCATAAAAGAGTGCTCGAGAATCCGGATGCTATTTCAGAGCGGGTTCTCGGAAAAGGTCTCGACTCGGGAACAACCTTCGAAATTCTTTCAATTGACATAGCCGATGTGGATATAGGGCGTAATATAGGTGCCGCTCTTGAGGCCGACAGGGCCGAAACAGACAAGAAAATGCGCCAGGCCGAAGCCGAAGGCAAAAGGGCAATGGCAGTAGCATTTGAACAGGAGATGCAGGCGAAGGTGCAGGAAATGCGCGCTAAAGTTGTTGAGAATGAGGCCAAAATACCTCAGGCTATCGCGAATGCATTCGAAAGCGGCAATCTCGGGGTTATGGATTATTACAATATGCGTAATGTTCAGGCGGATACCAGCATGAGAAAGTTTATCTCCGGTGAGGACCAACGTCCGGAAAACGATAATCCATCTTATGACAATGAATAATTAATTTCATTTATGGAAAATATACTATTCATAATAATAATGCTTGTTTTACTTATTAACAAGCAGAGAAAAGAAAAGCAAAAGGAGGAAAAGCTGCGTCGAAAGTTTTCCTCCCAAGACCCGCACGATAAAGATTTTCCTGAAAATTATGAGGAAAGCTTTTCTGAAAAAGGATTCT
>CAYNYI010000117.1:0-7922 GCA_964401455.1 uncultured Fibrobacterota bacterium
GGGCGGAGAAGTTTAGAAAATTTGTAGTTGCCAACTACTTCGCATTTAAAATCACGGATTCAGGTTATAAAGAAATAAAAATGTTTCTGGGGTTTGAAGATTTATCGGCCAAGCATTTCCGCTCTGTCATCTCACATGTTCATTGGGTTTATTGCGCTTACATGCTTTTGAATGCGTCGCCACAGGGATTTCCTGCTGGGATGAAATCAATGGCGGAGAAACAATTGATGGTCAACAGAATCATCGAAAAAAAGGAGCTATCCGCCGTGAGCCAGCTTTTAACGCAGGCTAAAGGACCGCAACGATTAAAATCCCTTATCCAGAAGGCTCTTAATGGTGGTAGTATTGTAGGAATTCCAGTTCTGTGCGGGTTCGCTGGGAGTTGATTTCATTTTCATTTAACATTTAAGTAAAATAGTTATGGTGCTTCCAGATTTTAACTCTTTTTAGATTTGCAGTAGAAAGATTCGAAATGAGCCGAGTGCCCTCACGAAAAAGAATTAGAATAAAGTTAGGAGCGGACTCCAATCGCGACGCTATTCTGAATTGCTACCTGAATGAATACAATTCGCTCTCTGATGAAATCAAGATCCGTCTCAATTTTTCTCATAAATTATTAAATATTTTCATCTTAGTAATCGGTGCAATTCTTGCGGCTTTCGTCCAGATTTTTTTTGTTAGCGAAAGCAGTAATACGAGCGTTTTTGAACTTATTATATTTATGACCCCACTTCTAACCGGACCACTTATAGCATTTTATATAGACAACCTAATGATGATATATAAAATAAGTAACTATCTTAATAGTTACTTATTTATAAAAATTAGATCATTTCTCAATGAAGAAGGACTGTTTTGTTGGGACGATTACCATAAAAGATCCAGTATTAAGTTGTCATATGTGTCCGTTGCCAAAAATGTATTTTTTCTTATAATTTTGACTTTTCCAACTTTTTATTATCTCCCAAAAAAAACGGGCAAAAATTTGATCGATTTTTTTCTAAATTTCCCCGATGCAATTCAGGACTTTTTAGCAGTTTGTAATGATTTCGAAGCAGTTATTTTTTTCTCTAATTGTTTTATTATTTTAGTGGTTTTTGTTTTCTCAGCATTGAACATATCGATTTTTCTAAGAAAAAAGAGTTTTGTTGCTATTAACGATTGATCACATATGGGATGGAAAAAATTCTGGCATCTTTACCACAAATTTTCTCGAGATATATCCGCTATGGTGGGACCAAGCTAACTTGTTGATATAATAATAAAGAAATGCCAAAGTCTAATAAGTATAAGCCTTAAATATACGCTTTTACCGTCGGATTAACTTTGAAAACCTATTTTATTGAAATAGGGATTGAAATAGGGACGGGCCAAGTTAACTTATTAGAAAAATTTGCTATTAACAATAATTTGCCCTAATATGGGCGCTATATTGTACTTTTAGATGCCCAAAAGTGCAATATAGCTATGGCGAGAACAAAATTGCGCTGATTCTATATCGATGGTTTTAGGGCCAAAAAGAGCGAAACAGACGCCGTAAGTAGTTATATTTGGAATTAAAAATTATAAAAATGCAGCAAGTTAGCTTGGCCCGATCCCGACCCGTAATTGAATAACAATTGACAAGGCAACAAATGACGGATGTTCATGACAAAAAAACCCGCAGCTATAATATGAGCCGAATCAGGTCCAAGAACACAAAGCCTGAAATAATAGTGCGTAAATATTTATTCTCCCAAGGTTTCCGTTACCGTCTTCATGATAAAAAACTGCCCGGAAAACCTGATTTAGTTCTGCCAAAATTCCGGACTGTTATTTTTGTGCATGGTTGCTTCTGGCATGGTCATGAAGATTGCAGGTATTTTGTGGTGCCGAAGACCAACCCTGAATGGTGGCTTCGCAAAATAAACCGAAACAGGGAGCTTGATAAAAAAAACGCTCTCGAGCTTGCCAGGCTGGGATGGCAGGTGATTACAATTTTCGAGTGCGAACTGAAAAACGGTAAATCAACAAAAACACTGCAAGACGTGATCGGACGAATAAAACAAAGTGGAAGTAAAAATAATTGACATATTTGCCGGCCCCGGCGGATTGGGCGAAGGATTCAGCGGTTTCCGGGATCCGGTAACAAACCAAAAAATTTTTGAAGTTGTCCTTTCCGTGGAAAAAGAGCGATATGCCCATCGAACACTTACACTGAGAAGCTTTTACCGCCAGTTCAGAACCGATAATACTCCTGGGGATTATTATCGGTTCTTAAGGGGGGAAATCACAATAGAAAGGCTGTATGAAAAATGGCCGGAGGAAGCTGAAAAGGCTATGAAAAAAACCTGGAAGGCTGAGCTGGGTGAAGGGAAAAATGCCGTTTCCAGCGCGATGGTGGATAAAAGAATTAAAGAAACTCTTAATGATTCAACAGACTGGATTTTAATCGGAGGGCCGCCCTGCCAGGCATATTCAGTAGTGGGGCGATCCCGCCGACGGGAAAGCATGCTGGATGCGACAAAAGATGAACGGGTAGGGCTCTATAAGCAATACTTAAGAATTCTGGCTGTGCATTGTCCGCCCGTATTTGTGATGGAAAATGTAAAAGGATTATTATCAGCCCAAACAAAAGAAAGCCCTGTTTTCAAAAGTATCCTGAAAGATCTTTCAGACCCCGTTGAAGCTTACATCACGGAATACGGCGACAGCGATGCAAAGCCTGACTGTCCGGGATACCGTATTTACGCCATGGCCGCAGAGCCCCGGTATTATGATGCCGAAAAAACTCCCGTTTTCAGGCAGAATGATTTTATCATCTATACTGAAAAACACGGAATACCCCAGAGCCGGCACCGGGTTATTCTGCTTGGCATCCGGGAAGATCTGGATCTTGAGCCCGGAATTCTTCCTGAGGAAGAGAGAATTGAGCTGGGCCGGGTTTTGGAAGGTTTGCCGGAATTAAGAAGCAGCCTTTCAAAGGTGAAAGACAGCGAAAAACTGTGGAAAAGCGTTTTGAGCCAAATTCTGGAGCCCGGCATACTGGATGAAACTGACAAAGATATCAGAAAAGAAATAAAGCAACAGCTTAAAATAATCAGCCGCCGCAGTAACGATACCGGTGCTGAGTTTCTTCCGTCTGATAATATCAGTATTGGATACAGGCCGGACTGGTTTCTGGATGATTGGTTAAAGGGTGTATGCAATCATACGGCAAGAGGCCATATGGAGCGCGATTTGCTCCGTTATCTTTTTGTGGCCAGCTTTGGAAAGGTGAAAAAACGGTCTCCGAAACTTGTTGATTTCCCTTCCGGTTTATTACCAGTTCATAAAAATGTTCAGGATAGCATTACAGGAAAAAAATTTGATGACAGGTTCAGGGTTCAGTTATCAGATGAGCCCTGTAAAACGATTACCAGTCATATTTCCAAAGACGGACATTACTATATTCATCCCGATCCTTTTCAATGCAGAAGTTTTACCGTAAGAGAAGCAGCACGAGTTCAGACATTTCCGGATAATTATTATTTCTGCGGTCCGCGGACGGCACAGTTTGCTCAGGTGGGAAATGCTGTTCCCCCCTTACTAGCAAATAAAATCGCGGGAATAGTGAATAACCTGTTTGAAAATATACGGCACCGGAAAAGTGAAGACAGAAAAAGAAACTGTTTTTCCAAAAGTATACAACTGACACTCCGGTTTAACTGACAAAACAACAGCCCGGTTTTTTGTTATAAATTTTCTTTAAAATTTTCAGCAATTGTACATTGCGGAAACGGGTAAAAGAAAATGATCGATTATGAAAAAATAGAATCTGCACCTGCAGAGCCTGAAGCAAGCTCTATGATAGAAACATTCCGGGCTATCGGTTATTCTGTTGAGAGAGCGGTTGCAGATCTTATCGACAACTCTGTGGCAGCCGGTGCAAAAAACATATGGATCAGTTACCACTGGAAAGGGCCTGAAACCGTTTTTTCAATAACCGATGACGGGCATGGAATGAACGATGAAGAATTAATTCAGGCAATGAAGCCCGGGAGCATCAACCCGCTTGAAGAGCGCCATGAAACAGATCTTGGAAGATTCGGGCTCGGATTGAAAACAGCTTCTTTCTCTCAGTGCAGAAAATTTACAGTACTTTCCAGGAAAGAGAATACAGAAGCCTGCTACTGGTGCTGGGATCTGGATTATGTAAACCGTGAGAAGAAATGGAAGGTGATCAGACTCTGTCCTGAAAAGGAGCATTTTATCGATAAACTTAATGAGATGCGACACGGAACCATTGTTATATGGTGGGATATTGACAGGCTGACTGCGGATACTCGGGCAAACGATGAAAAGGCGAAGGAAAAATTTTTTATCACAATGGAAAATGTCAAAAAACATCTGTCCATGGTTTTTCATCGGTATATTGATGATGGTTTCAATATTTTTTTTCGGGGCAGGCGGATCGAATCCTGGGATCCTTTTATGGTGGGTTATGAGGGGCTTCAGGTAAAACCCGAAACAGTGCTGGAAAACGACCGGATAAGGATCAAGGGCTTCGTGCTTCCGCACCGCTCAAAACTGACCGCAGAAGAATACAACTACGGAAAGGGTCCGCGCGACAACTGGACTTCACACCAGGGGTTCTATGTATACCGGAACCGGCGGCTTCTGGTAGCCGGAGACTGGTTGGGTATGTTTAAAAAGGAAGTCCATTATGATCTGTGCAGGATCCGCATTGATCTTCCTAATAATATGGACGAGGACTGGCAGATTGATATTAAAAAATCGGTGGCCAGGCCGCCTGCAAGGCTAAAGGAAGCAATCCTTTCAGTGGCAAAAGAAGTAAGGGCTCAGGCCGTAGAGGTTTACCGGCACAAGGGAAAAGTTGTAAAAAGAAGACTGCTTCAAAATGAATTTTATCCTCTCTGGGAAGAAAGAACCCGGCATGGTAAAAGGTTCTACAAACTTAACCGCAATCATCCGGTTATAAAAGAGTTGCTGGAAAATGCCGACGGTTTTTCATCACAACTGGAAAAAACCTTTCAGTTTATAGAGGAGACCGTACCTGTGCCGCTTATTACTCTTCAGGAAAATGAAAATGAAAAACCCCACGGCCAGCCGTTTGAAGGGAAAAATCATGATGCAATCAGAGAGACTATAATTGCCATGTACAATAATTTGATATCACAGGGAAAATCAAATGAACAAGCCAAAAGCCTGATCATGAATATTGAGCCTTTCAATTTTTATCCGGAATACATTGAACATTTGAAGTGAAGCCTATGTATCAAAAAGCAATGACTACATTAAGAACTTTGCTGCCTGATTCCGCCTCGGTAAGCCGGGATGAAATCGAAGACGCAGTAAATATGTTATTATCTATTTCTATGTACAGCGATCTTGAACGGGATAAACTGATCCGGGAAGCAGAATCGCTGTACAGGATAAGGGTGGAAGATTACCGGATTATTGAGAGAGAAAGGCATGTTCCCTGGGTAAGCGTCAGGAAAGCTGAAATTTCCTGGGATTTCTGGTCCCGGTACCGGAACTTTCTGCAGATTGAGAAAAACTTTGCCCCGGAAGTTCTGAACAAACTGGACCGCCTGACAGACCGGATTCTTGACGGCTTGTTTGATCCTTCAGAAAATATAAGGATTGATAAAAAAGGGCTGGTTGTCGGGCAGGTACAATCCGGCAAAACCGCAAACTATACCGGTTTAATCTGCAAGGCTGCAGATGCCGGTTTCAAACTGATTGTTGTACTTGCAGGTATTCACAACAACCTCAGAAGTCAGACGCAATTGCGTCTGGATGAAGGCTTTCTTGGGTTTGATACGCAGCATACCCGTGCCTTTAATCAGGACAATGTCAAAATTGGTGTCGGACGGCCCACGAACACCGCAATAGCACACTCTCTGACTTCAAGCCTGGACAACGGGGCTTTTACCCAGCCGGCAGCCAACTCCCTCGGACTGAATTTCAATACCAATGAGCCGATTATCGCGGTAGTAAAAAAGAATCCAAATGTTTTAAGAAGGCTGTATGAATGGCTGTCCGTCCATGCCATGGGCAATCCGGAGGGGAAGCGTATTATACAAAACAAGGCGCTCCTTCTTATTGACGATGAAGCCGACAATGCCTCTATCAATATATCAAATGACCCTGAAAAACGAAGTACCATCAACAGACGAATCACCGATATCCTCGGGCTTTTTGGGAAAACCGGGTATGTAGGCTACACCGCTACTCCTTTTGCAAATATTTTTATTCCTCTTGAAGAAGACAATCTGTTTCCGCGCGATTTTATTGTGAATATCCCGCCGCCCTCCAATTATATCGGTCCGGAAAAGGTTTTTGGTTTTCGTCTGATTGAAGAAGATGAATATTCCGATGATATTCTGCCGATAGTAAACCGGATTGATGATTATTCGGATTTTGTACCGGACAGGCATAAAAAGGACGATCAGCTGCCCTCCGGATTGCCGGATTCCCTCAAGCTTGGAATCAGGTGCTTCATTCTTACCTGTGCGGTTAGAACAGCAAGAGGCCAGACTGCTGCTCACAATTCTATGCTTATACATGTTTCACGTTTTGTGCGCTGGCAGGATCATATCACTGAACTGGTGCAGAATCAGTTTGATTATTACAGAATGGGGATCGATCAGAACGATCCGGATACTATCGAACTTTTCAGAAGCACCTTTGAAGATGACCGTGAAGGGTACAAATCATACAGGACAGTTTCAGATCAGATTCTTCACAGTTCTCTGTCAGAAATCGACCCCGAAATTCAGGTTCATGAGTGGCGTGAGGTGCAGCCTCATTTGTATAATGCTGTATCGAAAATTTCCGTAAAAGCCATACACGGCGGGTCAAAAGAAGCTTTGGACTACTATGACCACAGGAATGGTTTATCGGTTATTGCAGTCGGGGGAAATAAGCTGTCCCGGGGGCTTACTTTGGAAGGGTTGTCTGTTTCCTATTATCTGAGAGCTTCCCGGATGTATGACACATTGATGCAGATGGGGAGATGGTTCGGATACAGACCAGGATATGTTGATTTATGCAGGCTGTTTACCAGCAGAGAGCTCAATGAGTGGTTCTGCCACATTACCCACGCCTCAGAAGAACTCCGGCAGGAATTTGATTATATGTCCGATGTCGCAGGTTCCACTCCCGAGCAATACGCCCTTCGTGTAAGAACACACCCGGGCATTCTCCAGATTTCAGCCGCCAATAAACTGAAAGCAGCCGTAACCGTTAATGTTTCCCATTCAGGCAGGCTGGTTGAATCCTATGAACTCAAAAAAGACATCACTGCTATAGATAACAATTTCCACAGAACCCGGGCATATATTGCTTCCCTGCCAGCTCCCGATGGAGCCCCTTTGGCAAAAAACAATTTTATCTGGTTTGATCGGCCGGCCGATGAAGTGATAAGTTTTCTTGAAGGCTTTAAAACTCCTGAAAACCTGAAGGCCTATGATCCCCAGAATCTGAGCCGTTTTATAAATAAACAGCTGCCAAATGGTGAACTGACTGACTGGCGAATAGCGCTGATGTCAAAAAAAGATGCAGTCCGCTCTTATGATTTTCAGATTAATGGTTCTGCTGTAAAAGTGGGCGCCTTTATCAGGAAGCAGGATCACAGCAATTCAAGCCATGATGTCTATTACATTAAAAAGTCCCATATTATCAGTCCGCGGCACGAGTTTATCGACCTTGAACAAGATGAATATCAGCGGGCACTGGAACTTACGAAGGAAGTCCGGGCCATGGAAGGCAAAGAAGGCGACCCTCCATATCCGAGCGGCGAAATATTGAGAAATCAGATAAGAGATCCAAAAAAGCCTTTGCTGATTATCTATCTTCTTGACCCGGCCGGAAGTGAAACCGGCCTGCCTGAAAACACAAATCCGTTTGTAGGTTACGCAATCAGTTTTCCGCGGAGT
>CAYNYI010000118.1:0-7891 GCA_964401455.1 uncultured Fibrobacterota bacterium
CCGCTCAAATTGGCGCAATTGCATTTATCATCTCCCGTTGGGGGCTCTGAATAAGTAACAAAGTATTCCGAAGAGGCGGTTTTATCTCCCGCGACGGTCTTCACGGCTACTTTGTACTGCCCCGGCTCCGGATTGTCCCCGAGGTTTATATTAAAAACAAAATTTCCGTCCGGTGCTTCTCTGCTGGCCCCGTTGACGGTAACAACAGCTCCGGGAACTGTACGGCCCCTTATCTCAAAAGCCGTTTCAAAAACCTCGTCCGGTACCGAAACCTCGAGGAATACCTCGCCTGCCGCGCTGTCCGGAGCCATTTCCACAGAAACAATCGTGCTGGTAGTAATATCTCCCAAGACAGCCTTTATATCAAAACTGTATTTCCCGGGTTCATTGGAGGGAATCATGTAAATCCCTTTGACCTCTCCGCTTTCTGAAACATTGGCGGGAACTCCTGCTATAATAACATTCGCCCCCGGAGTTACGGTACCCGCAACCGGAACCCGCGGAGTGGGAACTATGTCGGGAATATTAAGATTAAGCTGTATTTCCTCAGAGGCGGAGTCCGAGGCCGCCGTGTCGGTGACAGTAGTATCGGCCGAAGCTGTGTCTGATGATGCGGTATCCGCGGTTTCCTCGATCTTTTTAGGAACAACGGGTTTTCCGGGTACAGCATCGGCCATCTGGTCGGTTTTGACTGAAACACCGTTGAAGTCGACTTCTCCCTCATAAACCTTAAGACGGGTTCTGTTCCTCGACGCGCTGAGGCTCAGCTTTGTCCCCCGGATGGCCGCGGTAGCAGTCGGCGTTTCAAATACAAAATCACTTCGTTTTGATGTGAACTTCTTTACGTTTGCCCATATATTCCCATTCTTCATGCGAACTTTGGTCTCTCTGGCCTTTGTTCTTCTGTCCTGAAGAAGCTTCGTGAGCTCGACCATCGAGTTTTCCTCGATTTTGAGGACACTACCTTCCGAAGTGGTAATTTCAACTCTTGACTCCACCATCGTACGAAGAGCATCACCGGAGGAAAGCCTCATCCCGATCTTAACATCCTGCCATTTTTTAGTGTTATCTTTGGCGCGGCGGACTTTTACTTCTCCGACAAGGAATTTTACGCTGGCACCCATGTCACGGTAACTGGCCGCCTCGGAAACAACAACAAAAACCGCGAGGAAAGACAGAAAAAAAGTGAGCTTCTGTTTAATTACGGACATACAGACCTCCGGATACAGGTATTTCTAAAAAAAATCATATTGGATTAAGACAAATATATATTAAATGAAACTGACAGTACAATTAAATCTTGCCCCTACTCCTCCCATAATGTAAATATATATCATTTTTAAGGATTGATTAGTGATTTTTCTCACATAATCTGAAATTCTCAACTGTGGCGTTGAATAGTTTTGCAGCCGGTTTTTTACTTGATTTCATTTTTTTAACTGATTTATATTAACTTCGTATTAAAAACTGCAATAAAAGCCAAATACAGTCAGGAGACACAAATGAGCGGACAGGCGGAAAACATTAGCATTAATTTCGAGGAAGACGGTGTCCTTCTCCGCAAAGAACTTGATAAGAAAGTTCTTTCCAAAGGAGCCTGGGCCACTATAATGTTTTACTATCAGGATTATGACCGCGGCGCTCAGGAATACAAGGAACCCAAAATTTCTATACAAAGGTTCCAGAAAAGAAGCGGAGAATATATCCAAAGAAGCAAATTCAATATTTCCAGTAAAAAGCAGGCAGCTCTCATCGCATCAAAAATAGCAGACTGGTACGAACTGGGGGCTGAGGAGATAGTGAACCCTGAAAAAAAATAAACCTCCATCCCGCAAGGGAACTAAAACACAGATCCATAATGCCCATCCCTCATACAGACTAAAGAAGGCGCCTTTTATGCGTCTTGCTGTAGCTGTTTTATTAAAGCATAAAGAGCTGAGGCCGGTAAATATTGTTTTCTGCGACGACAGTATGACCGTTTCCCTGAACCGGGAATTCAGAAAAAAAAGCTATCCGGCCGATGTGCTTTCCTTTAATTTCAACGAAGACGACTTTCTCGGTGAAATTTATATTTCAGCCGACCGCGTAAGGTCCCAGGCCGATGAATACGGCGTATCATTCTACGAAGAAGCTTTAAGGCTTACCGCGCACGGACTCCTTCATCTCTGCGGATATAAACATAATGACAAAAAAAGCCTCGAAAAAATGAAAAACCTTGAGAACCGTTTCATTGAAAATATCAAATGACCTATTAACCTGAACAAAGGATTTCTGTTTTGGAAACCAATCCGAGTTTTCTTAACATTTCAATTATCGCGCTTCTTTATGCGATAGCAGCTTTTTTCGCGACCATAAAAATTATGCTTTTCAAAGTATGGCATGAGAACATACACTCCAGCGGAAAGGTGAGCAAAGTCTTCATAGAAAAATTTAATGACTACGAAAAAGATTCTGAAAGCATATCTACATCGGTGCGAATCGGCAAAGCATTCTCCTTCAGTGCCTTTATTATTTTTTTTTATTGCCGTTTCCTGGAAACAGCCGCATTCACTACGCCTGAACATATCTTATATTTCTGTTCTTTAATTTTTATTTCACATATAATAATAAATACTATTCCATCGGCTATCGTGACTGTTTTTCCGGGTGCATTCATTATTCCCGATTATTTTGTTTTCAAATTCTTTTCCGGACTGCTTGTACCGCTAACTCTTATCTCAGACGGCATAAAGAAGCTCTCTTACACTGTTTTTGGATTCGATAAAAAATTCGAGTTTCTGTCAGAAGAGGAAAAAAACAGAATGAATAACGGCCAGGTCACGGGAGAGGATACTCTGCTCGAACATGAAAAGGACATGATTCACTCGATATTTGAATTCGGCGATACAAGCGTAAAAGAAATTATGATACCGAGAATAGACCTCCACGGCATACCACTGACTTCTACACTAAATAAATTTCTCGACATGATTGATGAGTACGGCCACAGCAGACTTCCTGTTTTCGACGGCACTATAGATAATATCGTTGGTGTCATTTACGCTAAAGACCTTCTGCGTTATCTGCACTCTACCAAAGACCCTGAAAAAGACTGGGATCCCAGACGACTCCTCCGTAAAGCCTATTATGTGCCGGACACAAAAATGCTTGACGACCTGCTCCGGGAATTTCTTGCCAATCACATACACTTTACCGTTGTTGTAGATGAATACGGAGGAACCGCGGGAATTGTAACTCTTGAGGACATAATTGAAGAGATAGTGGGAGAAATAAAGGACGAGTACGATCAGGAAAAAGACCTGATTGTTAAATTAGATGAAAAAAAATTTGAGGTTGACCCGATAATATCAGTAGCTGACTTTAATGAAGAGCTGGAAACCGACATAGGAGAAGAAGAAGAGGGATACGCTACACTTAGCGGTCTTATATATCACCTTGCGGGTTCGGTACCTCATGAGAATCAGGAATTCAAGGTTGACGAGGTCAGGCTTAAAATCCTTGAAATGGAAAATCAAAGAATTATAAAGGTACTGGTAAAAATAGAAGATAAAGAAGAGGAAAAATAAAATTACATCGGATGCATCGTGCGGTACAGCTCATACTGTTTCATAATCTTCGGCACATAGTGTCTTGTCTCTCCCGGTAAATGGGGCTTAATGCATTCCCAGGCCTTTTTATTGCCGCTTTTTCTCACCGCCTTTAATACATTCCCGCGACCGGCGTTATATGCGGCAAAAGTGAAATAGATCCTGTGGTCCTCTTTTACATCATACCACTGATTATATAGCTTCCTGTCGTAAAAGCATCCAAGAGCGATATTGTCTCTCGGGCGAAGCACTACCTTTTCGTCTTTGCCGAGATAACGGGCTGTAGCCGGCATTATCTGCATGAGTCCGAGGGCACCGCAATGGCTTACGGCAGAAGGATCAAAATTGCTTTCCGCAAAGACCTGCGCGGCTATAAGCCTCCAGTCGAATCCGTACCTGCGTGAATACTTTTTGATAAGATGATCGTATTTAGATATTTCCTTTCTCTTTATTATGTCCATTGGAAGATACTCATCCCCGGAGGCGTAAGCTTTTTTCCCGTAGAGAATATTCTTGAGAGAATCAGGATCTGACAGAGAGGGATTACCGGTATTCTCGCGGCATGAAACCAACGTAAGCAGAATAACAAGCATAATCATCAGCTTGAATACAATCATAATATTAAAAAATAATATTTTTAATCAGATCTGGCCTATAATATAAGAAAGCCCGAAAAAAATCGAGGCAATTACGAGTGCGGCAGCCATGTTCTTATTGTCACGAACATCCTTAATAAGGCCTACGCCTATCATTTTCTCAAGAAGATAAACAGCCGCAAAGCAGCTGACGGCATAAGTAATTGCCCGCAGGAGCACATAAGCAAAATTAATCAAATAAGTTATTACAAGATCAATAGAAAAATTATGAAAATAATCCATTACCGCGCCCCCCCGATTTTATTTGGAATTACTTACGAAATTTTTACGCCGTTTTTCAAAATCATACCGCACTTGCATTCAAGAGCTACCTTTTTGCGGTGATTTTGGAAAACCATGACAGGATTTCTCTTGTCGTTACATACAGGACAAAGGTTAACGTGAGGTCCTTTACGGTTCTCAGGTGCGTTTTTTGAAGCTGTTTTAGCCTGTTTCCCGGCCATTTCTTTCTCCTTTTTTTAGTTGTCTTTAATCATTACCCGGATAATATATAAAAATACGGTCTGATTGTCAACGGGAGGAGCCTGTCACCCGGAAAGACAGTAGCGGTTCCCGCCGCCCCGCTTAGCCTTATACATTGAGTCATCGGCACGCCGAACTATAGTCTCCTCATCAAATTCTTCAACGGTGTCGGTTATCCCTATACTGAGCGAAGTGTTGCCGAAGCTCTCTTTTTTATAATTATCCAGTATTCGATTGGCCACGACAATTGAGCTGTGTTTGTCGGTATCGGGAAGAATTATTACGAATTCATCGCCTCCGTATCTGAAACCAAGATCAATTTCAGATCTGATACTTTTATTTATTATGCTTCCGACTTTTTCAATCACCATATCGCCGGCCTGGTGGCCTTCGGTATCATTAAGCTGCTTAAAATGGTCTATGTCTATCAGCATGACTCCTACAGCCTTATAATAATTCCTCCTCAAATGCGCAAAATGCTTACGGAGTTGAGCATGGAAATATCTTACGTTATAAAGACCGGAAAGATTATCGGTAATCGCGAGCTCTTCAAGCTGTCTGTTTTTTTCGCGCAACTCATCTTCCATATGTTTCTTTTCGGAAATATCCTGACAAGTAACAACAAATCCCATGATATCGTTTTTTTCGCCCTTCATTTCCGACATACTCATACTCACATATATGATATCTCCGGAAGCGGACTTCATCTTGTAGTTGGAATTCGAGATATGGCTTTCCCGGAGTACAATATTGAAAATATCCTCAGAATCCTGCCTGTTGTAAAGCAACTCTCTGAAAGGTTTACCGACAATATTATACTGATGATAACCGAATGTTTCCTCGGCCCCCTTATTGAATTTGAATATATAGCCTTCCTGATCGAGAGTAAAAATTATATCGGTAGAATCCTGAAGAATTCTCTCGAAATACTCCGCTTTTTTCTCCATACGCTTGCTGTACAGAACCAGCTTCCTGTTTTTTTCACTATCCGCCAAATGGCTGTTATCAGGTTTCTTTTTCCGCTTAATATCCGCACTACCATCTTTTTCTGAAACTTTTTCAAAATGTAAGGCAAAGTAGAAAGAGGCGGCAAAAAAAGACACAGCAAACACTCTCAGGCCGGGAGAGCTGATAAAAGACGATGCCGCCGAGGCGGCAAAAAGAACCGGAGCAAAGAATTTAAACAGTTTTTCCATCAAAACTCAAGATAAGTAACTTATCAAGGATAAATCAATTTAAACCTGTGGGATCCCGATTCATTTATTGCTTTTTGCTTTTTGTTTATTTTATATTTAATAATCCGCGTCCGGGAACATCCATGAAATGACAGCACCCAATGAAAGGACACAGAATGAAATCAGCAATTAAAAACAGAAGAAACAGCAACGATAAAAAACTCAACACTCTTCTGGATGAGGCGTTTTTTGTTTTCGATTATGAATTCGGGAATGTCTTCTGCGAAGATGAAACCGAATTCGACAACAGAATAACGGCTTTTCTAAGAAAACACAACTAAGAAGAAAAAGACATCCGGGACGCGGATATTCTTTACCGGATTTTTATCGAACCGTCTTTACCGATCAGCAAAGCTGTATCCGGGAAATCATCGGCACTCAACCTTCTTATCAGGCGGGCAGCCGCGCCGGACTGGTCTTTCTGCAGTCCTTCCGGCCTTTTCTGGATAAAAGAAAAAATTCTCCCTTCCAGAAAGGCACCTTCATCAGAGACCGATAAAACAAGAAGCGGAGCGGCCCCCCGGATTCCCTTTATATTGATACCTTCATAGGTACAGAAATTCCCGAGGCTGTAGGCAATAAGTCTTTTTTTATAAAGCTCGATCCCTCTTACAACATGGGGACCGTGACCTATTACAGCATCGGCACCGGCATCAATCACCATCCGTGAGAACTCACGCAAATAGCCCCTTTCTTCTCCATAAAAAATTTCCATAGAGTCGGGAACATGCATGCAAGAAACGCCCTCTGCTCCTCCGTGAAATGAGACAAGTATTATATCGCAGACTTCGTCCATTTCTTTTATCATGTCCTTGACAAAATCATAGTCATTCAGCGGATTGGTTCCGTTATTCGGGGCGAAAGCCGCCACTCCGATTTTAAGGCCTTCTCTTTCAATAACGGAATAACTCCCCTTTTTACCGGTATAGTGTATTCCGGCCGCGGACAAAGCATCAGAGGTACTGTCATAGCCCTCATGCCCCCAGTCAAAAGCGTGATTATTGGCACCGCTCATAACATCAAATCCGGCTTCCTTCAGATTAAGTGCAAATGAAGAGGGGCTACGAAAAGCATAGCAGGAGAGCGTATCCCGGCATTTTTTTTCAATCGGAACGGATTTTCCGCAAAGCACTCCTTCGAGATTTCCAAACGCCAAATCCGCTTTGGATATCTGATCCGCCGCGGCTTTTAATAATGTTTTACCCCCATCGGGAGGAAGCCTGTCCCCTGGAAAATCCGTTCCCATCATAATATCGCCTGCGGCGGCTATGGTCAGGGTTCCGGCGGAGGAAAAAACCGCAAGAATAAATATAACAGACACAGTAAGGCAGAAATGATTCATATTAAATAAAATAGCAATTAACCATGAGGAAATACAAGGACAGAGCTGAATTACGGGGACATTATCATTGACATGAAGATCGGATAAATTTATCTTTTTACGGCTGAATTTTAGTTTTTTGCCCCCGTAGCTCAGCAGGATAGAGCACAGGTTTCCTAAACCTGGTGTCACACGTTCGAGTCGTGTCGGGGGCGCTTTTTTATCCTTCGTTTACTCAGCTCATCTGTCCTTCTAATTCCAGAATCTGATCAACAATATTAGGATCTTCATACATTACTTCTCTGGCCTTACTGCCGTTATGGGGTCCGACTATTCCGATATCCTCAAGCTGATCAATGAGAGAACCCGCCTTGGCGTATCCGACCTTCATCCTGCGCTGCAGTAGAGAGACAGAACCCTGCTGATGGCTTATAACAAGTTTCGCGGCCGTCTTGAGTTCACTGTCTCCCGAGCCGTCAATGGCAACTCCGGCAGCCTCTGCTTTTTCCACACCATCAAAATTTTCCATTTTAGGTACATCAACATGCTGCCGCGCTTTTTCAACGATTCTTTCTATTTCCTCGGTGGTAATCCAGGTTCCATGGTAGCGCTGTACACCCCGGTTGTCTT
>CAYNYI010000119.1:0-7760 GCA_964401455.1 uncultured Fibrobacterota bacterium
AAACCCGGGCCACCCGGACAGCGGTATCCCAGGAGCTGTGGCCCCATCCGTTTCTGTAATTATACTCCTTGGCCGTAAACTGCGCATCATGTATCAAGAGATCAGCTCCGTCGGCGGCATTTAAAACAACCTCGTCAAGGGCCCCTTTGCAATGCTCCGCGTCGGAACAGTAAACCGCTTTTTTCCCTTCGGCTTCTATTATAAAACCGTTGGCTGGCGAGGGGTGAGACACGGAGAACGGCGTAACGTGAAAACTTCCGGATTTAAAACTGCCCTCCGGCAACGACTCGCAGCGGATATCAGCGAACAGATTTTCCAGACTGTATATAGGTGAGTATGGCGCCCTTAACTGACCTTCAAGAATTTCAAGCACAGACTTGTCTTTAGAGCTTTTACCCATATATGTAATTTGATTTCCTTCTACAAACTGCGGAGCAAAGAAAGGAACACCCTGAATATGGTCCCAATGCGTATGACTGATTAAAATAACAAGCCGGCCTTTCCCTTCTTTAAATTCTCCGGCCATTAATTCTCTTCCAAGATTTATGATCCCGGTTCCCGCGTCTATAATAAGCCTGCTGCCGTCATCAAGAGAAAACTCGGTGCAGGGTGTATTGCCTCCGTACTTTACCGTTTTCGGACCCGGAACCGGAACAGAGCCTCTGGTTCCCCAGAATTTAATTCTCATATTTCAAGTTCCATTCCTTCATAAGCGGCTTCAATGTCTGTGTGGCAGTCTGCATAAGCCTCTTTGAATTCTTTTACAATAAGATCCAGTTCCGAATCCGTTCTGCGCGGAGAGTGATGGAAAAGCAGAAGTTTACCGACATCACGGCTGACCGCGGTTTTTACGGTATATTTATATGTGCAGTGTCCGAAATGGGGCATGTTCTCTTCTTCTTTGAAAAAGCTGTCCATGATAAGTATATCCGCCCCGCTTATGAGGTCCATAAATTTTCCCCGGTAAGCCTCAAGCTCCCCGGCCTTTTTGACATCCTCTTTCTTTTTCTTTTCATAACCGGACACAAATTCGCTGTCAAGGAGAAGTATGTCCCTGAAAGGGGCAGAATCAGGTATATAGACCAGGCTTTTCCCCTCTTCCTCTAGTCTGTATCCGACTGCCCGTCCGGGATGGTTTGTAAGGCAGGAACGGCATAGAATATCACCAATGCTGAATTCGGTATTTTCCATTATATTAAAAAATTGAAGGTCTGAAAGAAAAGAGTGCATTGGAATAGGATGATAATGGGCGAATGTTTGCCCTGTGAAAACTTCTTTAAGACCCATTTCTCCGTTAGAAAGACCGTAAACATTTATTTTTACGCCTTTCATGAAGGCCGGAAGAAAATAAAGAAAACCCTGTATATGGTCCCAGTGAGTATGGCTCACAAGAAGATCAAACTCCATCTTTTTACCAGAGAGGATCTCCTCGGAGACGCTGTTTCCAAAATTCTTTATTCCGGTACCGGCATCAAGGATTATGTTTCTGCCGTCCGAACATGAAACAGTGACACACGATGTATTTCCGCCGTAACGCACGGTGTCTTTTCCCGGAACAGGATGAGAACCTCTGGAACCCCATATTTTTATTTTCATCAGATAATTCCGGAGCAAAAATATTGAATGGACCCTGTAAGAAGAATTATAATAAAGATATAAAAAAAAGTCATCAATTTTGCAAATAAATAACTTTTGATTAACTATGAACTTTCCCGCTAAACGAAAATTTATAGGAATACATTTTAAATGCTGTAATATTTATTCGCGAATATACATTAATAAAGAAGGAACCGAATACCGCGGCGCATGTCCCTCCTGTTTCAGGAAAGTCAGTATTAAAATCGGTGAAAGCGGTAGCGACTCCCGCTTTTTCTCCGCCAGTTGATTCTTGCCATAGCAGACTCTCATTATTTATCTTCTCCTAATTGATTAAAGCCCCGGAAAACCATAAAACGGAGAAGAAATTGGAATCTATCAGAGGACTAAAAAGAACACATCACTGCAAAGAACTTACCGGTGCGGATACCGGATCCGAAGTAACCCTTATGGGCTGGGTCGACAGACGCAGAGATCACGGCGGAGTAATATTTATTGATCTGCGTGACAAAAACGGAAGGACCCAGGTTGTTTTCCGCCCCGAGCATAACAGCGAAGCACATAAAAAAGCGGACAGCCTCCGAAATGAATACGTAATAGCTATTCAGGGCAAAGTGGAAAAAAGACTGTCAGGAATGGAAAACCCGAAACTTTATACCGGAGAAATCGAAATCCTGGCAGATACTCTGCGCATTCTGAATACATCCGATACCCCTCCTATCCAGATAAACGAACAGTCCGGTGAAAACGAAGATATAAGACTGAAATACCGTTTTCTTGATCTAAGGCGTCCCTGGGTGCAGGAAAACATCATATTTCGGGATACCGTAACACGCTCGATAAGGAAGACCCTGGCAGAAGAAGGCTTCCACGACATAGAAACCCCGATTCTTATGAAAAGTACTCCGGAGGGAGCCAGAGACTTTCTTGTCCCCAGCAGACTTAACAGAGGCTCTTTCTACGCGCTGCCCCAGTCTCCGCAGATTTACAAACAGCTTTTAATGGTATCCGGGTTCGAAAGATATTACCAAATAGCGAAATGCTTCCGGGACGAGGACCTCCGCTCAGACAGGCAGCCGGAATTCACCCAGGTGGACCTCGAAATGTCCTTTGTAGAAACAGAGGACGTAATGAATACTGTTGACAGGCTGCTGGCGAAACTATTCAAAGACACCCTTGAAATCAACATACCATCTCCGATTCCAAGACTAACTTATAAAGAAGCGATGTCGAAATACGGTTCAGATAAACCCGACCTTAGATTTGGAATGGAACTCCAGGACAAAGGAGATTTTTTCAAAGACTGCGATTTCAAGGTATTTAGAAATGTACTCGACGGCGGAGGAATAATTAAAGGAATCCGGGCTGAAGGCTGCGGGGACTTTTCGAGAAAAGTCATTGATGAACTTACCGCCTTCGTTGGTACATTCGGTTCAAAAGGCCTTGTCTGGATGAGAGTACAGGAAGAGGGAATTGAGTGTCAGCTTACAAAGTTTTTCCGCGAAGGTCTTCTTGAGGAAGTGGGCGCCTCGATGGGGGCAAAACCGGGAGACATGCTGTTCTTTGTTGCTGCGGACAGTGCTACGGTAAACAGGGCTCTTGGTGAGTTGCGGCTTGAAATAGCAAGACGAAAGAACCTGCTTGACCCCTCCGTATTCAACTTCACATGGGTAGTAGACTTTCCGCTTTTTGAATATGACGATAACGAGAAACGCTGGGCACCTCTTCATCATCCGTTCACCTGCCCCGACGACCGGGGTCTTGAACTTTTAGACACCGACGATTATTATAAAGCCGGCTCCAAAGCTTATGACATAGTACTTAACGGCGTAGAAATCGGCGGAGGAAGCATCAGGGTACACGACCCGGTAATTCAGAGAAAGATATTCAGACTGCTTAAAATCTCCGACGAAGAAGCCGAGCAGAAATTCGGTTTCCTTGTCGATGCCCTGAAGTACGGTGCCCCGCCTCACGGCGGTCTTGCGCTTGGTCTGGACCGTTTGGCAATGCTCATGAAGGGCTGCGAATCCATACGTGAAGTCATCCCGTTTCCGAAGACAAGTACCGGAGCATCGCTTATCGACAATTCTCCTTCACCTGTTTCGGACTCACAACTCAGGGAACTAGGTATAAAACTCCGAGAAACCCAAAAAGACGGATGAAACATGCAATATATTGTATTTAATTACTAAATAGATACTTATAGACACAGCTGAATTCATAGGTATAATGAATTTTCTTGACTTGATTATTTTAATAACCTATAATTATCTTACTAGTGAAGGTTTTTTTATTTCAATTTTCGATGTATAATATTAGTTTAAATAAACCCAAAAAAACGGAGGCAAAATGAAGGCTACATTGAAGAGAATTATGGTTCTTGCCGCGCTTCTTATGCTCATAGCTTCTATCGGCCTTACAGGCTGCACAAAGAAGCCCTCGCAGGAAGAGCTGCAGAAACTCGAAGAAGCGAAGCAGGCGGCCGAGGATGCCGAGCAAAAGCTCGCAGACCTCAGAAGTCAGCGCTCGTCCCTGGAATCTCAGCTTGAGACAAAGAAAGAGGAGCTGAGAAAGGCCGAGGAAGAAAGAGACGCAATTAAGCAAAAACTCGGTAAGTAATAGGGGGAAAAATGAAAAACATAATAATTACATCAGTAGTACTTCTGTTAATATCAGCTTCTTCTGTTTCGGCTCAGGTTGAAATGACGATGGAAGAATATGTAATCGCTCTTTCCGAAGCCCAGAAAAGAGAACAGGTCGCCAAAGAGTCTATAGCCGAGGAACAGGCCAGAATAGAAGAGCTTAAAAAACAGATCCAGGATACCGAAAAGGCTATCAAAGACACCAAAGCCGAGACATACGCGCTTCTCGGAATAACCGAAGAAGATGTCATTGCTTTCAACGAAGAAGCAGATGCCATAAAAGCTAGAATTGATGAGCTAATGATGCTCTCTCCCGATGAGCTCGCCAAGAGAATGAAAGATATCAAAGATATCGAAAAAGCCATCGCGGAACTCGAACAGCGGCCGGCAGCCATGCTTTTTGACAGCATAGACAGAATCAATGAGCTCAAGAGTGCTCTTGAAAATCTAAAATCTAACCTTCCGGACAAACCGATGTCCTATACTGTCCGGCTTATACCGGGAAGAAGAGACTGTCTCTGGCGCATAGCTGAATACGACGATATTTACAACAATCCTCTCGAATGGCCCAAAATCTATGAATCCAATAAAGGTCAGATCGTGGAAGCTTACGAAAGATATAAAAGAAACACCGCAGATCCGAAGTACAATCGGGCGGCAGATCTCATCTTTCCAGGTCAGGTTTTTGATATTCCCCGCTAATACCAGGGAAAAGCGATAACAATGATAAGGGCTTTTGCTTTAACCAGGCAAAAGCCCTTTTAAATTGATTATATTTAATCCAAGATGGCCACAAAAAAAACTCTTCTCAATCTGGGCAAATCTTCAATAATGAAGACATCCCAGGCGGAAAGGCACAAACAGGCGGCGATAAGATGTCTCCTGATTGCCTTTTCCATAATTTCAGTAAATCTGATATTGCCTCTTGGTTCGTCTATTGAGACTTTCAACATACCAAGAGAAGGAACTACCGCAAAAAGATCTATTATTGCTCCCTTCGATTTCGAAATCCAGAAGAGTGAAACAGAGCTTCAAAAAAACCAGAAAGAAGCCGCTTCAAGAGTTCTCCCCGTTGTTGAATACGACTACGACATAACCGACAAAGTTATTAAAAATCTACAGAAACTCGCGGCAGCAGTTGATGATTTAAAAAGCAGCAGGGTCCCTCTTAAAAAGAAATCCGAAATCAAAAAAAGACTAAAAAAATTTATTTCGCTCTCAACAATAAACCGTCTTGTAAGATCCGACATCAAATTAGACGAAGTCATTTACTATATCGATGAGACAATGGAAAGAGGTATTCTTTCAACTCTATTTTTTAAGAACAAAAAAGAGTATCTCGCCTATAAAGAAAAATATAAAACGGACCCCAAATATGAAATTTTCCCTGTAGACTACTTAAATCTTGTATCCGGAAAAAAAGAGAAGACTATCCCCATGGAAGATATCCCCTCCAAAGAAATTGTTATGGAGGAACAAAAGAAGCGTCTTAAGGAAAAATACAAAAGCGCTGCTGAAATTGCCGCCGTCTATGAAATATTCGATGCGTCTTTGGTACCGAATGTGTTTTACAACAGCCAGGCTACTAAAAAAGCGAGGCTCGGCGCAGTAAAGGATGTGAAACGTCACAAGGGGAAAGTATACAAAGACATTATCATTGTTGAAAAGGGAAGCATTATAACTTCGGAAATCTACGAAAAACTGGTATCTCTGCGGAATGCCGAAAAAAGCCTTCATCAGTCCCGCGGCAAATTACTGCTAATGCTTCCGTTCCTTGGCAGAATATTGATATTCTCAACCATAACTGCGCTCTTTTTAATTTTCCTGAAAAGAAAGAAACCCGGACTTTACAATAACAACACTCATCTTGCCGCTCTCTGCGCTATATTGGTACTTCAGCTGCTTCTGGCCCAAGCCGGAATAAAACTTACAAATATTTTTTCTGAGACCGTGGAGTGGAGCGAAGGAGTTTCTCTTGAACTCATGATTCCGGCCTTAACCGGAACAATATTGGCTACAATACTTTTTAAAACAGAAACCGGCTTTATTTTCACAGTAATCAACGGTCTTCTTTACGGCGTTGTCCTCGGGTATGACTTCAAGTTTTTTATCGTATATATGTTTGCCGGAACAGTTACCGTGGCGAGCGTAAGAAATGTAAGATACCGTTCACATTTTATCCGCTCTCTCCTTTTTGCATGCGCGGCTTATGTTTTCGCACTCAGCGTAATGCACCTCTTTCAGGAACGCCCCGAACAATACAGGATCCTCCTTCGCAATATAGGTCTGGCACTCATAAATTCGAGCCTTTCATTCATGACGGCCAGTATACTTGTGTGGGTATTCGAAAAGACATTCAGGATAACAACCGATCTTTCTTTAATAGAGCTCTCAGATCTTAACAATCCGGTACTTAAACTTCTTTCATCTAAAGCACCGGGGACATTTCATCACAGCATTCTCATAGGGAACCTAGCGGAAGCCGCAGCGACAAAAATCAGAGCCAATCCTCTTCTGGCGAGGGTCGGGTCCTATTATCATGACATAGGAAAAACTACCCATTCCGAATATTTTATAGAAAATCAGGGCAAAACGAATGTACATAACTCGATCTCGCCTAATCTGAGCGCCATGCTTATCGCAAAACATGTAACAGAAGGGTTGAAACTTGCCAGGGAACACAAACTTCCGAAAATTATCCAGGACATTATCCAGCAGCATCACGGAACCAGCATGATATCTTTCTTCTATAAAAAGGCCGTTGAAAACAATCCGAAAAAACAGCTGAGTCCGGAAAATTTTCAATACCCGGGCCCGACGCCACAATCAAAAGAGTGTCTTATAATAATGCTTGCCGACTCAGTAGAGGCCGGTTCACGTTCTATGGCCGATGTAATGCGTGAGTCCGGTCTCAGACGACTCATACACTCAATAATAGAACAGAAAGTCCAGGAAAGACAGCTTGACGGCTGCCCTATTACCTTCCGCGAACTTGCGGACATAGAAAACAGTTTCTTTGAGGTACTAAAAGGGATCTACCATACAAGAATAGAATATCCAATAAGCGAAAATGTATAGTAACAAATAAAACACAGGAAACTTCCATGGAACAAAAAAAATTCAAGAGAAAACATTTCTTTATCAACAAAGATCTGCAGGTAAAATACATGATCACACTGCTTATTCCAATGATCATAATGCTGCTGCTTCTCAGTGGACTTATGTTCTACATTCAAAGGACCGTTTCTTCCGAAATAACAGAAAACATATCAAATGATATCCAAAAGACTGTTGAATACGGACAGAAAGATATAGAAAGAAACATTTTCGAAATGTCTCCCGGGCCTGAGTTCAAGGAAGAAATATACTTGCGCGGCTATCGCGAAATAGTTACCGCCATTACTGAAAAAGCGTCAGGCTATAAGAAGAACGGCGCCGGTATAGGTAATATGATGTTCTCATCAATGATTAAGATACTTATTCTCGGCCTCCTTATTATAATCGGTGAAATCGCCTATCTTT
>CAYNYI010000120.1:0-7613 GCA_964401455.1 uncultured Fibrobacterota bacterium
AATTCATAAAATATTCAATATGGAGAAGGGCGAAGGATTGTCTAAATATTTAAAAGGTGAATGCGGCTACCGCGAAGTTCTTAAGCCTACCGGGTACGAAAATCTTTTTATAATTTCGGCGGGCCAACGCCCGGACAATCCTACCGAGCTGCTTGGCTCAGAAAGAATGACTAAGCTTATAGATGAAGTCCGGAGAGATTTTGATATTGTCATTTTTGATTCTCCCGCCGTACTGCCTGTCTCTGATGCTCTGTTACTGGCGCCGCATGTTGCCGCCGTTATGGTTGTTTTTAGGATGTTCAAGACTCCCTTGAAATCCGCATCTTTTTTGCTTTCAAGCCTTAAGAAAATCAGGGCCAATGTTATAGGCGCCGTACTTAACGGTATTCCCAGTCGCGACGGTTATTATATGTATTATGGTTATTACCGTTATTATCATTATTATCACCAGTATTATTATGATTACGATTATTCCGATAAATCCAAAAGTACCGCGCTTATGAGTCTTGAGGAAAAGGTGAGGGAATTTTTTAACAGTGTGGCTCGCGAGGATTTTGGCAGGTTCAAGGATAAAATTCATTCTTTTTACGGTAAAAAATGGTTTTTTGCCGTTATCTTTCTTATAATGCTAGCGGCGGGTTTTTTTATTTTCACACCGGAAGATGTAGCGTCGCAAAGACCTGACGGGAATGAACGGTTAAAACAAAACGTCATGAGGGACAGCACCGGAAATCACCGGCTTTCTCAGGGAGATTCGCTTTTTATAAAACAAAATATAAGGAAAATTGTTGAAGGATGGGCCTTTGCGTGGAGTAATTCACCGGTAAAACAGTTTGCCTCTTTTTATTCTGAGGATTTCAGAAACCGGATTTCACGTAAAATGGTTGCTAAATCAGATCTTGACAGTAAATATCCCGATAAGAAAATGTCCGTTGACCGCTTTGAATACATTTATCTGAGCAATGATTCCGTCGCGGTTAGATTCAATCAGAGAATTATCATAGATGACAGGATCAAACAGGTCGGAAAGATACTGGAATTCGTCAAAAGGGACGGAAATTATTTGATTACCGGAGAGAAAATTATTAAAATATAAAAAGGCTTTGTGCCGGAGGGCGTTTGAGAAATTCAGAGAAAAAATTCATTCTTATTCTTATGCCGGTTTTTCTTGCTGTAGGTTTTTATATTGTGCGGGGCAATTTGTTCGGCCCTGAAGATAATACGGATTTCCGGAAGATCAGGGTAGCCGTTAAGGGTAATGTTGAAAGGCCGGAGCTTTTTGAGGTGGATTACGGTACAACTTACGGGGAAGTCCTGAAAATGGCCGGAATCAACCGTTATTCTGACATTAACCACATAGAATTGGCCGAAATAGCGGAAGAAGACGATACTCTCCAGGTCGGCCAGAAAAATACTCCTGTCGGCTTTAAAAGAAGGGGGGCGGGATCCTTTGTTATAGACGCATGTGTGTTGTATTTTTTCAGCGGAGAAGTAGAGGTTTTTAAAAACGATGGCGTCCGCCTAGATCCAAAACCCGGATTGTTTTTGAATGAGGGATATGTCTTAACCACCGGAGCGAACGGGGCCGCTGAACTCAGGTTCAAAGACGGCAGCCGCTTTACCGCTTCTTCAGGCAGTAATATTAGAATCGAAAGATTGAGTATACCGGTTGACGGCGGAATAAATATGTCTCTGAAACTCAATTCCGGATATTTGTGGGGGAGAGTTCCAAAACTTACCGTCGAGAAAAAAATGTCGGTTGTTACAGAAAATGCCGAAGTCACTGTTACAGGTACGGAATTTGAGGTAAGTTACAATGACGATTCCACAGAAGTAAAAGTACAGGAAGGCCGTGTACAGGTTACTCCCACGGCAGGAGGAAATGGTATTTCATTGGCCCGGGGGCAAAAAACGTTAATAGCCGGGGATGCCGCGGAACAGGCTCTTCAACCCGAACCGATAGGCCGTGAAGACTCTCCTCCTGAAGCGGAATTTTCCGTATTTGAGTCAGAGATAGATGACCATTATAAAATGCTTCAGGACTATACCTTCCTTTATGTCGGTGAACCGAATTTTTACGTTGTTGTACGGCTCAAACCTCAAATCGGGAAAATCGATATTGTGCATATACCTCCGAATCTTATGGTCAGTGACTTTGTGGAGGGAGTATCTTCTTTGGACAAAGCGGCAATGTACGGCGGTATGAGATTTACTATGGCCCTTATGGAAAAAGTACTGCAGACCAAAATCGACCGCTATATGATCCAGACCAGAAGGGATGTGTCGCTTACTATAAATATGCTCGGCGGGGTGGAGGTGACAGTTGACGCTATAGCCGCGGAAGAAATAAACCTGCCCGCGGGCAGGCAGGTACTTAACGGGTCGAGCGCTCTGAAATATATGAACCCCGGGATATCCGGACGCCAGGATTCTTATTCCCGGCAGGGAGATATACTTCTCGGATGCTACAGAGGCCTCAGGAGCGGGGCTATGACGCTGAATGAGTCGAGGATAGGCCGGATATTAAGCGGTATAGATACAAATATTCCTGTATCATTCGCTATGAGAGTATATCAGATTTTTAAAAGCAGAGAAAGCTGGGATGTGACAACCAGAGTATTGCCGGGAGCGTCAGTTGTAAAAGAAGGCTCGAGTTATGTTAAACCTGCGGTCAATGAAATACAGAGATTTCTGAATGAGATAAAATAGTCGGACACAGTTTTCAAAGGAGTATAACATCATGCTTAAACAGGTAGAACTGGCAAATATGTTCAGGGACAGCGGGGCCTTCCTTACAGGACACTTCCTTCTTACATCCGGGCTTCACAGTCCTCATTATTTTCAGTGTGCTAAAGTTCTTCAGTATCCTTCATACAGCGGGCTTCTGGGAAGGGATATAGCTTCAAATTTTTCCGAGGAGAATATCGATGCGGTAGTCTCTCCCGCTGTCGGTGGTATTGTTATCGGGCAGGAAGCAGGCCGTGCTCTGGATAAGCGTGCGGTATTTTCCGAAAGGTCAGATGACGGTATGGTTCTTAAACGTGGATTTTCTATTGAACCGGGTGAAAAAGTTATTATTGTAGAAGACGTACTAACTACCGGCCGTTCAATAAAAGAGGTAATTGCCATGCTTGAGAAAACAGGTTGTGATATCAGGGGTGTGGGTGTTATCGTAGATCGAAGCGGCGGGCGCGCAGAATTTGACTATCCTCTTTTTTCTCTTTTCAAAATGGAAGTTATTACGCATCAACCTGATGAATGCCCTATTTGCAGAGAAGGTAAAATTATGCTTGAAAAGCCCGGAAGCCGAAAAGTAACCGGCGGAGAACGTTAGACGAAGGGCTGTTCACACTGTTTTTCAGAAATCAGGGTTTTCATCTTGCCAGACGGCTATTTTCCATGTGTCTTCAGGACCGTAAGGGCGGACCCTGAAGACGGATATTCCGTCCTCAACGGATACTTCGGTATTTCCAGACGGCCCTGAAATGTATATGGAAAGGTCAATCCCTGTTATGCTTATCTTATATCCTTCTGGCGGTTCATGAGGTAGCCCGGAGTTAAAGGGAAGCCACTCGTTTCTCGGAGGAATAGAAAAGCTGAGAGTTATTTTTTCCGCTCGCGGACTGCTGAAGGGGCTGAACATATTTTTATGATAGAGGTGTTCTTCTTCCTTTGTCCAGTAATATTTTTTTATTCCGTCTATAAGTGAGTCTTTTTCTCCCGGGGAATACTCTCCCGGGTTATTGGGGTTTGCTTGCGGATTAATGGTGAAAATGAAATCATCGGCAATCAGATTCTCAAATAATTCAAAGTTTCTTGTATTGTATGCGGTCATCAGACCGGCAAGAAGATCTTCCGGGGATGATGATCCGGAGATTTTGCTGTTATCGGGCGGAGATGTGGGTGGAAAATACAGATCAATACATCCACAGTATGATAAAATGCAAACTACAAGTAATATTTTTGTTGAAATATTATTCATAAAGAAGCCTATATTTTAGTTCACCCGCCGAGGGAACGCTTGAACCGCTTATTGATGTGTCTTTCCAGGCTATCAAATGATATCCCGCGTTTATATAGGCTGTAATGAATCCGGCCCGACCGGCGCATATAGTGTCGCTCCCCGATTTAAATAAATAAGGAGTGTTTATATATGCCGTGTCTCCGCTGTAGGCAGTTCCGGAATAATCCGCGGGTGCGGCGTAAATGTCGGGGAATTCTGCGGTAAAACTTCGCGAAAGCAGATCTAGTGCCGATTTTTCGGTTACGGTATTCCAGGATGTTAAAGAGGTGCGGTCCGGGTAGTCACACTCGAAAGTAAATAATTCCGGATCTTCGTCAGGGAATAACGGAGAAAAATTTTCAGGAGTCTCGGATGTCAGATAGCTTAGAAGACTGTCTATGGGTTCAAATTCGTTTTTGAAAATAACATTATCTTCCGAAAGAGCGGGGTCTTCGTAATCTCTCGGAGAAAACACAGAACAGGCATTAATTAAAAAAATAAGTATTATTAAAGTGAGCTCTGTTCTACTAGTCATACATGAATCGTAAAAAAGCTCTGCAGGTGAATTGCCAGTAATCTTCTTTTTCAATAACTCTCCTTACGTCTAAAAATACATCTGTTTTTCCGGCTAATGCCTTAAACTCTGTTCCGAACTCTTTTCTCACTGCTTTTTTATAAGTTTCAAAGCGGTTGTCTATAGAAAAAAGAGTCCTCCAAAAAGCGCGGTCCTTAAATTTTTGATCAAAATTATAAGTGCTGATATTTGATGCCCTGTATTGAAAAAACGGGGTTATTATCAGGTTTTTGATTTCCCTTACCGTATATGAAAATTTAATTCCTGAACGGTCGTTTATACCCTCTTTTTTATAATATGTTATATTCGTTTTCTCTTCTGATGCTCCGTAATCGTCCATTGTGAAATTAAGTATGAGTGACGCAGAGTCCCCTTTCTCTGTGATTCCGGGAAAGGATAAAACGCTGTTCGCTTCCATAAGGGTTCGTATTCGGTCTGTTTCGAATGATCCGGCCTGTTCAAGAAGAGAACTGAAAATAAGATCTGTATACATAATCGTATATTTAAGATATGTATAAGAGCGGAATTTTCCGTATGAGATCCCTTCCGCTGATATTCTTAAACTATAGTCCGAGTTATCTGTGTTTCTTGCGGAATAACGTTTGTCTATATAATAGTTTCTCCTTTTTATCCTGGTTAAATTTAACCCTATTGTATCTGAAAAATGCCAGTAAGTTTTAATAGATATGGTATCGTAAAAGCTAATGTCATCCCGGTCTTTTGCGGCTGAGTAAAGCGAGTCAAGATAGTAAAAGTTGTTTCCGATTGTATAGTTATAACGGTCGCTTGATAATTTTCTTGCGACCCTTAATTTAATTTTTTCATGGGGGTAATATTCTCCACCTGTTGAAAAAACATAGGAATTCTTTCTGTGGTCGTTCAGGTTTTGCCGGTAAAAGAGCAGGTCGGCAGGAGAACTTACTGTATCCAGGGCAGCGGTAAAGCCGCTTGCGGCGTCCAAAATACGGTTTGCGTACGAGAAAGATGAACCAAAAGAACAGCATTCTCTGTTGAAAGAAAAGGAAGCTGAACTTCTGACTCCTCTTCGTTTCTCATTCTGGAGCCTGTTGTCAGGAAAAATTTTGCCTGTTGACTCTGCTGTTAATGCCACCCCGGTTTTCAAAGAATTTGAGACAGCGCGGATCCATCCTGCAGCCAGTAGAGTATTATTCTCTCCGGCTGCGCCTTTTAAGCGTGAATTGTAATTAAGATCTTTATGCCGGAATTTGTATATGAGACTGTCGGAAAAAGGACCCGCCCGGTTTGTCCCGGAAGATCTGGTGCCGTAAGATGTTATAAGCAGGGTGTCCGAACGGTCGTTTTCCGGATTCCTGCTTTTATATTTAAATTTCGCTTTAAGTGATCTTACAGGTGAATATTCAATACCAGCTGAGCCCATTAAACCCTTTGTGCCATTTGGAAATTCATCCGTATTATCTTTAAACCCTGTATATGGCATACCCGCTTTTAAAAGAAGGCGGATTTTTTCCCGGTTTTCAAGAAACAATCCGGCATACGGGTCTGCCCGTATGGTCCTTTTACTTCCCGTTCCCGAATAATAAGTTTCGGAATTGATGCCTCCGAAAAAATATTTTCCGGAGAGGTCTCTGCCAGTAATAAATGAAAAACGTTCGCTGTCATATCCTCTGAAAGAATTTTCACCTTTTTCCAGGGACCCGGAGAAGCGGGCTCTTAGAGGTATCTTTAGGGGTATATCCGAGTAATCAAGACCCAGATTTCCAGAAAAATAATCCTGCAGGTCGGCAAAAGAGAGATTGATACTTAAAGAGCGCCTTTTTAAAACAGGCTGGAAAAGAGGAGGGGACGGATCCGGAAAAAGATCTGACCGGTACAAACCCTGGCAGAAAAGGGAAGGAGGGTATAAAGCCGGAAGGATCATTATACCGGTCAATAAAAGGCGACAACGCATAAATGAAAATATAATATCATTTTTATCAAAGGGGGATAACTCTGTATTAATTATGAAAAGAATTCAATTGATTTGTTGTTTTCAGTGATGTATGTTTTTATTATGGAAGTTATTTTTAATAACAATGAAGTCGCAGCCTCTGCGGAAAACTCAGTTTCAGATATTCCTGCGAATCGTGAAATTAAGGGGACAGTAATTTCTTCCGTTAAAGGAACTGTGACAGTAGAATCGGAAGGGAAAAAAATTATTCTGAAGACAGGGTCCGATATTCCTGCGGGTACTGAAGTTAATCTGCTTAGAAAAGGCAACACCATAACTATATATGTCGGCCGGAATACGGGTGCTGCTTTTTCGGACAGTCTTCTATTATCAAAATCAGATATCCTTTTAAAACTGGATGAGTTGTCCTTGTTATTCGAGGAATCCGCTGATGCAGAAAAAAAATCCGCCGCAGCACTGATTTCATCGCTTAAAGAAATCATCTCCGCAAACAATTCCTTTTTTACCTCATCAATTCCAAAAACATTGAAGAACCATATAAATGATTTACTTTTAAAAATAGCGCAGCTTGTCGATAAAAGCGGTTTTTCAGAGGAAGCTAAGAAAGAGGTAGCGAATGTACTGAAGAAAACAGCCTCCTCTTTATCTTTGCTTTTCAGTACATCAGAAAAAAACATACAGATCAGGCCGGAAGCAGGTACTGTTATAAAGGCGGGGACGGTTTTTGAAGCCGCTGTCAGTCCGGATAAAGAGCGGAGCGGTTTCGTGCTGGAAGTGAAAAACACCCCCCCCGGGATGCCGAAAAATATTTTTGTACCGGGAGAAAATGACATATTGAAAAACGTCAAGAGTATCGTTCTAAAGGTTCTGAAGGATCCCGGAGGAAGTGTGGTAATGCTGCCCTCGGCGGAAGACGGAGGTCTTGAACAGCGGGCCCTGGAATTTTTAGGCACAATGAATATTGAAAACAGCCGCGAGACGACGGAAGTTCTTAAACAACTTATGCAGCTTTCGGATATAAGGATTGACCGAAATGTCGCCGGGGTATTTTTGAAAACTCTGGAGAGTTTAAAGAAAAACGGCATGCTTATTGACAATCCGGAAAT
>CAYNYI010000121.1:0-7457 GCA_964401455.1 uncultured Fibrobacterota bacterium
TAACAGCTGTTAACGAGAATGAAATCGAGGAGTGCAAGAGAAGTCTGGAGCCTGCTCCCGCAAATCTGTCCCTCCTGAAAGAAAAATGCATTTCCGAAAAACTTGACATTTCATTTGCCGTTGACCCGGATCAGGACAGGCTGGTGGTTACGCCTTTGGATTCCGAAGAATATACTCCGCTTCTGGCTTACCGTTTTTTTCTTGAGATCGGCGCATCTAATGAGGAATCTCCTTTTAAGCGTACAGTTGTTAACATGAGTACGACAGCGGCCTGGGAAGATGTCTCGGAAGAATTTAAAGCCAAGGTCCTCCGTGCGCCCGTGGGGGAAATAAATGTTGCCGAAAAAATGATTCGGGAAAAAATAATGTTCGGCGCGGAAGGCAATGGAGGAATCATACTTGGGAATGTTACTCATTGCCGGAATTCCGAGGTTGGCATACTGCTTTTCCTTATGTATCTCGCATGGTCAGGTAAAGCTCTCGATCAACTGCAGGGCACCCTTCCTTCTTATTCTGTGAGAAAAGAAAAGTTTCCCGTTCCTTCCGGTCTTTCATCAAAAGAGGCGCTCACAGTTCTGATCAGTAAAGAGTTATCCGAAAGTCAGGAATATAATGTTCTTTCGTCAAATACTGAAGACGGCCTGAAGGTTGTTCTGGAAGGAGGTTGCGCTCTGCATGTGAGGTTTTCAAATACAGAGCCGGTATTCAGGGTGATTGCGGAAAAAAAGATTTCTGAAGACTCCGGTAATGCCGATGACTATCTGAAAAGCCTCTTCATATTTGTAAAGAAGGCTTCCGGAATAGTTTGAGTTTTTAAGGGGGCTATTTTATATGTTGGCTCCAACGCAATAGTATTTAACGCCCCGCTTCTTCATTTTTTCCGGATTGAATATATTTCTTCCATCGAAGACCGCGCATTCTTTCATCTCGTTTTTGAGGCGCTCAAAATCCGGTCTGCGGAATACATTCCACTCGGTTATTATTATAAGACCGTCGCACAGAGCCACCGCATCATATTCATCAGAAGCATATTCGATTGTGTCTCCGAGCCTTCTTTGGCATTCTCCCATTGCCTCAGGGTCAAAAGCTCTTACAGAGGCTCCTTCTTTAAGCAGTTCGTCTATAATTGAAAGTGAGGGTGCTTCCCGCATATCGTCTGTATTAGGTTTGAAAGAAAGTCCCCATATCCCGAATTTTTTTCCGCTGATTTTTCCGTAATGTTTCTTTATTGCGGGGATTAGATATTTCTTCTGTCTTTCATTGACCTCCAGAACGGCTTTCAATATTTTGAAGTCATAACTGTTCTCTTCCGAAGTCTTTCTCAGGGCGGAAACATCTTTCGGGAAGCATGAGCCGCCGTATCCGACCCCGGGAAAAAGAAACTTGGGTCCTATACGGCCGTCCGAACCCAGACCTTTTCTGACATTATTTACGTTGGCTCCCAGTATGTCGCAAAGGGAGGCTATTTCATTCATGAATGTTATCTTTGTGGCCAGGAATGTGTTTGCCGCGTACTTTGTAAGTTCGGCGCTTTTTATGTCCATGCGGATAATGGGGCTACCCGTTCTCACAAAAGGAGCGTATAAGTCATACATTATTTCCCAGGCTTTATCGGAGCCGGTTCCTATAACTATACGTTCCGGCTTCATAAAGTCGTTTAGAGCGACACCTTCTTTCAGGAACTCCGGGTTTGATACGACATCAAATTCTCCGCTGTAATGTTTTTGTATCTCGTTTGAGACCTTATCCGCGGTTCCCACAGGGACAGTGCTCTTGTCAACAATGACCCGGTAACCGTTCATGTTTCTTCCTATTTCCCGGGCGACGGCGAGTACATGCTGGAGGTCCGCGGAACCGTCTTCGTCCATCGGGGTGCCGACAGCTATAAAAATTACCATGCTTTCGGCGACAGCTTTAGAAATATCGGTGGTAAAGTCTATTCTTGATTTTGTGTAATTTCTTCTTATGAGTTCTTCAAGGCCTGGTTCGTAGATGGGAATTTCTCCATTTTTGAGGGCCTCGATCTTTTCTTTATTGTTATCGACGCAAGTTACATTGTTACCGTCTTCCGCAAAGCAGGCGCCTGCGACAAGCCCTACGTAACCTGAGCCTATTACCGATACCTTCATTTTTGTTCCTCAGTGTGTATTTAAATTTGATTTATTGAATGATAAATAGTTAATTTAATTATTATTGATATTAGAGGTCAAGCTGATTTAAGATTGTCTGCATAAGCTCGTTAAAATTTTTACTGTTTGCTTGACTCGGTATCAATTATTTAGTTATGTTCAAAGTTATCAGTTATTTGTTCTTTTGCTTTTCCGAAATATTGCGAGGTCCGGTCATTAATTCCGGCGGTGTATATATACTGGTATCGGCTAATAATCTCTGGAGCGGGATCTTATGAAAAAAATCTCAATTCTTTTCCTTGCCCTAATTTTAATCTGTTCATCAGCGTTTTCCGTAAAGCTTACTGTGCCTTCACAGTACAGGAAAATACAGACGGCTCTTCTTAATGCCAAAGAAGGTGACACCGTTTACGTGGGGCCCGGCATATACAAAGAAAACATAGTTATGGTTGATTATGTAGTCTTACGTGGCGCCGACCAGAAAACCACTATACTCAACGGTTCCCGCAAGGGGCCCGTTGTTACAGGCGCTGATAACTGTGAAATCAGCAATTTCACTATCAGAAACGGAACATACGGTATAGAATGCGCCGGAACCGCTCCTGTTATCAAAGACAACATAATAATAGACAATAAGGGAAGCGGAATAATGGCGATCATGGGATTGCCCGAGATAAAGAACAACATTATAATGCGTAATGAGTGGAGCGGGGTTTTTTGCCAGTCTGTAAAGGCCCTTAATACCGCGATAGAAAACAACGTTATTATTGAAAACGGGTACAGCGGTATATACTGCGCTAACATAACAACGGTTCTCATAAAAAACAACATAATCGCCAATAACGACGAGTTCGGTGTATATTGCGACCTTACAGCGAAAAGATCCCGTATCGTTTATAATAATTTTCTTGCCAATATGACAGGCCACGGCAGCTATCACGCTGTGATGAATAAAACCAATATTTCGCGTGATCCGATGTTCAACACCCCTGAAGCTTCAATAAAGTCCATGAATTATTTTGTAAAACCGGTCTCCCCAATGAAGAACGCAGGAGAGAATAATGTTGACATCGGTCTTCTTACTGAGGAAAAAGTGAAAAAAGCCACTCTTGACTCAGATAATGACGGAATACCAGACGATGTCGATCTTTGCCCCCAGGTTCCTGAAGACAAAGACGGATTCGAAGATTCAGACGGATGCCCGGATTATGACAACGACAAAGACGGAATTTTTGATCTGAAGGATAAATGCCCGAATGAGCCCGAAGATAAAGACGGATTTGAGGATATGGACGGATGTCCGGATTATGACAATGACAACGACGGAATTCCGGATACCTTGGACGATTGCCCTACTGTGCCCGAAACCATAAACGGCTATAAGGATGACGACGGCTGCCCCGACGAGAAACCTCAGGAAATCACAAAGAAATTGATTCTTCCCGGCATCACCTTTAAACCCGGATCAGACCAGTTGCTTGACGATGCTTATCCTGTTCTGGATCAGGTATTTAACTCTCTCGAAGCTTTTCCGAACGTTCGCGTGGAAATTGGAGGTCATACCGATTCTCAGGGTGCCTCAAACTACAATATGCTTCTGTCCCGGGATCGCGCAAGGTCTGTAAAAAGATACCTTGTCAGCCGTGGAATCGCTGAACACCGTTTGCTGATAAAGGGGTACGGAGAGGCCAGGCCGATCGCCACAAACAGGACACCCGAGGGCAGAAAACAGAATAGACGAATAGAGTTCAAGAGAATAAGATAAATTGAAACTAAAATAAAGAGTAGTTATGAAAAGCAAAAATCAGATTTTAAATTTCATTGCTGCGCTGGCCCTGCTGGCGGCTTTAACTGTAACCGCACAGCAAAAGGGAGTGGGCGGTATACCGGGTGAAGTTCTTACTACGGATATCGTTTCTGATTTTTCCGAGCCCACCGCGTCTTACATGAACCCCGCTCTTTCCGCAGAAGTGGATCAGACTGAAATTACAACCGGTCTGCGGCAGGTTCTCTCTTTCTGGAATCCGAAATATCTGAATATTTCGGTTCCGTTATACGAAAGAATAACGGTAGGCCTCAATGCGTTTTGGGTCGGGCTTCCAAATATTCCGGAGACACGCCTTGTGAACGGGGAACTTGAGAATACCGGTAATTTTCTGGATTTTACCGATAGAATTTTCGGGCTTAATTTTGCCTACAAAGTTTTGCCGTTTCTTTCTGTAGGTTCTAACCTCAACATTGTTCCCCAGAGTTTCAGCGGCGGAAGCCTCGATGTTACAGACCGAACCAAGACCGGTTTTGGTATAGATCTGGGGCTTATCTGGAACCCAATCAACGATTATCAGATCGGGGATCTGAAATTCGGATTGACCGGCCAGAACCTTTATTACAGCCCGGGTCTTGATAAATATCCCTTGAATATTACATGGGGGGCGAGTTATTCGAAAAGGACATACCGCTCCGGTATGGATCGTATTGAACTTTCGGTAAACGGAGCCGTTCTGGATGTTATGTCTGATGTCGAAAACTTTAAAAAAGTTGTGACTATACCGCCGGATACCGCGGATGCGAATCCAGGGCAGATCGGGGTAAGGCTTGAGGATGCCGCCAAGGCGGTAACACCCAAGTTCGGCGCTCATGCCAAATATTTTCCTATCCGTTGGCTTGGTATAAAAGGCGGACTTAATACAGGAAAGCAGATTACCGTGGGGCCGGAGCTTTTCTGGCCTGCGCACATAGCTTTCTTTAGCTATTTTCGGGTTGATTATGACTATGTAATACACTCTCTTTCTGATGATGTAAGCGGGGTTGAAGAGCTTTCTCATACCATAAGAGTGGCGGCAAGATTAGGTCCGACAAGAGAACAGAGTAATTCAGAAAGAAAATACAAGAAGCTCCTAGGCGAAGCCCAGAACCTTTTTGAAAAGGCGATGCGTCTTTATATGGCCAGAAAATACTGGGAGGCTTCATTTGTTTTTGGTGAATTGCTTGTCAAATGGCCTAATTTTCATAAGGTGGATGTTGCTTCTTTCTATATGGGAAAAAGTTACGAATATTTGTATATGTATGATATTGCCAGAAAAACATACAGCGGCGCGCTGAAAAAATATACCACCTCCGATTTCGCTCCGAAATATATTTACCAGCTTGAAAACCTTGACTATAAAGAGGGCAAATACGAAAATGCCGTTCAGAATTATATGTTTATTACAAACCTCTACCCTGAAACTGATGTAAAACCGGATGCCGATTATATAGTCGGTCAGGTGTATTATGAAATGGGCAAATATGAAGACGCCAAGAGGGTTTTGTCCTCTGTTCCGGTTAGCGATGAAAACTACCTTTATGCACAATATACTCTCGGTATGATTGCCGCCAGACAGAAGGAACTCGAAAAGGCGAAGGAGTATCTCAGCATACTGCTGACTGTAGATTCGACTAAGAGCCAATCTGAGAAGACCCTTGTTGAGGGTGCGGCAACCAAGCTCGGACACATTTATTTCGAGGAGATGAGTCTTAGCAAGGCCATGTCCGCATATAAAAAAGTGCTACCCGACAGCCGCTTCTATCCGGAGGCTATGCTTGGAATGGCCTGGACTTTTATAAAAACCGGCCGCCCTGAGGCATACACCGAAGCTGATAAAATAGCTTCCGAAATTATTTCCGGCTATTCGGAGGAACTGCTTGTCGCTGAAGCTTATCTCTTGAAAGGATATGCCAATACTCTTCTTACAAACTATGAGGAAGCGGTATCAAACTACCGCGCATGCCTGAGAGCAACCCAGAAAGAGCTTATCTCAGAAAGTGATGTAGCGCGTCGGAAGAACGGATATCAGGTTGTACAGAAAAGAATGGATGAGGTCCAGAAAAGAGTATATACTATCGCTCAGAAAAAACCGACACCCTCTCTTATTGAACGAAAACAATCGCTCAGGCCCAAATTCGATCAGCTAAATGAAGCTGTAAGAGAGTTTAAGGATTTCATGAAGAAAGCCCAGTCTCATATTAAATTTTCAAGAAGTCTTGATAAGATAAAAAGCGACGCTGAATATGCACTCGCAACCACAACTCATATGATCAGTAAAGGTAAAACAGAAAAAATTAAAAAGAAATACGATGAAATGGAAGACGAACTCAAACGCGAAGAGCAGGAACTCATGGAGCAGCTTAGACAACTTGAAGGAAATTAATAAATTATGAAGATAGGTAAATTAGCATTATCAATTTCTATTTTGTTTTTTCTCTTTTTTGACGGTGTTTATGCCAAGTCAAAAGAAGAAAAGCTTCGCGAAAAGCTCAGGCAGCTTCAGGAAAAGAAACAAAAAATCAGACAGAAACAGGAAAAAGAAATTGAGAAAAACCTGGTAAATAAGGGTGAAGACCGCAGAAAATCCATTGAGCTGTTTGAAAAGATTGTTAATAATCCAAATACACCCAAGGCAAAGAAAGCCGATGCCATATTCACCCTTGCCAAGCTTTATTACGAAGAAGACGCCATGGAGTTTAAAAAAGCGTCCGAGGAGCATGCAAAATACCTTGATTCTCCAAATCCGCCCCCTGCTCCTCTCCCTGATTATTCCCGGTCGATAAATTTCTTTAACCGTCTATTATCCGAGTATCCTGAATTTGACAGGAGAGAGGAAGCGCTTTTCAGGCTCGGTAATCTATACACCATAATAGGGGAGAACAGAAAAAGCCAGAAACCCTATCTCATTCTGGTTAAAGAATATCCAAATACAAGGAATCTGGGCATCGTTGCTCTTCGCATAGGGGAGAACTACTTTTTCGAACGCGAAAACAGAAAAGCTCTTGAATGGTATAAAAAGGCGACGGATCATCTCGGTCTGGGAGATCAGAATTATCTGCTGGCACTTTTCCGGGTCGGTAACTGTTACTATAATCTCGGAGATTTTGATCAGGCTGTAGCTTATTTTTTCAAATATGTAGAAGAAGTCGATAATGGAAATTATCCCAAGTCCGGACTTAGAGAAGAAGCTATAGAATATCTCGCCATATCTTTTTCAGAGTATGAAAAAGGAGCTCAGAAGGCGCTTAAGTTTTTTGAGAAAAAAGGTGGCCGCGGTTATCAGGACACTGTTATTTATACTGTCGGTGTAAAAAACCGTGCTCACGATAAAAATGCCGAGGCGATTTTCGCTCTTGAATTTTTGCTTGATAATTATCCTCTTTATGTTGACGCTCCAAATGCCATCCGGCTTCTCATTGAAAGCTATATTGTTGAAAAAAATTATGACGAGGCGAATAACTGGCGCATACGCATGGTCACGGAGTATCATGAAAACAGCCGTTGGGCTGATGTGAATGACG
>CAYNYI010000122.1:0-7421 GCA_964401455.1 uncultured Fibrobacterota bacterium
CGAAATTGAACGGGATACAGACCCTGACGCTGAAAAAGCCGCAAGAAACGGCATCCTTCCCTTAAGTTTCAGCTTAGGAATTTCTTACCGGTACAGAGCTGACCAGGATAAAGAGTTTAATGAATTCAGAAAAACCAAAAATTTCAGACTTAGCCTCAGCTCAAGGTTCAGCCTGACCAGAACACTTTCTGTAAGGCATTCAGCGAGCTTTGACATGGCGCGTAACCGACTTATCGACCAGACCTTCAACTTCACCAAGGATCTTCACTGCTGGTCCGCAATGCTGAACTGGGTACCGACCGGGTACCGTTCAGGCTACTACTTCAAGATTTATATTAAAGACCTTGAAGACATTAAATTTGAGCGGGAAGGCGGAGAGGCCGGAAAATATCTCAGGTAGTCCCCCTTAGAGGAAATATCGAAATTTTTTCATAAACGGGCCCTGAATTTTTAAGAGTCGATTTATAAAGCCAAAATTCATTAATTTCAAATTTTTTATCGGCAAGCATGCCTTCCGGTAACTCAGGCACTGCCTTTATTTTTTTTTTGCTCCTTAAAAGCGTTGCATGAGGCAAGAATTCAGACCTGATGCTCTCAGCCATGCCTGAGCGTTTGTAAATATCCCCGGAAATCTCAGAGAACCGTTTTGCCGGGGAAAATACCGCAAACAGCATTGACCCACGATTCTTATTTATTATACGGAAAAAATCCTTATCAGGCAAAGCCAAAAATGGCGAGAAAGAATGGGACGACTCCTGACATGCGAAATGGATTTTTCCCATTTCATCTTCTTTAATCTCCCCGAAAAATGAAAGCGTTATGTGGATATTATCTATGGCCGTAATCCTGCTGTTCTGACCACATAACGGTCCGCAGCAAGCTGATAATTGATATTTCAATTGTTCTGGTATCTCAATACCGGTAAAAAGCCTCATTTTTTTCTAATCCTTCAAGATTAAAATTATTTATTTTCGAAAACGTATGAATTTAAAAATAAGTCTATTTCAGCTGCTTGCCAACTGGATCATTGTTCTGTCCGCGATAACCCCGGCAAAGGACATTGTTCTGGCTTCATCAACTATTTACGGGCAGGCAGTAAAGGCCTCCCGAAGCAAATATGTAACAAAACTTCCGCAACTTGATATAATAGAGTCTCTTTATAAACGCTACCGTAATGATCCAAGAATGGTTTCAGGCGGCGATAACATAATAATAAAAGGATACTATTTTTCGAGGGCTTTCGGCAAAGCCGGGCATCTCTTTAAAAAAGATGAGAAAGAAAAGATGCTGAAAAGCAGGATCCGTCCTCCGGAGATAAAATACTCCTTTTTCGAGGCGGTCAGACTATCTTCATATTCCGGAAAAAGGGCACTTTCAATCACCCTGAAAAAAGCATATATTCAGGAAATACCATATACTTTCGGCGCGAAATTCGCGCTTCAGAAAAATATAAAGGGTACCATCAGATCGGGGAAAAAAGAAAATATTACCGAGGTCGTTTTTTACAGCACTGAATATGTTAAGTTTGATCCTCCGGGAATCGCGTTTTTTGTTCCTGACATTGATGTAAAGTTGGTGTCATTTGTGAGAAAAAACGGAAATACATTTGGATTTGTAACAGGAAGACGAAGCGGCAACAGAAAAAAATTTGTATCGGTCTGCTACAACCTTTCAACGTGCGCCAAATCGAGCATGAAAACTTATAATCTTACATACAGTCAATACAGAAAAAAACTGAATAACGCTGATTACTTTGGATTTGTTAATTAACTACCAGATTTGTGGCCGCATAAACATTGTGATAGTCAACAACTGAGGATGCGCAGTGCTGCAGGCTTTTATGTGATTTACCATCAATCTGAAGAACAGAGTAACCGTTATCGAAATTTATGATGCGGGCGAAAGCCCTACCGGACTTACCGCGATACTTATAATTAATCTTCTTTAGAATACTGTTGTTCTTGCGATTTCCAAAGAGAATCAGATTGCTTCTATAAAAAACCACCGGAAGCCCTTTGTCGGAAACAATCGTCACCCTGCTTTTATTTCCCCTTTTTTCGTAAAGAGAATTGAATTTTCTCATTAAAAATGAAACAGCCCATTGATACTGCTCCTTATAATCGCTGTTAACGACAATATAAAGAGGCTTGTCGTATTCAACACAATATTCAACAAAATCACCAATACTCCTGAAACTTTCTTCCGGTCCCATTATTCTGTATCCGGATCTTACAAGCGAAGAATTGCCGCCGCATCCGGCCAGAAGAAAAACAAGGAAGATAAAAATACTGGTAATGGGCTTCACTTATTCCTACAATTTTTACAATTTATGAAATACTATAACTAATAATAATAAATTATGGCCTCCTTGACCAAAAAAAAGTATATTATTTTCGATCAGATGTTGAGCATTACAACATCAGCCTTGAAATTTGGCAAAATATCAGTCTATATGGAAATAAAAGTTCAAGTACTTGCCAGTACAAGCAGCGGAAATTCGACTCTTATATGGGCTGACAATAAAGCGGTGCTTGTAGACTGCGGTATCGGCATAAGAAGAATACGACGCTGCCTTCTGGACTGCGGACTTTCACTCAGTGATATATCCTCTGTTATTATAACCCACTCTCACGGCGACCATATAAACCCAACAACAGCCAAAAATCTAATTAGCTCCAAAATACCACTGTACTTCAGCCGACCTGTACTGCGCCATCTTTCCGGTAAACACAAATTTCTTATACAGGCGCAAAGAAACGGTCTGGCGAATACTTTCGGAGAACATCCGTTTTTATCAGGGGAATTTAATATACGAGCATTCAAAGTCCGACATGACTCAGCCGGAGGATGCGTAGGTTTTTCAATATGCCTGCGCCGGGGAAACAAAGTAAAAAAAATTACTGTCTCAACCGATATTGCCTCAGCCGGCCCTGAGTTAATACCTTGTTTTATCGATTCAGATATTATAATTATCGAGTCAAACCATGACCGACAAATGCTAATGAACTCTTCCAGGCCGGCAATTCTTAAAAAAAGAATAACGGAAAAGGGACATTTATCTAATGATGAGGCAGCTGAATTTATATCACAGGTAATAAAAGTTTCAAAATGTCCTCCTCTGAAAATTGGACTTGCCCACATAAGCGAAGAATGTAATAACCATGAAATAGCCGTAAGAACCATGAAAAATGCTCTCAAAAAGTCCGGTTGTTCTGCCACAGAAATATTTCTTACGTATAAATCCAGACCTTCCGAAATAATATGTCTTACTTGAAAACATTGCATTCTGCATTGTTTTTTCCTATATCCTTTGTCCTGCCATAAAGCTATCTTATTTTTTTACAACTTCTTAGATTAAGGCGCAATATTTGCTTTTAAATTTACGGAGATATTTATGAGGAATTTTAACAAAAACGTGACTATTTATATCCGATTCTCCGGCAGCATGTACAAAATTTTGTTGGGGACTTTTGTTGTTTTGTCTTTAGTTTCAATCCTCAGCGTTCTTTTTCTCAAGATAACCGAAACTTCATATAATAAAAAGATCCACAGCCTCTCTTTGTCTTTTCAGAAAATTACCGACAAAACAAATAAACAAAAGAGAATGTTAAAAAAGACCTCCATACTGATTTCAGAATCCTTCGATTTTGGCAATGCCATGCTGACATACTCAGGTTCATCTCCTGTTCCTCCGGAAGTAAAACTTGCCGGAACAGGTGGACCGGGTTTGAAAGAAGGAAAAGCAGCCAGCAGGAAATACATTGAAATATTTTCACCCGCCGGTAAGATCGAGCGACAACATAATATCCTTAAAGATTTGATGTCCCGTCTATCCCTCCGCTTTCAGTCCATTAAGGAAGATATTGACAATACCCCGTCATACAGGCCGGCAGAAGGCGCTGTAACTTCAGGGTTCGGGCTGCGCTTTCATCCTATTCTTCATGAGTTGAGAATGCATATGGGAATGGATATCAAGGGCCCTATCGGGACACCTGTACATGCAGCTGCATCGGGTACGATATCTGTTAATCTCAAAGCTCACGGATACGGAAAAATGGTTAGAATTTCTCATTCCGGGAATTATAGTTCCGCTTATTGCCACCTGAGCTCAATTATTGTTAAAGATAAACAATATGTGAAAAAAGGAGAAATAATTGGATATATCGGCAATTCGGGTTTATCCGCCGGCCCTCATCTTCATTTCGAAATAAGGAAAAACCGGACTCCCGTGAATCCAGAAAAATATATCTGCGATGCTTCTTATTGCGTGGATTAAACTCCCCTGTCTCTTCCGGGCCATATGTATTTATGAAGCTGAATCTGAAGCCGTACTCTAATACGGTCTTCTTTTATCCAAAGGGCCAATTTTTCAGGTTCCATTTTTTTGTATGCCGGACTGAAAATAATTTCCGATGTTTTTTGCGTTAATTTCCACTCGCTTACTTTTTTCAATGCCCATTCATAGTCGTCCCGTCCGGTTATCACGAATTTGATCTCATCTTCGGGACTGATATGAAGAAGATTTTCAAAAAGAAAATCAGGATTTCCGCTGCCGGGAGTTTTAATATCGATTATTTTTTTAACCTCAATCGGCAGTCCGGAAACATCCATAGAGCCATTTGTCTCTATCAAAACCTTAATCCCCTTTTTTAAAAGCGCATTAGAGAGCGAAATACAATCTTGCATAAGAGGCTCTCCTCCCGTTATCTCAGCCAATCCCGCTCCTGATAAAACAGCTTCATTTAAAAGATTATCAAGCGTCATAATTTTGAATTCAGAACCTTTTGCGGCATATAAAGTATCGCAATATGAGCAGGAGAGATTACATCCCGCCATCCGTATAAAATAGCATAACAGACCTTGCATGGAGGACTCGCCCTGTATCGACGTGAAAGTTTCCGTAACCGCATATTCCATAATTATTTCCTCCAGAAGTCGTTCATTTTTTTCCTTACTTCGGTAATATCTTTGATATTCATGAAAAGCTCACAGCCTTTTCCGGCGGAAATTACAGGAACAGAATTCATTGTATGCCCTTTCGTACTTATATCCTCGGCATTGCCGTGATCACTCGTTAATAAAAAAGTATAATCGCGAAGATCGGCCTCGCGCATAAGTTTTTTTATAAAAGCACTCAATATTCTCGCGGTTTCTTCAGCGTAGTCCCGATTTGCCAGATGCCCCGCCCTGTCTGTCAAAATAGACTCAAAAAGTACAAGATCAAACCGTTCCAGAAGGCGGATGAGTCTGCCAGCGGCTTCTTCCGGATCAATAAAATTTTCTTTTTCAGAAGGATATCCTTTTCCCGTTATATCCCAGTATACTGAATTTCCAAGAACGAGGTCTTCCTCAGTCATGAAATCAAGACCTGCTGATATCGCACAACGGGTCGTAACAGAATGTTTTCTTCTTCCTTTATAAACATCCTCAAAGTACTTTTCCGAAAATGCGTTAGCGAAGCATGGCTTATAACCTGAAGATTTTGAATCAATAAGAATATTCCCGGAATCTATAATATCACCAAGCGTTTTTCCGGGAAAACCGTGTTTATGGCAGCCAAGTTCTTTCTGAGAATTGATTCCTGTAAAAAGCGAGGTCTGCCCCGTCGCGCTCTGTGGAAAACCGGGCACACCCAGACAAGCGTCCGCGGCAGTAATTCCGGAACGTCCAAAAAAGTTCGAATACCCTAGAACAGGCAAACCGGATTGCAACCCGGCTATTCCGGAAAAATAATTATCATGTCCGGCCGGAGCGAGGCCAAAACCATCCAGAAAAAAGAATATTATTTTTTTCACCGGATTAAATATCACTTATTGAGCGCCTTATCCGCAAACCTTAAACTATTTTACATTGATATTTCATTTATATTTTATTTATAATACTCCAGATTTTCAATAAACACTTTCTGGAGGCGATATTAATGGTTCTCGCGGCATTCGAATTACTGGGTAGTCTTGCCGTCTTTCTATACGGTATGAAAATAATGAGTGAATCCATCCAAAGGGTTGCGGGAGACAAACTCCGCAACATTCTCTCATACATGACTACGAACCGATTCGCGGGCATATTCACGGGATTCGCGATAACTTCAATCATTCAGTCATCATCCGCAACGACGGTTATGCTTGTAAGCTTTGTGAATGCAGGACTCCTGAATCTCACACAGTCTATCGGCGTTATAATGGGAGCCAATCTCGGAACTACCATAACGGGATGGATCGTATCAATTTTCGGCTTTAAATTTAAGATTTCGGCTATAGCTTTGCCGGTAGCCGGCATAGGTCTTCCGCTTATTTTCAGCAAATCCGACAGAAGAAAAGACCAGGGGGAAATTTTAATCGGATTCGGACTTCTTTTCCTCGGACTCAATTTTCTAAAACACGCGGTACCGGATATTAAGAGTAATCCCGAAGTATTGAGTTTTCTTGCCGACTATACAAATCTAGGATTTTTTTCATACATCATATTTCTCATTGCGGGAGTTCTACTGACAATTACTGTCCAATCTTCAAGCGCGGCGATGGCCGTTACAATAACAATGGCCTACAAGGGCTGGATTGACTTCCCAACTGCGGCGGCAGTTGTGCTCGGAGAAAATATCGGGACTACGATTACCGCATATCTTGCATCTCTCGGGACAAGTCTGAGCGCACGAAGAGCCGCCAGGGCCCACCTTGTATTTAATTTACTCGGTGTAATATGGATGACCTTTCTTTTTGTTCCGTTTTGCGGCATGATAGAACATATAGTACCCGGCAGCGCTGAAAATACCGCCAATATTCCTATACATCTTTCAATGTTCCACACTATGTTCAACCTTGCTAATACATTTCTCCTGGTTGGCTTTGTGAAACAGATCGCTGCTATCGTTGTAAAAATAGTGCCGTCTTCAGAAGGAGATGATGAAGAACAGGAATACAAACTCGACTACCTTTCTTCCTCACTTTCACACACTCCGGAAATCGCATTGATGGAAATAAGAGGCGAAATACAGAAAATGTCCCATAAAACAGAAAAAATGTTCGGAAAATTCCTGGACGTCTTCCTTAACCCATCTAAAAAAATGGGCGACACGGTTTCTTCACTTAAGAAAACCGAAATACTGACAGACAGAATGCAGGAAGAAATTTCCGGCTACATTCTAAAATGCACCAAAGAGCATCTTTCGGACGAAAGCGCGGAGAATGTCAATTTTATGCTTCGCATAGTAAACGAACTTGAAAGCATAGGAGACTCGTGTTATAATCTGGTTCTTATCTGCCAAAGAAGATATGAGAAAAAAATGACAGTAAATGAGGATTCCGTCCGTGAAATAGTAAAGTTCGCGCAACTCATCAAAGATTTCCTTAAACTCAACAGTTCACATATCGCGGGAAGGCTTTCGGCTATGGAGATGGAAGAAGCTTACCGTCTTGAATCCG
>CAYNYI010000123.1:0-7412 GCA_964401455.1 uncultured Fibrobacterota bacterium
TAAAGCCGAGGAAGACAAGGAAAGGCTTGAAAAACTAGAAAAAAGAAGACAAAGAGTAACAGATGAGGATCTGTTGGATTAATATATGAATAAATTTTTGAAAATAGGACTTCTTTTTATAACAGGTGTTCTGGCATCCTGTCTGAACGCGGATACTCATTCTCCGGCAGACGAGGATTCTGTCAATTCTGCGCCTGCGGTAAAATGGGAATTCATAAATGAAATCATAGGGCGTCAGGAGGAAGAGTATGACAAAGTAAAAATTGTCCGAATGGAGATAAAAAAATTATCAGGCGGTATGGAGGACCTTCGTGATATTCAGATATACCCGTCAGAGATTAGCGGACTTACTGGAGAAGCCGCAGTAACTCTTGACAAAATGCTTGATGAAAGAGAAAAAGATATTTCCGGGTTTAAGAGCATAGTCGGAAAGCTGAAAAACTCTTTGAAGGATGAAATTTTAATACTGAATGAGCTGATCAATGAAGATCTTCAGCCGGATATGTTTTCTGTGCTCAAGGATAATAATCTCGAACGAGTCAAAAGGATTATTCTTCTTAAACGTGAGATAAATCATGAATGGAGGAAACTTGAAGAAGTTATCGACTATTGTTCACATATTTCAGGGGCAGACATTTCGAAGGATAACGAATCAGGAAATTTAAAAGGTTTTGATGAAGATTTTTTCAGGGTTATAAACTCCAGTTTAGGATATACATCAAACCTGTTTTATGAAAAACTCTCTGAACTTAAAAACCATTACACCGAGGGAATATCACCGTCCGAACGTCGCAAAATTATTCAAATAGAACTTGTCAGGGCCCGAAACAGGATAAGAAACGGCGATTATGAAATAGCCGCAGATGCGCTTGAAAAAGCTTATATAAGATTCGAACAGAAAAGCGGAATAAGTGCGATTAACTTTTTTCTCGGTAAAAGCCTTTTTGCTTTAGGACGTTATGCGGATGCTTTCCGCAATTTTAAAGAGATCCCTGAAAGTTCGGTTAAATACTATCAGCTTGCTCTTGAGGGGAAACTGCAGTCCGCGTATGCAATGAAGAATTATGAAAAGACCATAAATGTTTATGAAGAAATACAGGAAAAAATGCGCGGCTTCACCGCTGGTATTAAAAATTCCGTGAACCTGATTGCGGCCCAGGCTTACTATGAACATAAAAAATACGATAAGGCCGTTTCTATTAATGAAAAGATAATCTCTTCCGCTCCTTATTCCGGGGCTTTGCTTTTTGTTATCGGAAAGTCTTATTGCGGTAAAGGAGATTTTAAAACCGCCCGCTCAATCTTCAAAAAAACATCGCAAGCCGAACCGGAAAACAAGATGGCGGAATTTATCGCAAAAGAAAGCGTCCTGATGCTCGCTTACCTGGATTTTGAGAGCGGTGATTATAAGGGGGCTCTGGAAAAATTTTACAAAGTCATAAATTATACCGGTTACTACTCACGAGCGCTTTACGGCATAGTGTGGTGCTATCTTAAAAGGAATGAAATCTATAAGGCAGAAGTGTCAATAAAAAAACTTATAAATCTTGAGCCTGAGTCAGAAGAGGGGGCGGAAGCTCTTTTCCTTCTTTCGCAGAATTATTTAAAAAAGGCTGTCGCCGAATGGAATTACAAAAACTCCATCCAGAGTGATGTCAGCCGACTGCAGAAATATAAGGAGAGTATAAGAACCAGAGTTGAAATGGGGCTCGCCGACAGCGGTCCCTCAAAGACAGCGCTTGCGAGAATTGATGATCTTATAGAAAGATTTCAAAAAAAGAGGACTGCTGACTATAGCGAGATAAAATCTTATTTCGAGCTGGGTGAACGCTCTTCAGAATTTCTTGTCAAAGTTTATGGTTCGGGTCGTTATAAAGAGCAGGATTTCCTTAGTGCCAGAGAAAAGCTTTCTTCCAGAATAGAAGGTCTGGTGGATAAACTGGAAGTCGGCGGTGGCCCTGTAGTTAACAGCGACTATCTTCTTATGGATAATTTAAAAAGAAAAAAGACCGGAAATATACTTGATATCGTTTCTAAATCCAGAACATTCCATATAAAATGCTGTCTGGAAAAATATAGATGGGAGGATGAGTATTCCTCATGGTATGTAAGAAGGTTGAACAGCAGAATCCGGCAGGAAAAGGAAAAGGAAAAGGAAGAATCTGACAGCCTGGTAGCCGGACTTGAGGAGGCAAAGGAAGAATATCTGAGGGTCATGAATAAATCCCGTACCGAACGGAGACAAACCCTCATAGGTAAAATGGAAGAATACCTTAGAAAGGAATTAAAGCCCGCGCAGCGGCAGTTTATTTATTATCACCTTGCTGAAAAGCATTATGAAAGGCTTTACGATGAGTATCAGCTGCAGGAGATTGTTTATGACAGAAAAATACAGAAATATTATGATGATCTGGAACTCTTCAGCAAGGGTGCCCTTTCGAAAAAACCTGAAATGCCGGATGAGCCGGTCAAGGACTATTCACTGTGTCTCGATTATTATGACCGGGCCATAGAAATTGAGGATTCGGATTATTATAAAGACGCGGCGCTTTACGGTAAAGCTTTCTGCTACAGAATACAGGGAGAGGAGGACAGTTCAAGAAGCTCATGGGAAAGGATCGTATATGAGTTTCCCGAAAGCAGATACGCATCTCAGTCATATCTTCTTCTCGGGGAATATCATTTTTATGAAAACAACCTTGATGAAGCCGTTGATGCTTACAGAGGAGTTCTAAAGTACCCGGAAAGCGAATGGTTTGACGAAGCTTTGTACAAGCTCGGATGGACATATTACCGGCTTTCAAATACTCAGAAGGCGATAAGTACCTTCTTTTACCTTTTGACCGAAAGTACGCGTTTTACCGACGCTCTTCTGGAATCGGATTTCTTTAAGACAAACCTTTTTGGAAAAGAGGCTATTGATTATATCGCCATAAGCTTTGCCGAGTCGGATACCTCTCAGGGTTATGAGGGTGTTTCCAAAGCCAAAAAATTTATAGCGAGGATAAACAATCCCTTTATAGGCAGCAGAATACTTCACAAAATGGGGGATGTCTATTCAGAGCAGCTCAAATTCGCTAAATCAATTCAGGCGTACAGAACGGTTTTATCTCTATTCCCGGGTTATGATAAAGCCCCGGAGGTTAAGTCCGGAATAGTTACCGCTTATGAAAAAGACAATAAGATAGTCAAGGCCCAGGATGAGAGGATTTCTCTTTTTGAAGACTATAATTACAGAAGTGAATGGTGTGAAAAAAAGTCGGATACCTCCGTTGTAAACATGGCTGACTCCATGGCCAGAGAATCTCTCTGGGATGCGGCCCTTTATTTCCATTATCTCGTTCAGAAAAATAGAGACCCGGAAATGGTGGAAAAAGTCAAACAGCTTTATGGGAAATATGTAAGTACATATAAAAATTCGGAACGTACACCGGAAGCACATTTCAATGTCGCCGACATATACGATAATATGGGTGAGTATTACAAAGCGGCCAAGATTTATATGGCAGTATCCCGTAAGTATCCTGACTCGCCCTTTAGACAGAAGGCCGCCTGGAATGCCATAGTAGCGGCAAAAAAAGTGATAGAAGAAGAGAAAAAGGGGAATTCCGCGGAATGAGAGTGTGTTCTGAAATTTTAGGGGGCTTGATGCTCCTTCTTTTTCTTTCCGGCGGCTGTGGTCGCGGTATTAAAGATGCCAAAGCGGAGGACTCAGGTACTGCGATGCCTGAGGAGGGTGTTCAGGCGCCGGGTGCGGATTCGGGCAAGGTTACTCTTGAAAATATGAAAGAAAAGCCGGGTCGAACTCTTTCAGCCGGGACCAGGCTCCTTTTTGAAACCATTGACAATTATCTTGTTACTAATTCCGAGAGCGATAAATGCTCGGACGTGCTTTATCTGGCGGGACAGACTTATTATGTCAATAAACTGTACAGGAACGCCAGAAAAGAATTCGGGAAAATAGTCGAGCATTATCCGGAGTCTTCTCTTATGCCGGACGCGGTAAGAATGGTAGCCCAGTCTTACTACAATACCGGTGAGTATGACGAGGCTACGATGTGGTTCAAAAAACTAAAGGATGTGGGCGGCGGAGATATTGACGCTACCGGGGCCGATGAGAATATAGCGCAGTCCATTTTTAAGAGAGCTGAACAGTACGATAAATCCGGAGAAAAAGAAAGAGCGATAGCCCAGTTTGAACTTGTGGCTATTGAGTATCCTAAAGTTGAGCTGGCAAAGGACGCTCTTTTTAATGCCGCGCTTCTCTCTGAAAACATGAAAAACTACAGCAAAGCCATTTTGTTATACTCGAAACTTGTCAGTAATTATGATGATCCGGATTATGATGTCAGGGGCAATTACAGAATAGCGAAATGTCATGAGCGTCAGGGCAGCTGGAAAGAGGCTGCCCAGTCTTATATTGCGGTACTTCGACTGGAAAAGGGCAAGTCGGAAATGGTTAAAAGCTCATTGTTTAACGCCGGATTGGCCTATGAAAAGGCCGGGGAACTTGAATTGTCGGCCGCCATGTTTGAAAAATACGGCTCTGTTTTCCCGGATGAGGAAGACGCGGCCGATGTCCTTTTTAAAGCCGGTGAAATATATATGAAGATGGACAACTGGGAAGCGGTGGAAAATGTGAATAAGCGGTTTTTTCAGAGATATGGTAATGACCGGGACAGGGTTGTTCAGGCACTTTGTTTTTCAGCAATCGCTACCAGAAAACAGGGCAGGATAAAAGAAGCGATGGAGTTGTTTAAAAAGACGGTTGTAAAAAGAAATGAGTTTGGCGACGGCAATAAGATTAACGACTATTATGCGGCCAAAGCCCAGATAAACATAGGCCAGATTAGACATGACGAGATGAACGAAGTTGTGCTTCGGCAGCCGGAGAGAATCTATAAAACACTCATAAAACAAAAATCGGAAAAACTGGACCAGACTCTTACTGCTTACAAAGATGTTGTTATGTTCGGGATATTCGAGTTTACCTCACAGGCTTTTTTCAGTATGGGAAATGCCTGTGAGGACTTCGGCATTATGGTGGCGGAACAGGAAAGGCCGAAAAATATTCCGAGGAGAGATTTTATCGCTTTCGAAAGCGGTATAGCCGAGGTCATGAAGCTTTATCTGGGGGAAATGTCGCTCGGTTATCATGAAAAGAATGTAAGTCTCGGGATTGAATATAATAAAGCCAACTCTTATATCGACAAATCTACCGGGAAGCTTACAATGCTTCCTACTATCGTCGGCCGGCGCTATTCTTCGCTTGTGGATTACATAACGAAAAGTGAAAAGAAAAACCAGAAATCGTTCGCTCTTATAAAAGAAAAACTTGAGATACTGCAGAATGTGGCGCCTTTCCAGGATAAAGCCATTGAAATGTATAAAAAGACTCTGGATATGAGCAAAAAATATAAGCTTCGTAATAAATACTCTGAGTTTGCCCAGAGCCGGATTACCAAAACAATGTTTGATGTCGGGGAAACATACAGCAGTATAATAAAAATTGCTCTTGAGGCGGAGATACCTGCCGGATTCACAAGGTATGAGCGCTTTAAATACAAAATTGAGCTTTTGAAAAACAATATAGTGCAATTTGAAAACCAGGCGCTTAATTCACATGTCAAGAATATTAAATTCTCGGAAGCCTATGAAATAAGTGATGAATGGGTAACAAAGTCTCGCGAGAAAATAGCCGAGATACTTTTTATCGACGCGTGGTGTAATGAAGTCCTTGGAAACAATGCCTCAAGAGATCTGCCTCTGCCGGAAGGTATAACCGAGGCTGAGGAAGAGGAGCTAATGATAGATATGGAGGATCTCGGCTTTAAACTTAAAGACGATGCTTTTGCCATATACAAAGAAATTATTAATAAACGTGAGGCCGGGATAACTTCCGGGAGATATGTGGATCTTGCCTATGCGAGGCTTTTTCTTATGTATCCGAGAGAGTTCGGTAAGGTTGAGGAGAAAATCGAAAAAGCCCACATAGTATCCGGACGAGGATGGGTCTGCACAAATAAAAATGTGCCGGAATGGAATACCGGAGGTTTTGATGACAGCCATTGGCACAAAGTGCGGCCGGGAGTTTTAGCTGATGATTCTATTGAAATAGTCGGTTTCAGGGATAAAATTCCTCCGCCCATGTGGGGCGGTCCGCCTACCGAGGGTTATGCTATCGGGGCTAAAACCATTAAGTATAAACCGGCCGGAGAACTTTTTTTTCGGAGGACTTTTGATGTCGGGGGTAATACGGAGGACGGTTTTATAGAAATTGTCTGTCCCGGCCCTTTTGAATTATATATTAACGGAAAACAGATTGAGGTTCCCCCGGACGAGGCTTCCAAAAACTGGTTCAGGGCAAAGAGACTTGATGTTGAGAACGGGATATTAAAGACCGGAGAAAATGTAATTGCCGTAAAAGGAGCGAGCGAAAATATGCTGGCTTACGGACTTTTTCTGAAGCTTATTTATGATAAGCCGGTCCGGAATGTTTATGCCGAATTTCCCGTAAGCGGGGAAAAGATGGATATAAGCGATTTCAGGGCGGCCGATTTTGATTATCCGAAGATTAATAATTTCATTATGAGGCAGTAGAGGTTAAAATGATTCTAAAGGTACTTTTGGCCGTTATTCTTTTTTGCCCGGCGGCTTTTTCCCAGACGGATTCCGAGATAAAAGAAGAGGCGGAGGATATCATGGAAAAAAGGTCACCCGATGCCGCGGATGGCACAAGGGGGCTGGCCGGTGAGATTGTATTCAAGGAGGCCTTTGTTATTGAAGGAAAAGTGGAAAAACCGCTTGTTACCATTTTTCTCCCGAAAGAAAAAATAAAAATAGGCGCATTCGACTTTGAAAAAAGCTTTATGCCTGATCTTCTCGAGTCTCCGTCAATAAACACATATTCTGCCGTGGAAGGGGATGGGGCCGGGGTAAAAGAAGAAGAAACTATACCTGAATAATGAAAAAAATTATATTTGATGTCTTATTTAAACACTATTAATAACTTGATAAGGAGAAATAATGTCGCCGTCTTCAGTGTTTACTAAAATCCGGGCTAAAAAAGAAAAAATTGTCGTTGTTGGTCTCGGCTATGTAGGCCTTCCCCTCGCTCTTGAGCTCAGTACCAAATTTGATGTAACAGGTTTTGATATAAGCGAGTCAAAAATTAAAATGTTGAAAAAAGGCAAGGACCCTTCTTTCGAATTGTCCGACAAAGAAATGAAACGGTCAAAGATCGCTTATACTTCAGATCCTTCTGCGCTTTCGGAGGCCGTTTTTATAATAGTAACTGTTCCAACCCCGATTTCCGAGAACAAACAGCCGGACCTTTTCCCGGTTGTCAGTGCCTGTGAGACGGTCGGGCTTAACCTCAAAAAGGGTGCTACGGTGGTATTTGAATCTACCGT
>CAYNYI010000124.1:0-4162 GCA_964401455.1 uncultured Fibrobacterota bacterium
ACTTCTATGAGCTGTTCGGCAGCATTGTCCCAGGAAAATTCTTTTGCCCTTTTTTTCCCTTTGGAGATGAGAGATCTTCGTAAATTTTTATTCTCAATAAGCTTTTTTAAACCGCTTTTTAGTTCTGAAACGGATAAAGGATCCACTAGAAGCGCAGCGTCGCCGGCGACTTCCGGCATAGAAGACCTGTCTGATGTGAGTACAGGACAGCCGGAGGCCATTGCTTCGAGTATCGGCATGCCGAATCCTTCACTGAGACTCGGCATCATAAGAAAAAGCGCTCTGTTGTAAAGTGCGTGAAGCTGTCCCTGAGATACATTGCCCAGGAAGAAGACTCTGTCTTTTAAATTAAATTCCGCGATAAGTCTGGCGGAGCTTTTGGAGGGAGATTGCCCGGTAACCAGAAGACAAGTTACTGTATCGCCGGTTTCATCAATGTATTCCCGAAGACCGCGGAATATATTCGGGTAATTTTTACGTTCTTGTATTTTACCGACGCAAAGAATATAATTATCGGGAGTTTCCAAAGATGTATCCGGTTTTCTGTAAAAAACAGGGCTGCATGCCTGGTAAATAACCTTTACCGGTTTTACCCGGCTTACTGCCAATTCTTCAAAAAGTTCCAGACGTGTATTGTCTGAAGTAACGGTAATAGCGTCTGCTTCAATTATTGCTTCACGAAACGCTTTTAAAACCGAAGAGGATATTCCTTTGGGATTTTTGTAAAAATACATATCGTGAACTGTGACTACAATTTTAGCTTTTTCGGGAAGCGGAGCCATAGCAAAAGCCGCATGGAAAACATCGGGACTACCCATATCTTCGTCTATAGGCTGGCGTCCTGATTTGTTCCTGAAAAAATTAAGAGGAGAAAATGATTGCTTATAATTTATAACAGGTGTATTTCTATTTCTTATAAATCTATCATTTACCCTGTCTGTAAGAAGATTGAAATGGATTTCTTTTTTTAGCGCGAGGCGGCCGGAAATATTCCTTACGAAAGATTTATGACCTCCGGCTCCCTCCGGCATTCCTATTGCTTCCATGACTACATTAAGAGTCTTTTTTTCCGGTAGTTTGAACATATATTTACTCGCCTGTTACATTAAGTATGACTTTGAGAAATTCACCTGTGTATGATTTTTTTACGGATGCTATCTGCTCAGGGGTTCCCGACGCGATTATATTGCCTCCGGCGTCTCCGCCTTCCGGTCCGAGGTCTATGATATGATCGGCGGTCTTAATGACATCCATATTGTGTTCTATGACTATAACTGAGTTCCCTCCGTCCGCAAAACTGTGTAGAACCGAAAGAAGCATTCTTACATCATCGAAATGCAGACCTGTAGTGGGTTCGTCAAGTATATAGAGGGTTTTCCCCGTGCTCTTCTTTGAGAGTTCTGAAGAGAGTTTTATGCGTTGGGCCTCGCCGCCGGATAAAGTCGTCGCCTGTTGTCCCAGGTGAATATACCCGAGCCCGACTTTTTTAAGTGTCTCGAGGCGCCGGAGGATGGTATTGTGATTTTTAAAGAAACCAACCGCCTCAGTTACAGTCATATCAAGGATATCAGAAATATTTTTACCCTTGAACCGTATATCAAGAACATCGCGGTTGTATCGCTTCCCTTTGCATTCATCGCATTTAACATAGATATCCGGCAGAAAATGCATCTCAATCCTTTTTATACCGGCTCCTTCACAGCTTTCACATCTTCCCCCTTTTACATTGAAGCTGAAATGCCCTTTTTTAAATCCTCTTACTTTTGAATCCGGAAGTTCCGCAAAAAGGTCGCGAACAGGATCAAAGACTTTGGTATAGGTTGCCGGATTGGACCTTGGGGTCCTTCCTATAGGAGATTGATCTATGCTGACAATCTTATCAAGATGTTCAAGGCCTGATAGCTTTTTATAGTTTTCGGGTTGAATTCTGGAAGAATTAAAATGCTTGTTTAAAGCCCGAAGAAGTGTGTAGTTAATAAAGGTACTTTTACCTGAGCCGGAAACTCCTGTAACACATATAAATTTTCCGAGAGGAATGTCGGCGGAAACATCTTTTAGATTATTTCCGGACATTCCTGTTATTCTCAGGAATTTTCCGTTCCCCGCCCTTCTCTTTTCCGGTATTTCAATTTTCTTTCTGCCTGTTAAATAGTCGGATGTGAGAGAGTCCTTTGTTTTCAGGATATTTTTTGTCTTTCCCTGAAATACTACTTTGCCTCCTGTATTCCCCGCTCCCGGCCCCATATCTATAAGATAATCCGCCGAACGTATCGTTTCTTCATCATGTTCGACAACAACCACCGTATTGCCAAGGTCGCGAAGCCGCATAAGAGATTTCAGTAGTTTTCTGTTGTCTTTTTGATGGAGGCCTATGCTGGGTTCGTCCAGAATATATAAAACACCGACAAGTTGAGAACCTATCTGTGTCGCGAGTCTGATTCGCTGGGCTTCACCCCCGGAAAGTGTCCCCGCCGAGCGGTCAAGCGTCAGGTAGCCTATTCCCACATCATTCAAAAATAGAAGACGTTCTTTTATTTCCTTTATTATTTGGGATGCTATTTTTTTCTCTGAGCCGCTGAGATTAAGAGAATTAAAGAAGTCTATGCATTTGACTATGTTATAAGATGTGAGTTCAGAAATGCTGATTCCGTTTACTTTTACCGCGAGGGATTCCCTCTTCAGTCTTGCACCGCCGCATTCAGGGCAGGGACTGTTCATCATAAATCCTGATATCCACTCTCGCATTCCGGTCGATTTAGTTTGCTTGTATCTTCTCTTAAGGTTGTTTACAACACCCTCAAAAGATCTTCGGGTTTCTCCCTTGAAATTTTGAGACTTATATTCGAATTGTAGGGAAGTTCGGCCTGTACCGTAAAGGAAAATGTCTTTTTGCTTTTTTGTAAGGTTTTTCCATGGTGTGTTGAGGTCGCATCCGGAGTGTTCAGCAAGTGCTTTGAAAATGGCGCTGAACCATGATCCTCTAGGTTTACCGAACGCTGCGATGGCGCCTTCATTAAGTGTCAGTTCAGGATCGGGTACCACAAGATCAGGGGAGATATCCATGCTGGTGCCCAGACCGTGGCATTCCGGGCAGGCGCCATAGGGTGTATTGAACGAAAAAGAACGCGGAGATATTTCTCCATAAGAAATCCCGCAGTCCGGGCATGAAAAATTTTCGCTGAAAATTCTTTCCTCTTTTTCATGTATATCGGCTATAAGAAGACCGTTTCCGAACCTGAGCGCAGTGGTTACTGAATCTGTCAGTCTTTTCTGTACTCCCTGTTTTATTACTATTCTGTCAACAACAATTTCTATATTGTGTTTTTTCTTACGATCAAGATCTGTTTCTTCCTCAACATTTTTAACATTTCCATCAATACGAACTCGGATAAATCCTTCTCTTATTATTCTTTTAAGCAGTTCTTTATGCTCCCCTTTTTTTCCTCGCACCGCCGGGGACAATATCTGAAGGCGCGTTTTCTCGGGAAGAGTTAAAAGCTCATCCACTATCTGCTGAGGAGTTTGCCTGGAAATTATTTTTCCGCAATTATGGCAATAAGGCGTACCGGCTCTTGCGAAGAGCAAACGGAAATAGTCGTAGATTTCAGTTACGGTTCCAACGGTTGATCTGGGGTTCTTGTGGGTGGTCTTCTGTTCAATAGAAACTGCCGGAGAAAGACCTTCTATGTAATCTACATCGGGTTTTTCCATCAAGCCAAGAAATTGTCTGGCATATGCCGATAGCGATTCTACATAACGGCGCTGACCTTCAGCATAGAGCGTATCAAAGGCAAGAGAAGATTTTCCGGATCCTGAAAGTCCGGTAATAACAGTAAGTTTTCCGCGCGGAATTTCCGCGCTTATATTTTTGAGGTTATGCTCTCTGGCACCTTTTATTCTTATAATATCTGATTCCATACAGGTTTAGAGAACGCTTTTACCTTTTAAATGAAGCATTACGGCTTTCTGGACGTGGAGACGGTTTTCCGCTTCGTCAAATACGGAGCTTTCCGGAGAGTCAAGTACATCGGAGGTTATTTCCTCACCCCGGTGAGCGGGAAGACAATGACAAATCATGCATCCGGGCGAAGCCTTGCTTGTAAGTCCGGAATTCAGCTGGTAGGGCATAAAAATTTTTTTTCTTTCCTCCGCTTCTTTCTCC
>CAYNYI010000124.1:4172-7340 GCA_964401455.1 uncultured Fibrobacterota bacterium
TACATCTGTATAAATCATGTCGGCGCCTTTGACCCCTTCTGCAGGATTTGATGTCTCCTTTATAGAACCCCCGGTTTCAACAGCCGAGATGCGTGCTTTTTCAATTATTGGTTCGGGACATCTATAGGCATCCGGTGTTATTATTGTAAAATCTGCGCCGAGTTTTGAGTAGATAGCGGCCAGAGAGTTTGCCACATTATTTCCATCTCCTATGTACGCGAGCTTCAATCCCTCGATTTTTCCGAATTTTTCTTTAACAGTAAGAGCGTTTGCAAGCGCCTGACAAGGATGGAACAGATCGGTTAATGCGTTGATAACCGGAATAGAGGCGTATTTGGCCAGATCTGCTACCAATTCGTGAGAGAAAGTCCTGGCTACAATTAAGTCCACCCATCTTTCAAAATTTTTTGCCGCGTCATGCACTGTTTCACGTTTGCCGAGTTGAATGGTTTCCGGGGAAAGATATATCGCGTGTCCTCCGAGCTGAGTAATTCCTGTTTCGAAAGTAACTCTTGTCCTCAGGGAGGGCTTTTCAAAAATCATTGCCATTGTGCGGTTTTCGAATACATCGCTTCTTGTGCCTCCCTGAAGCCGGATTTTTAATTTAGCGGCCAGCTCAAGAATAGATTTAATTTCTTCACTTGAATAATCAAAAAGTGTTATAAGGTCTTTTTTCATCAAATACCTCTTCCTCCGGTTTTGGAGATAAAATATATAAACATGCAAACCTGGAAATTAAGGGTTTCAAGATAATTTTATTTGATTTTGAAAATCAAAACTTAATTATACGGAAGCTATTCAGGTAAATTTATTATTTTATTCAAATGAATAATAATTCTAATAAGTCCGGAAAGTATAACGACAGCCGCAAAATGGCAGACTTCATTAAACTTATAAGGGAAATTCCTTCTATGCCCGAAGACGAATGGAAGAAGTTTGAAGATAACATGCTTATTCCGGCCAGAATAAGGGATATACTTGTCGGAGCCAGAAAAAAAGGCAGTACTTCTGAAAATGCGTGCGCGGACGAAACCCGTAATACTCGCAGATCTATTCTTGAAAAGGTCAGAAAAATAAAATCCGGCAGGAGCGGCCGCGGATGAGGCCGGGTTTAAATAGAATTTCTTTTTTTTTAGTAATCGCGGCATTTTTTTGTTCTTTTGCCTCGGAAAGTCCGGTGCAGCGTTACTGGGTATTCTTTAAAGACCGTGGCCTTTCCGATATCGAAATCGAGCACCGGATTTCTGAACTTCGCCAAAGACGAAAAGAACTTGGTACATTTGTACCGAACAGGACCTACAATGAAAACGACCTTCCTCCTAATTCTGAATATATAAATTCTATAGAAAAAATAACGGATGGAAAGATAATAGTCTCCCGTTTTCTTAATGCGGTGAGTGTGAGCGCTTCAGAATCCGAGCTTTCAGAGATAGAAAGACTGCCTTTTGTTAAGGCTGTATCAGAGGTTAAAAAGCTCCATATGCCGCCTTCTCCCCCTGAACCAGAAATTCAACGGCCCGCAGCGCCGAAAAAATTATCTCAATACAGGCTAAAATACGGGGACTATCAGGTCGAAGGTCTGGAAATGCACGGAATACCTGAATTGCATGAACAGATATTTGACAGTCTGAATGAGTCGCCGGGAAGCGGAATACGCATAGCCTTGCTTGACGCCGGATTCGATACTTCGCACCCATGCTTTGACAGTCTTAATCTTATTGGCGATACTTCATTTGTAGACTCAAATACTTTTACCCATGATCAGAACGAACATGGGACTTCCGTATTATCTGTAATGGCATCCTATGCCCCCGGTTTTCTTATAGGAGGCGCGTACGGCGCTGAATACCTTCTGGCGGCGGTTGAGGTAATGGATTCGGAAACTTACGCGGAGGAAGATAACTGGATTGCCGCTGCAGAATGGGCCGAACTGAACGGCGCCCGTATTATAAACAGTTCGGTTGGCTACCGATATGATTTTGATGACGCCGGGTCTTCAGGTCATCAATATTCTTTTTATCCGGATTCGCTTATGGATGGCATTTCGCTGCCGATTTCTAAAGCTGCGGGAATGCTTGCTTCAAAAGGAATTATTCTGTGCCAGGCAGCGGGTAACAACAATCACGATAAACTTACCATGATTTCTGCTCCCGCCGATGCCAAAGATATACTTTCGGTCGGAGCTGTAGACAAAACGGGGGTTATAGCTTACTATAGTTCCGGAGGCCCTACATATGACGGTAGAATAAAGCCTGAAATATGCGCTTTTGGTCACCTCTCGGTTACCGCAGAGAAAAACGGCGGATTTAACTATTCATCGACCGGTACTTCTTATGCAGCGCCTATGGCGGCCGGAGCAGCGGCGCTTTTTATGCAGATGGTACCGGGACTTACGGCCGAAGAGTATATAAACAGGATTATTTCAGGTGCTTCTTCATCGGAAAGCCCTGATACTTCAAATTATATATACGGACACGGCTCTTTCAATGTTTTTAAGTCTGTCAACCTTAATTCGGTAAGCGGATATGTGTACAATAATTGGTTTTCAAAAGAAGACAGGGTCAAAAATGCTGCCATTATATATGAGTTGCCGCTGTATAATATTATGGATACCGCTTATTCGGGAAATTCAGGATACTATAATATTCCGCTTCCGACAAATTTACACATGGGAATTTCATCTGAATTGAAGCTCCGGATAATACCGGATGACACTTTGTTTTCAAGGGAAACTCTTTCTGTTGATATTGACACGGTAAAACAAAGGACCATCAATATTCCCCTTGCATACCGGGAAAAGCTTTCCATTATAGCCGGCAAAGTCTTTCTTGAAGGCAAAGCGGATACTTCGGGTAAGTCCGAAATATTTTTAAAATCCGAATCCGTAGGGAAAGACTTTAGTGTTAATTGCGACCGCGACGGGATTTTCCTTTTTTCGGGTGTTCCTGATGGCACATATTCATTGATTTGCAGAAGACAGGGCTTTTCCTCGTATAAGTCCGGGATTGATATGGTATCCTCTTTCAACGTCAAGAGGGATGTCTCTCTTCAAAAAACTGCTCTTTCTGAAGTCAATGTGTATCCGCAGCCTTATACAGGGGGGGGGACTTTAAATATCGATTTTCATACGGGGCAGGAAAGCCTGATAAAAGCGCAAATCCACATATA
>CAYNYI010000125.1:0-7335 GCA_964401455.1 uncultured Fibrobacterota bacterium
AAGATCAGACGAAAAATAAATATCAGTGTTTCCGGCATTAATTCCGGTTGACTGGTTTATGGAAATCCCTGCTGCGGTTTTTTCCGAAAGCAGAGGTATGAGCGGGTATTTTAATTCAAGATTATCTATGATCTCGGTAGAAGGTGAGACAGAAAAAGAAAGAATGAAGTCATAGGGATTGTTTCGCAAATTGAGATAAGTCCCCGCGCCCGCAGCTGTAACTCCCCCGGAAAAAGAAATTCCGGTTTTTCTTAAGACTCTTTTGTGAAGAACACCATGCCCCGAATAAGCGCTTAAAACGGCGGCGTTAGAGTCCGAATCCTCAGCCGACCATCCCGCTGAAAGATAAAAGCCCTTCAGCGGGTTTACCAGAGGAGCAGGGTCGTAACCGTGTCTTTGAAGAAGGATGCTGCTTCCATAAGTCCGGGAGTGTGACGAACCGCCGTAGGACCTTGAAAGTGCGTTAGCTGAATCGAATGATATGTCAAGAGAATCCATTACCGAATGTATATAGAATCCATTTATGTAAATATCGGTATCGGTCCTGTCAATGATATCTACAGGCAAAGATCCGGATACGCCGTAATTTGAAACCTTGAGACAATTATAAACACTGTCGATATTATCTACACTGTCAACAAACAGTCCGCTGGAAACGGATATTCCGATATTGGGATAAAATGAGCTGTTGCTGAACCCGAAGTTATAGTCTACCGCTCCGAGGGCGTTTAAAGAGATGCCTGCTGAAACCGAATTTTCCGCAAGCTGATCTTCCATATAGGCGAAACCGCCTATATTCATAGGGCCATGTCCGAATGCCATTGACATTACAGGCAATATCGGCAGCGCAAAAAGCGGCCTTAACGAAGTGAATGAATTATAATTTTCTTCTTTGTAATTATCGGGAATTAAATCCTGAGGAAGAGGAGAGTACTCATTCCATACATTTAAGTCTATAAAGGAAGGCGGACGTAGATTTGAGGCCTCTTCTAAAGCATGATCCTCGTTATTTCCGGACGGCAAAGATACTTTTATCCGGTACACTGTTCCGTAAGCTTCTTTGCCGTCGCGCTGAAGCGTGCTGATATCTATGCTGTCGGTTCCGGGACCATTCCATACAGGATGAAAAAGACCGAGATTATCATTTGAGATAAGTGTGGATTTACCTGATTGGATATCCAGAATTTTCAGATCCCATATTCCGTTTACCGATGAGGTGTATGCTATTTTACCGTTGCGGGCAGAAGAAGGGAAACGGCTTTCATAGGATGTGTCTGTAAGAATTTTATATTTTGATCCGTCGGTGCTGATTCTGGCAAGATACCGTCTGCCCCGAAAATCGAAATGTTCGCAAATAATATTGGAACTGTCCATGCGTGCAGGGGAAGCGCACTTATTCAGGCTTACACCATCGGGAATAACGGGAACAGGTTTATGAGCTCCTTCTTTTATTAATACAGGAATTGCTCTTCCCCCTTTATTAAGAATGCCGCATATTGTGTTGTCGGAAAGAAATACAGGTTGGGAAACCGGAAAATTATCTGAAGTTAGGCGATTGGTCTTCCCGCTGCTGATATCATGAATGTAGACTGCGGAAATAATACGCCCGGCTAAAGTTCTTCTTTGCCTGCTGTAAACCAGTTTTTTCCCGGAAGGTGATACATCGAAACGAAATGAAACCTCCGGGCCGTCAATTTCCGAAGTTTTACCCAACAGACGGTTGTATTTATAAATATACCTGCCGGGTGTTCTTGTATGTTTTATCGCAGTGAAAAAAGAAATTCCGTTTTTTTCTATAAGTCTGTCGATATGGCCATCCTCTGAGAATGGTATTGAATTTTTAAGGTCCCTGCCTGAGACGGGTTTTCTTTTTCCCATATCCTTCTCATAGAAAGCAACAGTTTCTTCATACCATTTCCAGTATAATTCCTCCGGTCGCAGTCCGGTGTGCTTTCTTACCGCGGCTGGAAAATTTTTTATCCATTGCCGCTTGTATGTCTTAAGAATTTTTGCAGGGCAGTCTGTGCCGAATTCGTTAACCATATAGCGTACAATTGAATGTCCCTGCTCATATATGAGTCTTCCCTCGAGGTATTCGCAGTCTATGAAACCGTTGATCTCTTTGAGACTTCTTAATTTTCCTTTTTTATACGCGCTTCGTAAAAGAAAATCCCGGTTAAGATCCCAGGATTCGGAATGGTACTGGGCTATGCCCTCAACAAACCACGCAGGCATAAAAGCCATTGAGTGAAGTTCATTGAATATTCCCAGTACACCGCGCTGGCTAAGGTAAGTTACCTGATGTGTTAATTCATGAACGACCACTCTTCGAAGCCATGGTATGTCTCCTGCGGTAATAGGATAAAGTCCGGAAACCCAGACAAATATCCTGTGGCCCAGTGGATCGGCGTATCCGTTAGCCACATCATCGAGGTCACATACCGTGATTTTTATTTTCGGAAAATCGGCTAACTCAGGCTCGTGTATACCAAGGTCTTTGCATATTGAAGGAAATTCGTGCTCGGCAATTCTGGAAGCAAGTTCGGCTTGGCCGGATAGTCCTTCCTGATAAACAACCTCAAATCTTTTTGTTTCAAATTGTTTCCATTTTACAGAAGGAACATTCCGACCGTTGGGAAGGGTCGCGGAAGACTGAAAAGCTAAGAAAAATAATATAACCGCTAATAGCACTTTGGAAAAAGGTCTCAGCCGCCGGTATAGCCGTTGATGCCGGCTGTATTGTCTGAGGGGGAATTCTCAGCTAATTTATTTACTTCGTCTTTCAGGCTGCTTGAGAATTTAAAAAGAGGAACGACTCTTTTTTTGAGGGGTACAACCTCTCCGGTTTTAAGGTTTCTGGCTGGTCTGGGTTTTCGGATTTTTGTCAGAAAGGTTCCGAATCCCCGTATTTCTATATTATGACCCTGCTGAAGGATATCTCCGACAGTCTTCATAAATTCCTCAACCGCTATTTTTGTGTCGGAGTATGTAAGCCCCGTTGCTTTGGAAACCTCGTTAACTATGTCCTGTTTTGTTACATTATGCACTTTTTAGAACTCCGCACTTTTAGTTATAAAGATATATCAATATAAAAACTGAAAAACAGAAGGGCAAGAAAAAAATTACGGGTGATATAATTGCCTCCTTTTACTGAAATTTCGGGCCTGATAAATAAAAGATTCAAGCCTGGAATCTTCTCTGTCAGACATATACCCGTCGAAGACCGCGTCAAACCAGGGTATGCCGCCGCATTTTTTTCTCAGTTTCTCGGAAAGCGAGGATACAAGCTGCCCGGGCAGACAGGAAAAAGGCATTACATTAACTATTCCGCTGGCGCCCATGTTGTAATAATCCACGGCTTTCCCGATTGTCAGGACTCCTTCGCCGTTCAGTGTCTCGGGAATAAAGTCCCGGCTGTTTCTGAACAGTTCTGAAGTATTAGGTTCTTTCATATAGCGAAAGTTTTTAAAAATCGAGGCATATTTATTTTCTACAGATTCCTGATATGCATTTTTAATAAACATTGTAAGAAATTTTCGCCAATGTTTGTTCTTTTCGGCAAGATCCAGATATCTCGCATTTGTATAGAGAAACCACTCTGAATAAGGCGCTACTACCGCTTCTCCCCCGTATTTTTCTATTTTTTCGATTATTCCCCCGTTACCAAATTTGTTGCCTCTTAGGTATATCTCGCCTACCACCCCTATAAGAGGCCTGTCGGAAGTTTTTTTAACAGGTACACCTTTAAAATCGCGCGCTGCCTGTTTGAGAATTTTCTCTGTTCCTTTTAATCCCCCGGATTTAATCGCTTCTATTAATGAATTCTTGTATTCCTCATATAAGCGCAGGGTCTGCCCTTTGTTCTTTTCGTAAGGACGGACCTGATTTAATAATTTTACAAGGTTGTCGGAGATAATTATTGAATGCCAGATTAATCTCATCATGCCGGGTCCGGCATTGGCTATGTTGCCGTAAGATTCGTTTGAAGATGGTGATATTATATCAACTGAAGGAAAGCCGGCTTTTTCAAGGATTTGTTTCTGAATAAGATTATATTGTCCGAATCTGCAGGGTCCGGCCGCGTCAGCCATGAGAAAAGCGGATTTTTTCTGGTCAAATCCGGGCTCCCTGCATTTTTTAATAAAGTCACCGGTAGTGAGTACAAAAGGCAGGCATTCTCTTCCATCAGACCAGTTTCTCCCGATTTGCAGTGACTCATGGTCTGATTCCGGGAGAAGTTCAGTATTGCCGCCGAACCTGTTTACAGCGGCAACCAGAAAGGAAGCCTGTTCGCACATATATGGTACATAAAGTGTCTTTAAATTGTCATAACTTTTATTTGTTATCCATTTTCGCGGTGAATCTTCGGGAGAGGGGCACGACTCTTTATTTGAAGAACTTTCGATAAATGCTTCCAGTCTGGTTACCATACCCGCGTCGGCGCTGTGTTCGTCAAGTTCGAGTACCAAAAAGGGATTATCTTTCATTTCCTCATTCATAAATTTAAGTATAAAAGAATCCGGACCGCATTTGAAATTTGTCAGGTAGATCATATCCATAAGTAGAGATTTGTTAGTCCGTAAGAATCTCGCGGCCTTTAAAATGCTCTGACCGTATTTCCAGTACATTCCCGGATAGTGTTGTGAAATATCGGTATTGTGATACGGGATCATATCCATAGGTACCGGTATTTTACCCAGGCGGAGCAGCTTTCTTGCTATTTGCAGGTTAAGACCGGCGTCTGAAGTGTTGTAGGGGCGGCCAGCTACAACTATAAGGTCGGACTTGTGTTCCTGAATAAGTTTATTCCAGCGCTTTTTTTTCCAGGCTTCGAACATTTTCTGAGACCGCGCGGCCGATTTCATTGCGGATTTCAGAGCGCTTGCCGGAATTTTTGCATCAGCGGCGAAACGAAGCATCTCTCTATCCGGTTTTTCCGAATCTCTCGAGAAATATAATGAAGGTGAAAATATCTTTATACCGGGAAAATAGCTTTCGGCGTATGCGCGTCCGATGCAACCCGAACCCTGAACCAGAGGACAGAGATAGTTTTCGGAAAAAGAGGCGTCTTCTTCGAGCTTATGTATAACAGGCAGAAAAAAAGCTTCCGCTCCTTTTGCGGCCAGATCAGCTATGTGGCCGTTCACAAGTTTTACCGGAAAACATGTTTCCGAAACGCTCCCCGCAGTCGAGTCTGAAATAATTCTCGATGATGTTTTATCGGAAACAATGACTTCGCACCCCAGATACGCGAAAAAAGTTTTCCAGTAAGGAAGTTGTTCATGGAAAATCAGCGCTCGTGGAATTCCGATTTTAAGATTGATAATACCGGGGCCTTTTCCGGGAAGAATATAGTCTCTGGTGAGTTCGGTCTCTCTTTCGGCAAAAAGATCCGGGAGGTTGGATACAGCGGTTTGCAGATCTTCGTCAAAACGTTCGCATCTGGCTCCGTAATACAGGGGTTTATCGCCCTGAACATCGATTTTTTTGATTTCGCAGCGGTTTTCACATTTTTTACAAACGAAACTTGTTGTTACAAATCTTTGTCCGCCAAGGTCAAAGCCCTTGAAATCGGATTCTTCCGGTTTATTTTCTCTGGCAAGAAGCGCCATTCCTATCGCTCCGGTTATGTCATGATGCGGAGGAACTATTATGTCTTTTTTTAGTATTTTTCTGAACGCCGCGACTACGGCTTTATTCCAGGCCACTCCGCCTTGGAAAAATATTTTCTCGCCAACCTGTTTACCGTTTACAACTTTATTCAGATAATTACTGACTATCGAATATGCCAGTCCCGCTACCAGGTTTTCTGTCCGCTGTCCGCTTTGCTGCGATGTCCTGAGTTCAGATTCCATGAAAACAGTGCAACGGTCTCCGAGAGCTCCGGGTGCCGGAGACTTGAGGGCCAGTTCTCCGAATTCATCCTTAATCGAGATCCCGAGTTTCTCCGCCTGTTCTTCAAGGAAAGAGCCTGTACCGGCGGCGCATACTTTATTCATCTCAAAATCAGTTATAATTCCCTGGTTTATTTTTATATATTTTGAATCCTGCCCGCCGATTTCAAAGATTGTATCAACGGCCGGATCTATATGAACAGCGGCTTTAGCCTGTGCTGTAATCTCATTTCTTACGATATCAGCACCGACGCAGTCTCCGATAAGATAGCGTCCCGATCCGGTAGCGCCTACTCCTCTGATTTTCACTTTACCGGATATTTCCTCCCCTATCTCGATGAGCCCTTTTGAGACAGCATCAATAGGACGTCCGGCAGTAGGGAGATAGCGTCGCGCAACAATCCTTGATTCTTCGTCTATAACAGCAATATTGGTGCTGAGAGAGCCAATATCTATGCCTATGTAAACATCAGTGCATTTATCCGGTGAGACAAGGGTAACCGGGGTACGGTATTTTTGCTCAAATCCTGTTCCGAGAGAACCGAGTCTGCTCTCCGAAGGAGATTTGCCACTTCTTGTATAATCGATAAGGGCGCCGAGTCCGGGGAACGGAGCCGGTTCTTCCTGAAGTGACAGCAGAGCCGCTCCGCAGGCTGCTGTCCAGGCATTATACTTGGGTACAAATAACCCTTCCGGTCCGCTTTTTGCCTCAAGTATTTTGTAAAGGGAACTAAGTACAGCTGTATTGAAAGAGACTCCTCCGATAAAGGCGCAGGGGGTCTCAATCTTACCGCTTTTTATCATGGTATTCCGGTAACTCCTGGCAACCGCCATGGCAAGTCCGGCAAGAATATCATAGTCCGGGGTTCCTATTCCCTGAAGATGTATCATATCTGATTTCGCAAATACGCTGCATCTGCCGGCGATTGAAGGAGGATGCTTAGACAATGCGGCAAGTTCAGCGAACTCTTTTTCTATCCTGATACCCATTCTGGAAGACTGTTGATCAAGAAAAGAGCCTGTGCCCGCGGCACAAAGATTATTCATTGAAAGGTCTGTCAGGGCATTATCGGGGTTGCCCGAGAAACGCAGGTACTTACTGCTTTGTCCACCGATCTCAATAATACTTTTTATCCCGGGAAGATATTTTTTTACGCTTTCAGAGACGGCTATGACTTCATTGTAAACTTTTCCACCTGCTATTCCCGCGGCAAGTTTACCGCCGCTCCCGGTGAAAGAGATTGAGTGAATGTATTTTTCGGGAAATTCCCCGTATGCCTTGCGCAGCATATTGATAAGCGTTTCAAGAGGTTTGCCGAAAGAGCGCATATATGCCGAATACTCCACCTTACCGTCTTCAATATTCAAAAGCACGAGCTTGACCGCTACGGTTCCTATATCAGCACCGGCTAAATATTTACACATATCGCAGACCTTTTCT
>CAYNYI010000126.1:0-7254 GCA_964401455.1 uncultured Fibrobacterota bacterium
AAGCGGAAAACAGAATTGAATGCATAAAGGCTGTAGAAGAAAATATCAGACAGCAAACAACGGACAGTAAGGACAAGTGGTACCTTGAAAAAACGGAAACGGCCTCTAAGCTCTCTGAAAAATATATTTCGCTTATCCGCTCGGAGGGCACCGTCAGTAAAAACGGCGAAGATCCGGCAGATTTATTTCTTGTGGAGATTGATAAACTCTACCGCGGATACGGAGATCTTAATGAAAATTTTAAGCAGATTGTAAATGAGGTTAAAAAGAAACAAATAATTATCGCTACGCATATGCATGCCGGAGACGGCAATGTACATGTCAATATACCGGTTTTTTCAAATGATCTCTTAATGATGGGCAAAGCCCAGGCCGCCGCGGACGCAGTCATGGAGAAAGCGGTTGCCCTCGGGGGAGTGGTTAGCGGGGAGCATGGAATTGGAATTACAAAGCTGAAATACCTGAATGATAAGGAAATCGACCTTTTACGGGAGTACCGGAAGGAGGTTGACCCCTCGGGCATTATGAATCCGGGCAAACTTGATGACAGAGCGTCTGCTTCAAAAGTTTTTACACCGTCATTTAATCTGCTTGAACTTGAAGCCAGGATCCTTCGTTACAGCCGGCTTGAAGAACTCTCTCTGAAGATCGCGCAATGCGTGAGATGCGGCAAATGCAAACCGGACTGCTGTGTTTTCTTCCCTGAAGGCGGGATGTTCTTTCACCCGCGTAATAAAAACCTCGCGATCGGGTCACTCATTGAAGCAATGCTTTATGATTCTCAACGTCAGAAGAAGGCAGGTTACGAGATATTGCGGAACCTTGAGCAGATAGCCGACCATTGTACCATTTGTCACAAATGCTTAAAACCGTGTCCGTCGGATATTGATACCGGAGAGGTTTCTGTGCTTGAGCGGGAGCTTTTAAGTAAAATGAACCATAAAAGAACAGCTCCCGCGACTCGTTTTACTCTTTTCTATCTTGGATGGCGCGGAAAAATTCTGAACAGTATTATAAAGACCGGTTTGCTGCGGTTCGGGGTGAAAATGCAGAATCTTGCACATTTTCTTGTTTCTCCTATTCTTAAAAACAAACTTTTAAGAAATTTTTACCCGTTAAGGCTTCTCGGGTCTTCTATGCCGGTTTCGGATAAAGGCACTCTCTTTGAAGAATTTTCCGGTTCTGATTCCGGTAAGGCGCTTCTGCTTAAGGCGGAAAAGAGCGGGGGACGCGCGGTTTTCTATTTTCCCGGATGCGGATCCGAGAGGATGTTTTCTGATATTTCGCGGGCTTCCCTTTTGTTGCTGCACAAATCCGGCGCGGATGTGGTTATGCCGCCGCCATCGCTCTGTTGCGGTTTCCCGTTTATGGTCAATTCAAAGACCGAACAGTACAGGGAAATAATGCTGAGGAATTCCATAATTCTGAGTCAGATACGGGATATGTTTAATTATATGGATTTCGAAGCCGTGGCAATAAGCTGCGGAACTTGTATGGAATCTCTTCGCATTATGGAAGCTGACAGGATTTTCGGATCCGGCCTTGTTGATATATCCGAATACGCGGTTAGCCATGGTTTAAAAAGTAAAAAAAATATCAGCTGTTTTTATCATGCCCCCTGTCATGATTCACTTTCTGGTCAGGCCCGTGAAGTCTTTGAAAATACCGGAACTTATGAATTTGCTCCGGTGAGGTACTGTTGTTCGGAAGCCGGCACCCTTGCTTTGTCGAGACCGGATATCTCTTCAGAGATGCTCCGAAAAAAATCAGTCGAAATCAATTCAGTAATAAGAAATAACCCCGAAGCGGAAAAGAATATCCTTACGAACTGTCCTTCATGTTTGCAAGGCCTGGGCCGCCTGAAAAAAGAAGGCTTGAAACCCCGTCATATAGCCGTTGACCTCGCCGAAAAGATTTTCGGAGATAACTGGAAGAAACAATTTCGCGATATGATCGGCAAATCTGAATTTATCAGGTTCTGATTCCCCCAAAAATTAAGTTTATCTAATACCTTGACTAAGGTATGTGTTATTGCTTATCCTTTATAAGCAGTGTTTATATAGTGGATACAGTATATAAGGAAAACTTATACAGTGCAAATCGAGTCAATTAAAATGTTTTGTGATGCCGCCGCAGAAAGAAGCTTTTCGAAAGCCGCCGCAGAAAACGGTGTTACTCAGCCGATGGTGAGCCAGGCGGTAAACTCGATAGAAAAACATTTCGATTTATCCCTTATTGACAGAAGCCGTCGCCCCTGGAATCTTACCGAGGAAGGAAAGATTTTTTTTGACGGAGCGCGTGAAATTGTCGAGCGTTTTTTAGCATTGGAGAATGCTCTTGGCGGCCGGAACCACAAGATGCATTCTATTGTAAGGGTTGGAGCCATTTATTCTGTAGTGCTTTGCGGAATGGATAAATACATAGAGGCTTTCAGGTATTTGAAACCGGGTGTTGAGGTACATATTGAGTATCTTCATCCAGACCGGGTTTATAAAGAGGTACTCGATGAGAAGATAGATTTTGGAATTGTTTCTTTTCCCAGGGCTTCGAGAGAGCTTGCTGTTATACCCTGGAGAAAAGAAAAAATGGTATTGGTCAGCCGTCCGGGATCTCCTTTCTCAGATAAAGAAAGCGTTGATCCCGCTTCTCTGGACGGTGTCAGATTTACCGGATTTGACCGTGGACTCGTAATTCGGAGAGAAGTGGATAAATTTCTGAAAAAATTTAACGCTTCTGTAGGGGTTGATCCGGAGTTTGACAATATAGAGGCAATAAAACGGTCTGTTGAGAATTCCGACCGTATAAGTATTCTCCCGGAACCGTCGCTGGAAACCGAGATAAGGGAGAAGAGACTTTGTAAAACAAAGCTGGGAAACTCTGAATTCTATAGGCCACTCGGAATAATATACAGGAAGAATAAAAAAATAACGGGAAATACTTTGAGCTTTATCGATACACTCGAAGAGAACGATTAGAAAGCGGAAGGGAAATTTATGGAACGTTCTTTTGTACCTTTGAGTACAGGACTTAAGGGTCTGGACAAAGTTATTCAAGGGGTAATACCCGGTGATAACATTGTATGGCAGGTTGATTCTATAGAAGACTATGCTCCGGCAGTAGTGCCTTTTGCCCGTTTTGCAAATGAAAACAATCGGCGTCTCATTTATTTTCGTTTTGCCGATCATGATGAACTTATTCCTGAAGACATCGAAGCAGAAATTTACAGACTGCATCCGGAGGATGGTTTTGAGACGTTTATATCCGAGATTTTTGATGTAATAGAAGAAAGCGGCATAGGAGCATACTATGTATTTGACAGCCTCTCCGAACTTGCCGTTGACTGGTACAGCGACCGGATGCTCGGTAACTTTTTTATGCTGACTTGCCCATATTTATATGACTATGAGACCGTTACTTATTTTGCCCTTCTTAAAAATTACCATACCGAACATGCGGTAAAGGCTATACACAGCACTGCCCAGGTGGTGGGCGATATATACTCAAAAGACGGCAATTTATATCTTCAACCGCAGAAAGTCCATAAACGTTATTCTCCGACAATGTATATGCTGCACCGATGGGAAGGAGAAAATTTTTCTCCTGTAAAAAACAGTGCAGTTGTTTCCGAAGTAATGGCAAAAGAGGGGAGACCCTGGCTGGATTTCTCTTCTCAGCGCAATGATCTCTGGGCAAGGACTTTTATGGATGCTCAAAATACTCTTGAAGATTTAAAAGAAGGAAAAGCCGGTAAGGAAGACTTACGGGAATGTTCAAGGAAGCTTATAAATATTGCGGTTACAAGAGATCCTAAGCTGTTTGAATTGGCGGATAAATTTCTGGACATCAGAGATTTAATTCAGATAAAAAAGAGAATGGTCGGAACCGGACTTATTGGAGGAAAATCGGCCGGTATGCTGCTTTCACGATCCATAATCAGAAAATCGGATCCCGAACTTGCCGCTCTTCTCGAGACTCATGATTCTTTTTTTATAGGTTCTGACGTCTTTTATACATACCTCATTCAAAACGGGTGCTGGTGGATACGCAGGAAGCAGCGGAATGCCTCCACCCTTCTGGATGGCGCGGACGAGGCAAGGCGCAGATTGCGTTCGGGAGATTTTCCGAAAGACATTCAGGACCAATTTATGGAAATCCTTGAATATTTCGGTCAGTCACCCATAATTGTCAGGAGCTCCAGTCTGCTTGAGGATGCTTACGGTAATGCCTTCTCGGGAAAGTACGAGAGTGTTTTCTGTGCCAATCAGGGAACACCTCTGGAAAGACTTGAATCATTTATGAACGCGGTGCGCACAATCTATGCCAGTACCATGAACAGAGAGGCGCTTTTGTACCGCGCGCAAAGAGGACTGCTTGACAGCGATGAGCAGATGGCTATTTTGGTGCAGCGTGTTTCAGGAAATATTTACGGAAATCTTTTTTACCCGCATGCCGCGGGGGTCGGGTTCTCCTTCAACCCATATGTCTGGAACAGCGAAATAGATCCGTCTTCAGGGATGCTGAGGCTGGTGTTTGGTCTTGGTACCCGCGCGGTCGACCGCGCAGACGATGACTATACAAGGGTTGTAAGTCTCAACGCGCCCGGCAGAAGGCCTGAATCAAATTTTGACGAGGTTAAAAAATATACTCAGAGGCGTGTTGATATTCTTAACCTGAATTCCAACAGGTTGTCATCAGCACTTTTTGAAGAGGTCGTTGAGGAGTCGGAAAATCTGCCCCTTGATATGTTCGCTACAAGAGACGGCGCTCTTGTAAGAGCCGCCCGTGGAAGTGAAGGGAAAAACATTTTTCCATGGGTCCTCACCTTCAGCAATCTTTTTGAAAAGACGGATTTTATATCCAGCATGCGAAAGATGCTTGCTCTTCTGCACAAGGCTTATGACTATCCCGTTGATATTGAGTTTACTCTCAATTTTTCCGAAAAAGGCGATTTTAAAATTAATATAGTGCAGTGCAGGCCGTTTCAATGGCGCAGTTCTAAAGCCGTGGTAGAAAATCCTCCGGAAGTGAACGGGGATAAGCTCGTTATCAGAACGGAAGGTCCTATTATAGGAAACAGCTCAGAGCTTGAGATAGATACAGTTATTTATGTAGTACCGGAATTGTATTCCTCACTTTCTATTCAGGACAAATATAATACCGCCAGAAATATAGGCAAGATTACTTCTTATTACAAGAATGAAAATAAGCGCATAATGCTTGTCGGGCCGGGCCGTTGGGGAACGTCTTCTCCCAATCTCGGTGTTCCGGTCAACTTCGCTGAGATTAATAATGTTTCCGTTTTATGTGAGATCGCCATGATGAGGGAGGGGCTTGTTCCCGATGTATCACTCGGTACTCATTTCTTTAATGATCTTGTCGAGCAGGAAATACTGTATATGGCGGTTTATCCCAAGAATGAGAATTCTGTTATTAACAGGGATTTTTTTGAAAACAGTGAAAGTATAACAGATGAAATCCTTCCGGAATCTAAAAATTCTTCCGGGCATTTGAAAGTCCTCAATACTGGCGGGCAAAGTCTTTGTATGAATTTTAATTCCATAAAACAGAAAGTTGTGTGTTACAAAAAATAACGGAGAACAATATGGCCTTACATAATTCAGGCGGACATCCTATCGCTTCAGGGTTGTATAACCCGGCAAACGAGCATGACAGCTGCGGTGTGGGCATGGTCGCGTCACTTGACGGGATGCCTGACCATTCAATAGTTCAAAAAGGGATAAAGGTCCTTGTAAATCTGGAACACAGGGGGGCGAAGGGAGGAGATAAATCTACCGGAGACGGTGCCGGAATTCTTACATCGGTTCCTCATGATTTCTTTCAAAATGTTTGTACCGAAAACGGCATTGAGCTTCCTCAACCCGGTAAATACGGTGTCGGGTTCCTTTTTTTGCCGGTAGATGCTGAACTTTCTGAAAAATGCATTAATGCCGTGCAGACTTCCGCGGCCGAAGAAGGACAGTGTTTTCTGGGTTGGAGAGATGTGCCTGTTAAAAGAAATGTGGCCGGTAAAATTTCCGCTGCCGCCATGCCGGAATTCAAACAGTTTTTTGTCGCCGCCGGTCCCGAATCATCTGATGATTTCGAAAGAAAACTTTATGTGCTTCGCAGAAAGATCGAGAATATTGTTTCAGAATATGACGATGGTGATTATAGCCAGTTTTACATAGTCAGCCTTTCAAGCCGGACAGTCGTCTACAAGGGTATGCTTACAGGGACACAGCTTCCGGATTTTTATGAGGATCTGCAGAACCCGCTTTTCCGGAGCCCCTTCTCACTGGTGCATCAGAGATACAGCACAAATACAATGCCTACATGGAGCCTTGCTCAACCGTTTCGTTATCTTGCTCATAACGGTGAAATAAATACCCTTAGAGGCAATATTAACCGTATGCGGGCGAGAGAGCATCTTCTTGATTCGCCTTTATTCGGTAAAGATATTGAAAAGATAAAGCCTGTAATACAGGAAAATGGAAGCGACTCCGCTTGTTTCGACAATGCTTTGGAACTTCTCGTACAGGGCGGAAGGTCTCTCGCGCATTCAATGATGATGATGGTGCCGGAGGCGTGGGGGACAAAGTATCATATAAGTAAGGACAAGAGAGCTTTTTATGAATATCATTCGGCAATTATGGAGCCATGGGACGGTCCGGCCGCTCTTGTCTTTACAGACGGAAGATATATCGGAGCAATGCTGGACCGTAACGGTTTGAGGCCGGCAAGATATACTGTTACAAGAGAAGGAACAATTGTAATGGCTTCGGAATCCGGTGTGCTTGATTTTCCGGGTGATGATATCCTTAAAAGAGGAAGACTTCAGCCGGGCAAAATGTTTCTTGTCGATCTTGAACAGCACAGAATAATTCCCGACAATGAAGTTAAATCGGTTATAAGCCGGCAGAAACCATACAGGCACTGGGTCGAAGAGAACAGGATCAGTCTTAGGGGACTTCTTACTCCCTCCGAGGAGACTGAGATGTCTTCTGAGACATTAAGAAGAAGACATTTTGCATTCGGTTATAAAGAGGATGAATTAAGAAATGTTCTGGCTCCTATGTGTACATATGGCCAGGAAGCGATTGGATCCATGGGCGACGATTCCGCTCTGGCTGTTCTCTCTAAAAAACCTCAACTTCTTTTCAGCTATTTCAGGCAGCTTTTTGCCCAGGTGACAAATCCTCCTATTGATCCATACAGAGAAGAGCTGGTAATGTCTCTCATGAGTTATGCCGGAAG
>CAYNYI010000127.1:0-7057 GCA_964401455.1 uncultured Fibrobacterota bacterium
GCATCCCAGTTATAACGATATTCGCCGGAAATTTTTTGAAGCTGTCCGCCGCTTCCTGCGGAAACAATCCGGCCCCTTGAGTCATAAATCTTCAATTCGACATCTACACCTTCACGAACACCGTTTATTGTAATGACCGTAGAAGGATTAAAAGGGTTAGGAGATACTGATATACCGGAAATAATCCGGTCGGGAGAAGGTTTCCCGTGCATATTCACCGTATTGGAACCTGATGCCGGTACTACAACGAGCATATACATATTCTCGCTTCCGTTGGCTCCGAAGCTTAGTGTTCCGGCTGAGTAATCCGCTGAATACAGACTGTAGGTAAGATTGGAAGAAGCATCATCCGCAACAACATCATCTCCGGTATCCTCAAAATCGCTCATCCAGGAAGGAACCGACGCACGGTCATCCATTATTATATAAACTGTTACATCCAGGTTCACATCAAAGCTGATCGAATTAGAAGCATCGCCCTTATCGCCGTTGGCTGTTTTGAGATAAACCTCACCGGTATAGCTTTCGGGAACGCTCTGAAAGGTATAATCACGGTCAATAAACAATTCTTTTCCGGTTTCGAGAGTATCCCATTCATACGCGGATCCGCTACCTACAGAAAGTCCGGTTATAACAAGTTCAGCTATATACGAAAAAGTAGAACTGCTGCCCGCGCTTATAGTATTGCCGGCAGAGGAAACATCAGATACTCCGCTTACAGAGAGTGTATAGGTTATTCCCTCGCTTAAAGTGGATACAGACAGCGTTACGGTTTTACCCGAGGACCCTAAAACAGCGGAGCTTACGGAGATACCGTTATCAATGCTGTAATTAGCGGTATTCTCGGCAGAAGACTGAGAAACAGCCTCGGAAAATTCGACAGTAACAACGTTGGGGTCTCCGGACGCGGATACGGAAGAAATTTCAGGAGCGGTCAGGTCCGCGTCGGTAGTTGCCGAAGCACCCGACGACTGAGAACTTTCCAGACCGGCGCCGTTCACGGCCGAAACCGTATAAGTATATTCAGTCGATTCTGACAGACCGTCATCAGTATAGGAAGTAGCCGTGGAGGTCGCGATACTGTCGCCGCCGCGATATATTTTGTAATACTCGACTCCGGTTTCACTGTCAGAAGAAGCTGTCCAGGTTAAATCAATCGATGATTCTCCTGCAGAAGATGCTCCAAGCCCGGAAGGGACAGAAGGAGGAGTATCATCCTGGACCGGATTCTCTTCCAGACACCTGTCCATACGGTCCTGCCAGTCTCTCAGAAAGTCTTCGCGCCATTTCGCGACACTTTCACCATCGGTTGAATTGCTGTTATATATATCGGTATAGAAATTTGTGCCGTGACCGGTAGTTTTAAATTTTCCGCCCCAGCTTTCAGCGGTCGGGTCATCCCAGTTTCCCGTGGTGCTGTGCATAGGAGAAAGTAGATACAGAACTGAAGGTGTATCACCCATCTTTATCGATGATTTTTTTGCCATAAAAAGTTCGCCGAGCGCACCGTGATTATCAATGTGATTTGAGGGGAAGCCGGAATTAGTAAGGTCTCCGCTATAGTCTCCGTCATCGTACATACCTCTGAAAACATGATCGTTTTCTATCCACCAGAGGTCTGAATGATTATTATAGAGATAATTGCGGCTGCTGTTATCCTGAGCTGTATTCCAGCTGCCGATTGAGTAAACTCTTATTTTAGATTTAATCCCCGGATCTTCATAAACTGCCTGGGCCACATCGGTAATGCTGCCCCAAACAAGCACCCATAGGGGTCTGGAGTCAGAAACATTCGCGCGGTTAACTATCAGCTGAGAGCCGTCGGTACTCCTGCTTCCACTCGGTGAACCTCCGGAAGTCTGCCCCTGAACAGACATATTGTATAATTCAGAATACGTGGGATAATCGGCATAGGTACTTAAATTTGAATAATCGGTTTGATAAGCGGTAAGAGCCTCGCGTAGATCACTCAGCCTGCCCGCGTGCGGAGGAGATGAAATGAGGCCCTCAATGTCCATCTCGTCGGCATATACAAGAAAATGGACCATAGACTGGAAATCATCAGGGTCGCTTCCGCCTATGTCAGTGGAAACTATGACTCTGGGCTTTTCAGCATAAACACAAAAGACCAGAAGAAGCGATAAAATTACAGAAAAAATCACATTGAATTTTCGCATAGAGCTCCTCTTTAATTATGCATACGTACATAAATTATATAGCATAACATAAGCTAAATGAACCTCAATTTCTACAAAAGATGAAATAAAAGACTTAAACTGTGGTAATATTGCTTAAACATATGTAATTTCAATCTCTTTTTATCTTATCAAGACCGCTTTCCTGATAAATCAGACTCTCTTTCGATATTCGGAAGGGCTCTTGCCAGTGATCTTTTTGAAAGTTTTGTTAAAATTCTGTATGGTATTGTAGCCGGTAGCAAAAGCCGCTTCTGATATGCTCATCTCCGAGCTTGTCAGAATTTCTTTCGCTTTTTGAATACGGACATTATTTATATGATCAGTAAGCGTCTTGCCTGTATTTTTCTTGAAAACAGTGCTAAGATAAGGTTCGCTCACATTTAAGTATCTCGCCAATTCTTCCCTGCCCAGTTTGGGCGAAGAAAAATTAATCTCTATATATTCACAAGCCCTGACAACAATATGATGCATTTCTGTTTTTTCAGCCGAATCTTCATCCACCTCTGGCTTCCGGCCTCCTTTGTATATAAATAAAGAAACTAGAAAAAATGGAATCAGGATGATAAGAAAAAGTAAAACAGGATCGGTCTTCTTTCCTGTAAAAACCATATTCCCCCATTCACTTGTATTATCATTATTACTGAAATCAGTTCCGCTCCATATTGTCCTGAAAACACTCCCTGTCTCAGAATCCAGATCAAAAACCTGAACGTCAAAACCGATAGTATCTCCGTAAACGACAGTAGAAAGCCCGAGAAAGTCAAGAGAAACGGCAAATTCAACTGTATACCCGATGTCAATATCCGAGTTATCATTAAGTGTTCCGTATAAGATCACTTCGGCCCGGGCTTCTGGTTCTCCAAAATGTTCCATTTTCCCGGACACAGGATCCCAATTATAACCCTGTTTTTCGCCACCCACGTTTATAATATATTCATAGTCTCTGAGAGTTCTCCATTCAGAATGATTATGCTCTGTATCGAAACATATCTCCAAACCGTCTGAATACCACATTGTTTTAAAATAGTCTGCTTTTGATCCGTAGCTCATTCTCTGAGATTGTCGAAAATTGAGATTACGGTCAGAGACATTAATTCTGATAAAGAGTGAATCACTGTTCCGGCATGACGAAAATGAGACTTTATTGTTCTGACCCGTAAATTCTGAAATACTCTGCGCTGATTCTGTATCAATACCGTCCGGACAGATACCGCATAAATGAGTAATCTTTTTAAAATCCTTCTCCCGGTCAATAACCACGGGTACTCCGCGTATATCATGATCATATCCGATTTTTAAAGCTGTGTCGGGGGTAGAGACTTCGGCACCTATATAGACAAGCATATCCCGCATATTCTTTAAATCAAACAAGTGGTCTCCTGTTGCAACCCGCGCGGTATCGATTTTCCATGACTGGTTCTTTTTTTCGGTCAAAGTGGCGTAAACCATGAAAAATTCAACCGAGTCGATTACAATATTCTCATTACAGACCACATCGGCCTTAAGCCAATCATCATTTATGACAGAAAAAGGTTCAGGAGTTAAAATCCGGCAGGGGGAATCAGCATTACCCTTGGCAAAAGTAAACTGAACAGCAGAAAAGGCTAAAATAAAAAATATTAGATTAAAAGATACTCTTTCTGGCCGGGGAAATCTGAACAAGAATTCACGCATACTGTTAAAATATATAAAATCTTAAGCTTAACACAAAAGAGATTAAATACAGACAAAAGCCGGCCCAAAAATCAGAATGAATTTTTGTACAGACTGTTTCCCTGAGTATCAACGGCGGTGTAGAGCGGAAAATCCCGAACTGTAAGCTTTCGGACTGCTTCGGGGCCGAGATCTTCATAGCAGACCGTTTCACAGCTTATTATTCTGTCAGCGATAAGGGCCCCCGCTCCGCCTATAGCCGCGAAATAAACAGCCCCGTTTTTTTTAACCGCCTCAATGACCTCCATAGAGCGGGCGCCTTTGCCTATCATCGCTGTAAGGCCTGTGTTTTCGAGAAGATACGGAGTAAAAGAATCCATTCTGTAACTGGTTGTGGGGCCGGCGCTGCCTATTACTCTGCCGGGAGGGGCGGGTGCGGGCCCGGTGTAGTATATAATCGCACCTTCGAGAGAAACCGGAAGTTCTTTACCGGACTTCAATGCATCACAAAACCTCTTATGCGCAACATCCCTTGCAGTATAAAGCTCCCCCGTATAGCTTACGGCATCTCCGGCTCGCAGAGCGAACAAATCATCTTTTGAAACAGGACCTTTTAAAGAAACCGTCTTCATAATTTACCTCAAATCTCTATTTCCGCATGTCGAGCTGCATGGCAATTCAGATTAACGGCTACCGGCAGAGAAGCTATATGGCAAGGAAAGTGTAGAATTTTTACCTTAAGGGCAGTAGTTTTACCGCCAAGCCCCTGAGGGCCGACCCCGGAATCATTTATTCGCTTAAGGATTTTGTTTTCCAGTTCATCATAGAGAGGATCAGGATTATTGCTATCAAGAGGCCGGAACAACGCTTTTTTAGCTAACAACGCGGCTTTTTCGAATGTTCCTCCGATACCTACTCCCACAATAACAGGCGGGCATGGGTTGCCGCCTGCCGAAATAACGGTAGAACTCACAAAATCAATAATTCCTTCTTCGCCCTCAAGGGGCTTAAGCATTTTAACGGCACTCATATTCTCGCTTCCGCCGCCCTTAGGACCGTGTAATATGCGTATTTTATCTCCTTCAACAATATCAATGTGTATAACCGCCGGAAAATTGGAACCGGTGTTTTTCCGGATAAAAACCGGATCGTCCACCATAGACTTTCTTAAACAGCCTTCTTTATAGGCCGCCGTCATTCCTTCATTAACCGCATCTTTGATATTCCCGCCCTCTATAAATACCTGATCACCAATCTCTATAAAAAACACGGCTGCCCCGGTATCCTGACAGATAGCCATATTCTCCAGGGAGGCAATTTCGGCATTAAGAACACATTGGTCCAAAATGTTCTCAGCCCTTTTATTGCTCTCGCCGGAAGCTGCCTTACGCAGAGCGTCTTTTACTTCAGAGGGAAGCTCAAAAGCCGCCTGAAGACAGATATCGCGGGTTCTTTTACTAATTTCCTTATATAACACTTTTCTCATGGGGCAAAATATAATTAATGAGCCTTGAATGAAGTTACTATAGTTTTGATTTGCTTTATTAAAATATTGTATTTTATTCCTGAATTCTTAATTTCTTCCCGGAGGCACAATTTTGAAATCAATCACCTTTGCATTTATGTCTGCTGTCGCTGTTTTAATCTGCTCAGGATGCAATAAGACAGAAAATACAAGCAATATGCCGGTTATTTTCACAAGCATTTTACCGCAAAAAACATTCGCGGAAGACATAGCTGGCCCTGAATTTGAAATAGTGTCCCTTGTGGGTCCGGGTGAAAGCCCGCACAGCTTCAACCCCACCCCGTCTCAAATGGCCTCACTCGCCAAGGCTGCCGTGTTCTTCACAGTAGGTACCGCGCTTGAGGAAACACTTATTCCGAAAATCCGGTCCGTGTCTCCTTCACTTATAATTAAGAAAACAGACATAGGGATACAAAAGCGCACCCTCGCAATTAAATCAGATTGTGAATCCCATGACCATGAACACGCCCATCATCATGAAGAAAACGGAGATTCCGGCAAAGACCCGCATATATGGCTCAGTCCTAAAAATGCCGCAAAAATCGCGGAAAACATAGCGACGGGTCTTTCCGAAATTTTTCCCGGAAAAAAAGACATTTTTATGAAAAACCTCTCCCGGTTTAAAAAGTCCGCGGATTCGCTTCATATGGAAATTCTGAAGGTACTAGAGCCGGTAAGAGGAGAAAAGCTTTTTGTTTTCCACCCGGCCTTCGGATATTTCGCCGATGAATACGGTCTTGAACAAATCGCGGTGGAAATCCGCGGACGGGAACCCGGAGCAAAAGAACTGGCAAGGATAATTGAAGAAGCCAGAAAAAACAATGTCAAAATAATATTCGTACAGCCGCAGTTTTCACAAAAAAGCGCCTCTGTAATAGCACGCGAAATAGGCGGAGCCGTTATACCTTTCGACCCTCTGCCTCAGAGATATTTCAAAACTCTTGGAGAGACGGCGCAGGCGGTGCGAGAAAGTCTTGAAAAGCAGAAGTCGCCCGGGGAATAAATGAAAACGCCTGACACAGTTGAGTTCCGGGATGTCAGTTTCTCTTATGACTCCGATACAGTCCTAAAGAATGTTACTTTCACAATCTCAGCTAATGAGATAATCAGTGTTGTCGGCCCTAACGGCGGCGGAAAAACCACACTTCTGAAACTGCTGCTGGGGCTTTTAAAACCCGATTCAGGCTCAGTAAAAGTCTTCGGTAAAGCTCCCGGTCAGGCAGCAATGGACATCGGATATGTTCCGCAGCAGTCTCTATACGACCCGGATTTCCCGATCAGTGCATTCGAAACGGTTCTGATGGGAAGGCTCAATCCAAGAAAATTATTCTTCAATGAAAATGACAGAAAACGCGCAGAGGATTCGATCAATGCCGTAGGGCTCTCGGGCACCGGAAATCAGAGTTTTTCGGAACTGTCAGGCGGGCAGAGACAACGCATACTTATCGCCCGGGCTCTTGCGTCATCACCCCGCCTTCTCGTTATGGATGAGCCCACCGCGAATGTTGACCAGGAAACAGCTGCCAAATTATACGCTTTGTTTGAAGAGCTCAGCAAAAAAATGGGAATAGTTTTTGTTTCCCACAATTTCAGCCTCGTATCCAATATAGTCTCAGGAGTAATCTGTGTGAACAGGGAGGCGGTTATGCACCCGACAAGCCCGGCCGATAAAAATGCGCCC
>CAYNYI010000128.1:0-6952 GCA_964401455.1 uncultured Fibrobacterota bacterium
CCTCCACCCGGTGCTGACTCCCGAGGACCTTGTAAGAATCAAGAGCTCTGAGAATACTGATATCCGTGTCAGAGAGATCAGCATTGTTTTCCCGGCGGATGGAGGCGGAGCTTCGATGGAAAAAGCATTGGACAGGGTTTTCCGGGAAGCTTCCGGGGCTGTCAAAGAAGGCGCTACTTTTCTGATTCTTACAGACAGGGAACTCTCCGCAGAAAATGCGTCAGCCCCCGTTCTGCTTGCCGCCGCGGGTCTGCATCATCATCTTATCAGAGAAGGAATGCGAACCGAAACGGCCATTATAGTCGATAGCGGTGAGGTCCGTGAAATAATGCACTTCGCTCTTCTTATCGGCTATGGTGTTAATGCTGTCTGCCCGTATCTCGCTTTCCAGACAGTCAGACAAATGGCCGAAGAAGGTTCGCTTGATAAGCCTTTGTCTGCCAATGAGGCCGCGGACCAATATATCACCGCAATTAAAAAAGGTCTTCTGAAAACTTTCAGCAGAATGGGAATTTCCACTGTCCGGAGTTATTTCGGCGCCCAGATATTTGAGGCCATAGGAATAGGTTCTTATGTCATAGATAAATATTTTTCCGGAACTCCGTCAAGAATAGGCGGAATCGGTATTGATGAAATTGCCGATGAAACCATTGTCAGACACAGAGCGGCTTTCCCCCCGAACGGGGCCCCGCTGCCTGTGCTTCTGGGGGTATCGGGGGCTTATAATCTGAGAAAAAACGGAGAAAAAAGATTGTGGACTCCTGAATCGATATATAAACTGCAGCAGGCGGTAAGGCTCGGTGATTATGATATGTTCAAGGAGTATACCCGGCTTATCGATGATCAGTCTGAGTCTCACGCGACACTCAGGAGCTTTTTCAAGTTTCGGTCGCAGGGAGCCGTGCCTGTTGAAGAGGTGGAACCGGTAGATTCTATTGTAAAAAGATTTTTTGTTTCAGCCATGTCGATGGGTTCTTTAAGCAAGGAAGCCCATGAAACCATAGCTGTTGCGATGAACCGTCTTGGAGCCTGGAGCAATTCCGGCGAAGGAGGCGAGGATCCGGAGCGCTATAAAAAAATGCCCAACGGTGATTCAAAACGTTCACGAGTTAAACAGATAGCGTCGGGAAGGTTCGGGGTGACAATTCATTATCTGAATAATGCGGATGAGCTTCAGATAAAGATTGCCCAGGGCGCTAAACCCGGCGAAGGCGGGCAGCTTCCGGGGCACAAAGTCAGTGCTGAAATTGCCAGGGTGCGCCATACCACCCCGGGTGTTACGCTTATTTCTCCGCCGCCGCATCATGATATTTATTCTATTGAAGATATAGCTCAGCTTATTTACGACCTCAAATGCGCGAACCCTTCGGCAAGGATATCGGTTAAGCTTGTATCCGAAGTGGGCGTAGGGACTGTCGCGGCGGGTGTATCCAAAGCCAAAGCCGATATGGTGCTGATTTCCGGTTCGGACGGCGGCACCGGGGCGTCCCCTCTGACCTCTATTAAATATGCAGGGCTCCCCTGGGAACTTGGATTAGCGGAAACGCAGCAGACTCTTATCCGAAATATGCTCCGTGAGCAGATAAGGGTCCAGGTTGACGGGCAGTTGAAGACAGGCCGGGACCTTGCTGTCAGCGCCCTGATGGGGGCCGAGGAATACGGATTTGCGACTACGGTACTCGTTACTATGGGATGTGTACTTTTACGTAAATGTCACCTGAATACCTGTTCGATGGGTGTGGCTACTCAGGATGATGAACTCAGAAAACGCTTCAAAGGAAAACCGGAGCACATAGAGAATTTTTTCAGGTTTCTTGCGCAGGAGCTTAGAGAATATATGGCGGATATGGGTTTCAGGAAAATAGATGAGATGGTTGGCAGAACCGATATGCTTGAGGCCGAAATACCGAACAATATTGAAAAGGCAAAGCTCCTTGATCTTCAAAAATTATTGATAATGCCGGATATGCCCGAAGGTAAGCAAGCCCGGCGCTGTATTAAATCTCAGGAGCATGAAGTTGACAAATCCCTTGATAAGAAAATAATGGAAGGGATTATGCCCGCAATAGAGGATAAGACTCCCGTATATCTTGCCTTGCCTGTTCATAATACAGACAGGACGGTAGGAACCCTTATCAGCGGGGAAATAGTGAAAAAGCACGGCCCTGGCGGACTACCGCCGGACACAATAAAGCTGTTTCTTAAAGGTTCGGCCGGGCAGAGCCTGGGGGCTTTTCTGGCGCCCGGAATAAATATACATGTAGAGGGAGATACTAATGATTATCTGGGCAAAGGGATGTCCGGAGGAATGATTGTTATAGACACTCCTCCCAAATCAGGGTTTATAGCTCATGAAAATGTGATAGCCGGAAATACCGCCTTGTACGGAGCTACAGGCGGAGAGGTCTATATTCATGGAATGGCCGGGGAAAGATTCGCCGTGAGAAACAGCGGCGCGACAGCGGTGCTTGAAGGGCTCGGTGACCATGGATGCGAATATATGACCGGCGGAACTGTAGTTGTGCTTGGACATACCGGAAATAACTTCGCTGCGGGAATGAGCGGAGGAATTGCTTATGTCTTTGATGAGACTGAGCTTTTTGATACCAAATGTAATCTTGATATGGTCGATCTTGAGAGTGTATGGATGGATAAGGATAAAGAGTTTCTGCACTCTCTTCTGAAAAAACACCTCAAGAATACGGGCAGCCGTAAGGCCAGAGACATTCTTGAAAACTGGATGGAATATCTGGCCTATTTTGTAAAGGTTGTTCCTGTTGAGTATAAAAAGACCCTTGAGCGGATGCATCTTGAGGAACACCGGGACAATGAGACGCTTTCTGCAACCGAGGAGGTATACGGTGGGTAAACAAAGCGGATTTCTTGAAGACAAAAGACAGGTAAATGATAAAAGGCCTGTTGAAGAGCGGATCAAAGACTATCTGGAAGTTGAAAAACTGATGGAAGATGAAAAAATTGTCATTCAGGCCGGACGCTGCATGGAATGCGGTGTGCCGTTTTGTCACAATTATGCATGTCCTGTGGCTAACAGTATACCGGACTGGAACCACCTCGTTTATAAAAAACAATGGAAAAAAGCGGTTGACGTTCTTCATTCTACTAATAATTTTCCGGAAATTACAGGTCGGGTATGCCCGGCTCTGTGTGAAGAATCATGCACTCTTTCGGTAAATGACGAGCCGGTTTCTATAAGAAATATTGAGTTGGCACTTATTGAAAAAGCATTTGCCGAAGGCTGGGTTAAGCCTGCGAAGGCGATGCCCCAAACCGGAAAAAATGCCGCGGTTATCGGATCGGGTCCGGCCGGACTCGCCGCTGCGCAGAACCTTGCAAGAGCGGGGCATGAGACAGTTGTTTTCGAAAAATCAGCGTGTCCGGGGGGATTGCTTAGATATGGAATACCGGACTTTAAACTCTCTAAAGCCGTTATTGATCGGCGGCTTGTCCAGATGGAGCAGGAAGGTGTCAAATTTGAGAACTCCGTTTGTGTCGGTAAGGATATATCTCTTTCTTATCTGCTCCGTTCTTTTGACGCGGTGCTTATAAGCGCAGGTTCCGAAACTCCGAGAGATTTAAATGTACCCGGGAGGGAGGCGGAAGGTGTTTATTTCGCTATGGATTTTCTTACAGCGCAAAATAGAGTAAATGCCTCAGAGACAGATGAAAATGAACTTTCAGCCGAGGGTAAAGATGTCGTTGTAATCGGGGGCGGCGACACAGGAGCCGACTGTATCGGAACGTCACGAAGGCAGAATGCCGGTAATATAACTCAAATTGAGCTTCTGCCAAAACCTCCATCAGAAAGAACTGGAAGCAATCCCTGGCCCGAATGGCCTTATAAATACCGCAAGTCAAGCTCCCATGACGAAGGCTGCGAAAGGCTCTGGAGTATTCTTACAAAAGAAATAATTATGGAAAAAGGCAGTGTGGCCGGAATAAAATGCGTTAAACTGGAATGGGAAAAAAATGAACAGGGCTATCCCTCAAAATTCCGGGAAATAGAAGGCAGTGATTTTGTCATAAAGGCCGATATGGTGCTTTTGGCAATGGGATTTACGCATTTTCGGGATGAGTTATTCGGAGAAGAGCTTGATATAGAAAAAGATGAACGGGGGAATATAAAAACTGACGGCTCCCTTATGACTTCGGTTGAGGGGCTTTTCGCGGCCGGTGACTGCCGGACGGGCGCATCTCTGGTTGTTAAAGCACTGGCCGACGCCAGAAAAGCGTCAGAGGAGGTAGATAAATTCCTGCGCAGATAATGAAGTCTGCATTTTTATAATATTAAAAACGGAGGTCCGATGTCTTACGTTTCAGAAGTTATGGCCCTTGTGGTCAAGAGAAATCCCGGGGAACCGGAATTTCATCAGGCGGTTGCGGAGGTTCTGCAGTCGCTGGAAAAAGTTATTGATCAGAACCCGGAATACCGGGAAGCACGCATCCTTGAAAGGATAACAGAACCTGAGCGGGTAATAATGTTCCGGGTCCCGTGGATGGATGACAATGGCGATTACAGAATTAACCGCGGTTTCCGTATTCAGTTTAACAGCGCGCTGGGACCATACAAAGGCGGTCTGCGGTTCCATCCCACAGTATACATAGGTATACTTAAATTCCTCGCATTTGAACAGATTTTCAAGAATTCTCTTACCACTCTTCCGATTGGCGGAGGTAAAGGCGGTTCAGATTTTGATCCCAAAGGAAAAAGCGACAATGAAGTCATGCGTTTCTGCCAGTCATTTATAACAGAGCTCAGCCGCCATATAGACGCTGATACAGATGTTCCGGCCGGTGATATCGGTGTCGGAGGAAGAGAAATCGGTTATATGTTCGGGCAGTATAAAAGAATAAAGAACGAGTTTACGGGAGTATTGACAGGTAAAGGGCTGAACTGGGGCGGGTCTCTTATAAGGCCGGAAGCTACAGGTTACGGAGCTGTTTATTTCGCGCAGGAAATGCTCAAGACCCGCAAGGAGTCTTTTGAAGGTAAAAAATGCGTGGTATCAGGCTCCGGAAATGTGGCACAGTACACCGTTGAAAAACTCAATGAGCTTGGCGCTAAAGCGGTTACCCTTTCTGATTCATCCGGGTATATTCATGACCCTGACGGAATAGACGATAAAAAACTGGATTTTGTTAAAGAACTCAAGAACCTCAGACGGGGGCGCATAAGGGAATATGCCGAAAAATTCGGTGTGAAATATTATGACGGCGAGCGCCCGTGGAATATCCCCTGCGACTGCGCATTTCCGAGCGCGACCCAGAACGAACTCGACAAGAAAGATGCCGGGGCTCTTCTTTCAAACGGATGCTTTGTTGTCGCGGAAGGCGCGAATATGCCGACGACTCCGGAAGGGGTGGAGCAGTTTTTAAAAGCCGGTATTTTATACGGTCCCGGAAAGGCTGCAAATGCCGGCGGAGTGGCCACGTCCGGATTGGAAATGTCCCAGAATTCAATGCGTATGCCATGGACACGGGAAGAGGTCGATAACCGTCTTCAGCTGATAATGCAGTCGGTGCATGAAGCTGCGGCAAAGTCGGCGGCAGATTACGGCGCAGCGGGTAATTATGTGATGGGCGCCAATATCGCGGGCTTTGTTAAAGTCGCGGATTCCATGATAGAGCAGGGACTTGTCTGACCCAGGCTTTTAATTAATAAAAAAAGGCGGCTTTAGCCGCCTTTTTTTATATCTTACTTGCAATGAAGAAGTTTTCCATTTATTTTAAATAAAAGTGTATATAATCAAAATTCGGAGGGAATAATGGCATCGGCAATAGAGCTTTACCGCAAGGCATATAACACCGACTACCGTAACGGTGACTGGGAAACCGCGGAAGAAATTTATAACAGGATTATAGAGCAGTTTCCTCATTCGGAAGAGAGTGAGTATGCCAAAGTCCATCTTGACAGAATAACAAAACTTAAAGGAAATCCCGAAGATTCCGATCTTAAACCTGTAAACCGGGGCGGCGACGGAGGAAGCGTGCTTGGAATTTTGGGGTTTATTCTTGCGCTTCTCGAAGCGTTTGCTATTGTTGCCGCTGTTTTTTTTATATTGAATCAGCGCACCGAGATAAAATATAACCGGCATCTTGCGCAGGGTCTTACTTCAATGGTTTCAGGTGACCGTATCGATGCCGAATTGAACTTCAAGATTGCAAGAGCAGTTCTGCCTTCTGAAAAAGCCGCGGACCGTGCTCTCGCGGAGCTTTATATAAAATACGGTTCCGAAAAGAAAGCCGCCTCCATTATTGCCGGTCTTAAAGCGGCCGGATATTCTCCTATGGCTGTTCAGAATATGAGGAAAAGACTCGAAAAAAGAACGGCTGAGGCAGAAAAATCAGATAGGGAAGAATAAAATGGACAGGGAATGGAAAGAGAAAGTTTTGAACGGTTATGTGGAAAGCGCAGGGAGATGGGTCTCTATTGACAAGAAAAACGAGCTTGAAAATGCCAGACGGAAGAAAATAGAAGACGGATTTGTTTTTTACATGAATGAGTGGATACCCATTAATCAGAAATACAATACTCTCGTCGCGGCAGAAAAAAACGCATCGGGTGATCCGGGGAAAATTGTTATAAATAATACAGAAAACAGGCAGGTTTATAATATTTCCAATGACAACCGTACTGTTCATGATAACCGTCATGAAGAACACCGTCATTTGCATGTTGACCGGAATTCACTCTCAGAAAAGTCTATGTATGAGCTTTCGGATGGAACTGAACTGCGTTCCATAAATAAAGAAGATGAAAAGAAATCGATTTCCGGTAAAGAATCCCCTGAAAAACTGGAAGCTCCGGAAGATGATAACAATCCGCTTTTGCCTCCGGCTGAATAACCGGAAGTATCCGAAATCTGTATTTCGTTAAATCTGTAATAGCTAGTATTTGATCTGACACTTCATATATTTTAAGCCACCTTTTCAT
>CAYNYI010000129.1:0-6948 GCA_964401455.1 uncultured Fibrobacterota bacterium
ATATACGAATATTGTGGTTGAACACAGAGGCTATTATGACCAGACAGTCTCGATTGAGAAACAAAAAAGAAACCGAAGACTTCTTGAAATGGAACTTCAGGAGCACCCGGGAGAACCGTTTCTAACATATTCCCTGGCCGGTGCGCTTGCTTCATCAGGTAAAATTGACAAAGCCGTGTCTCTTTACCGGGAGACTATACTGGCCGTAAAAAAAACAGGCAAAAAAAAGCTTTTAGCCGAGGCCGCACTGATAAAGCTCATAGAAATTTTCTACGGCTCAGATAAGAATCTCGCCTCAAAATATTCGAGACAACTCAATTCAGTTAATCCGGAATCCCCTCCGGCCCTTTATTATTCGGCAAGGATTCTGGACGACTCGGGAGACAAAACCGGTGCTGCAAAAAAATATAAGAAACTAATCGATCTCGGAGAAAAACAAAGCATAATACCTGTGGATATAAACCAGATGAGGGCGGGAAGCGCGATAGGTCTCGCAAAAATAGCCGCATCAGAAGGAGACAGCGAATCCCAGAAAAACTACCTCTTAAAAGCCATGGAAATAAAGGAAGGTTCTCCCCTTCCCCATTATAAAAAAGGGGATTTTTTCGCCAGAATAACAAGAAATTCCGAAGCGGAAGAAGAATATTATAAAGGGATCGATAAAGGAGAGCCGGAGTCTTTCTGCGGACTTGCTGACCTTCTTCAAAGAGAAGGCAACAATACAGGAGCCGAAACGGTCTTGAACAAGGCTCTGGAAATATTTCCGGAAAACCGGCTTATCAAAGAAAAATACACATCGGTTACCGGCCGGAATGTCCCCTGAGTTTTTTAATCTTATCCAGAATTATTGCCACCCTTTTATCGTAGGTATGGTACTTCAGGACCTTTTCCCTTCCCCGAAGCGCGATCTTTTCTCTTTCGGATGAATTTTTTATATAATATTCGGTGAGGTCCGCGCATTCTTCCGCGGAAGTATATTCAACTATTTCCTTTTTCGTACCCGAAGTCAAATAAATCTCGGGATTCGCCGGCCTTCTTTGGGTCAGGAAAAAAGCGCCCGCCGCTTTACAGTCAAAAAACCTTTGCGTAAAGCTTTCCTTTATCTGATAGCGGTTAATATTAATGTTTACTTTTGCTCCGCTGTATATAGAAGCAAGATTGGTGTAATAACCGGCCACGGTTGATACAAGCCTTTTGTCCAGAAATCCGGCCCAGTTGGCGTCGCCGTAAATCTTGAACCTCTCTGAAAACCTTTCCGCCATATATTTCATGAAATTTTTCCTGTAAAAAAAAGACATCAGAAATTCCGCTGCGGCAATAAATTTGTCTCTGGCGGACGCCGGCATATCTTTAACCTCATTTTTTTCAAGCAGGTGGGATTTAATATCCAGATAACAATCCGCTGAAAACCTGCCGTATAGATCTCGGACCAGGCCGTTTTCCGGATCAAGCTGTACTTCCAGAGGTCCTTTAAAAATATTCTCAATAAATTCAAATCCGGAATTTCCCACAAAAGCCGTGTCATGTCTGAAGGATGTATTCCTGTTTAACGGAAATAATGCCGGATCGGTTGCAAGCGGAAGATATCCCGCGGCCAGAGACTCGTCATTTGTATAGTCGAGAAAACTCCGGTCGGACACAAAATCAAAGCGCAGCGGATGAGGTTTTATTTTAAAATCCATAAAAAGAGGCATATAGTCGGGCCTGTCATGATACCAGTTGATTATACAAATCCCGTTATCGTTTATAATGTCCGCGAGTTCTCCCTCCCGGTCATATCCGTAATCATTTACGGAAATAACCGCGGCCGGCGAGTGTTTTTTTATACCGTCAAAAATTTTCCCGGCATCGGTGCCAGCGGTTATAAGGGGCAAACCGAGTTTTATAATGTTTACGCCCGGTTTTCTTTTGAGGGCGGCGCAAATTTCCCTTATTGTAAGAGCCCCGGTATCTATGACTATAATATTCATATATACATAAAAATAACCTTTAGGAGGCGGCCGTAAAAAAAATATCATTTAATATCCAAAAAAAATTAAAGTGCCTGCAGGCGTTTCCCGATAAGGATAATAGGGGAAATTGTTCCTCAGCGGTTCCAGGGACGGAACCGGTCCATAAAAACAAACACGGTGTTCCGCAAAACACCGGAAAACATGGAGGTTTTCATGCGTATCAATCACAACATTTCCTCGATGGTCACTCAGGGTTCGTTGTATCGGATTAATCAGAACACGAACAAGACCCTCGAAAAATTATCCACAGGCTTAAGGATTAACCGTGCTTCCGACGATGCCGCCGGACTCTCAGTTTCCGAACAGCTCAGAACACAGGTAAACGGCCTCAATATGGCCAAAAGAAATGCCCAGGACGGCATAGCACTTCTGCAGGTGGCTGAAGGAGCGGCTAACGAGACTTCCGACATGCTCCAGAGGATGAGAGAACTCGCTGTCCAGTCTGCCAATGACACGCTCACATCAACAGAGCGCGGATACATTAACCAGGAATACCTTGCTCTTCAGAGCGAGATAGACCGTGTAACAGAATCTACTCAGTATAATACTCAGCAGCTCATTAACGATACCGGTACGGCTGGCCGTTTCGGTGTCGCGGGCAACCAGACTCTTCAGGTCGGTGCCAATGACTCCACCAATGACGTAATAACAATAGACATCGACGGTATTGATACTACTTCTATGGGAATAGATTCAGGAAGCTCCAATCTCTCAACCCAGTCTGACGCTAACGCTGCCATTACTCTTCTGGACACAGCTATCGACAGCGTCAATAATATGCGCTCAGACCTCGGTGCCTATGTCAACAGACTTGAGCATACTGTTAATAACCTGATCAACCAGGAATACAATACACAGTCTGCGGAAAGCCTCATAAGAGATGCCGATTTCGCAAAAGAGACCAGCGAATTCACGAAGCATCAGATACTTCAGCAGTCTGCCAGTTCCATGCTTGTGCAGTCCAACATGAAGGCGCAATCGGTACTGTCTCTGCTTGGATAGTTCCTGTCCGGAAGAATATCATAACATATATTTATGGTAAAAGCCCCCGTTATAAACGGGGGCTTTTTTTATTTTCTTTAAATTTCTTTAAAGTTCCGTGAATTAATTCCCGATACATTTAAGGAAAGGTCTTTCCAGTAAACACTCCATGGACGGAGTATCAAAAACAAAAGCGGCACCGCAATGCCGCTGAAAACAAGGAGGTTTTCATGCGTATCAATCATAACATCAGCTCGATGGTCACTCAGGGTTCGTTGCACCGGATCAACCAGAACACGAACAAGACCCTCGAAAAATTATCCACAGGCTTAAGGATTAACCGTGCTTCCGACGATGCCGCCGGACTCTCAGTTTCCGAACAGCTCAGAACACAGGTAAACGGCCTCAATATGGCCAAAAGAAATGCCCAGGACGGCATAGCACTTCTGCAGGTGGCTGAAGGAGCGGCTAACGAGACTTCCGACATGCTCCAGAGGATGAGAGAACTCGCTGTCCAGTCTGCCAATGACACGCTCACATCAACAGAGCGCGGATACATTAACCAGGAATACCTTGCTCTTCAGAGCGAGATAGACCGTGTAACAGAATCTACTCAGTATAATACTCAGCAGCTCATTAACGATACCGGTACGGCTGGCCGTTTCGGTGTCGCGGGCAACCAGACTCTTCAGGTCGGTGCCAATGACTCCACCAATGACGTAATAACAATAGACATCGACGGTATTGATACTACTTCTATGGGAATAGATTCAGGAAGCTCCAATCTCTCAACCCAGTCTGACGCTAACGCTGCCATTACTCTTCTGGACACAGCTATCGACAGCGTCAATAATATGCGCTCAGACCTCGGTGCCTATGTCAACAGACTTGAGCATACTGTTAATAACCTGATCAACCAGGAATACAACACACAGTCTGCGGAAAGCCTCATAAGAGATGCCGATTTCGCGAACGAAACCAGCGAATTCACGAAGTATCAGATACTGCAGCAGTCTGCTTCCTCCATGCTTGTGCAGTCAAACATGAAGGCACAGTCCGTACTCTCACTGCTTGGATAATTTTAAGAGTAGTGTCGCACAAAAAAACCCTTCCCGCTCAGGGAAGGGTTTTTTATTTATAAATACAGGTCCATAATTTACAGATATCCGAGTTCTTTCATCAGCTCTCCGGCATTCCCGGTAATATATGCGGCATCTTCTTCCGAAAGATGGTTTTTCCAGTCTCCGCTTATTCCTTTTCTGTAGAAAGAAGACCTGTCTTCCTCACCTTTTCCTCTGCCCCCGCTTAATTTTGAGAAGGCATTCTCTGAAATGCATTTTTCGACAATTTTATCCGAGGAATCAACTTTCAGAAAATCAAAAAGGCCCTTGACGGTGCTCTCCGGTTTTTCCTGCATATCTTCGTATCTTAATTCATGAAGCATTTCTTTATTGTGTTTAAACTGCTCACGTGTTTCTTTTATCATCCTGACCCAGCCAGTCGTCATTCTCTCAAGATGTCCTTTGTATTTCTCCCGGTTTTCCATGAGGTCGGAGCCCTGTCTTTTTAAATGGAAGGCATTGCTGACAAAAGCATCTCTTATATCTCTTATTACATGCACAAGTCTGGCTTCAGGAAGTATCACATTACTCCATAGCGGTATATTATGAACATAGGAAGTGTCTTTGTCGCCGATCAGTTTTATTTGTTTTGTAACGGGTTTTTTCTGATTCAGAATACAAAGAGCCATTAAAAATTGAAGCACCGGGACCTTATAACCTTCATCAAGAGGATTATAACAGTAATCATCGCCGTAAATAAGCCTGTTGGTTTTATTTAGGGATGAATTATATATACTGAAACAGGAATTAACGCCTTTTAGCATATCAGCGAACTTACCTTCTCCCGAACATAAAATTTCGGGATGGGAATCGGCAATTCTTTGTACCCAGGTAGAACCGGATTTACCTATACTTGATATTAAAAAAAGTTCCTTACCGCCCAGAGTTTCCGTCAGCGGCAGTATCTTCATGAGAAGTCTGAACATAATATTACATTCTTTCTTAAGTTGAATTTTTTTATCTTAAATAAAGATAATTGATTCAGACCTTTCATACAATGATTGAACCTTTTAAAGCAAATGCGGATATTCGGAACAACCCAGCCAATATACGAGAGCTCCGAACTTTCATATAAAATCGGACGCCTCGTAGCCAATTATGAATTTTTCATATCCCTTTTTTGTTATTCCGGTTTCGACGAATATCATATATTCTGCCCGAATTACAACAATGCAGATCTCACGAGCAGACGTATTAAAAGAGAAAACATTCCCGAAGAAATTAAAAAGAGGATAAAAGTCTTTCATATATGCTCTCTTAAAAAGATGGTCCGGCAAAACGACTATTATGTTTTCCATGTATGCGGCTGGGGTTTTTATTTTCCGGGTCTCATTCATCTCAGAAACAGTCATGCCCGGAAACTTTTTCCGGTAACCGGTATAATACATTCACTGAATTCTTCCGAGACTGCATACCACGCGCTCAAAACCTCGCTTGCTCCGGCCCTTCCTTTCGACTCTATTATATGCAGCAGCGAATGCGGTAAAATAGTTATGAAAAATCTTTTCGATGACACTTCATCAAATTTCAGCGATGCCGATTACCGCGGCCGTTTTGACCGCATACCTCTCGGCATAAGTCCTGACTTTTCTGAAGTACCGGATAAAAATGACAGCCGCGGCGGACTCGGCATAAACACCGATGATCTTGTAATCCTTACTTTAGGGCGCCTCACTCCATCAAAAAAGATGGATTTCGGACCTCTTTTCAAGACCATAAAAAAAGTATCCATGAGAACCTCTAAAAACATTGTTTTCATTCTCGCCGGGAGCGCAGACAAACGAGAAGAACTTCTGATAAAAAATATGCTCCGGGAATACGGCATTGAGGATATTACGAGACTCGCCGTAAACTTCGACAACAGCCTGAAGAAAAAACTCTACGCGGCTTCAGATATTTACGCCGCGCCGGTTGACAATCTGCAGGAGACCTTCGGACTCTCTGTTGCCGAAGCCATGGCATGCGGCTGTGTTCCGGTGATATCCGATTTCAACGGATATTCGGAACTGGTTGAGGACGGAAAAACCGGAATCAAGGTCCCGTCTTACTGGACCGATATTTCGGGGCTATATGATGGTATGTCCGAATTGATAAATTTCTCAACCTATCAGCTGCTTATCTCCCAATCCATTGTTATTGACATGCATAAAATGGAATCGGCGATTATAGAACTCGATAATAACCCTGAAAAAATGGAAAAGATATCCGAAGCCGCCTCCGTAAAGGCCCGGACAGACTATCTCTGGCCGTCAATAATAAAAAGATACTGCGGCCTTTGGAAAGAATTATCTGAAAATGTCTCGGGTTACTCTAAAAAACCCGAAAGAAAAACAAACCCCTGGGAAATAAATCACTTTAAAAATTTCAGACATTATGTAACGGCCGAAATAAAAATGACATCAATAATTGAGAAGGCCGGCAATACAAAAATACCCGTTCCGTACTCTGATGTCGGGGCCTCCCTTATAAACCCGGAGGTTATCAAGTTCATTATTTCCAAAATGCCGGCAAAAGCACTGAAAGCTTCCGGGTTATACGGCATTATAAAAAGTAATGTGAATCTTTCTGAGCAGGAGTTCATGTTCTGCATATCCTGGTCCTGCAAATACGGGCTTATGAGAATCGTGGAGATTTAATTTTTTTTTTTTTAGAAAAGCTTGTTTAAAATATCTAAAATTCTGTGGCGGTATGTATGACTGTCCAGAACTTTTTCTTCGGCTTTTTTTATAATATCAAGGGCCTCATTCCTGTGCCTCAGATAATACAAAGCCCTTTCGGAATATTCCTCCGGGGAACTGCAGATTACCGCATCAATACCGTCTAAAAAGGTTTCT
>CAYNYI010000130.1:0-6746 GCA_964401455.1 uncultured Fibrobacterota bacterium
GGATGGCATGTTTGTACCTAATATATCTTTTGGGCCTCTTGTAGTAAAGTCTGTAAGGAGTATTTTCAATGGCTACATAGACACTCATCTGATGATATGTGAACCTGAAAGATACTTAAAGGATTTTGCCGATGCGGGTTCCTCCGGAATAACCGTGCACTTTGAGGCCTCTAAAAACCTTGAATATACGCTAAAAGAGATAAAAACAATGGGGATTGTGCCGGGATTTTCTTTAAAACCCGATACACAACCTGAAGAAGTTTTCCCTTATCTTGAATATGCGGGTCTGATCCTTATAATGACCGTTTATCCCGGTTTCGGCGGTCAGAGTTTTATTCCGGAGACAATGGGTACTTTTAAAAAAATAAAGGAAGAATGTCTGAAACGCGGATTAGATCCGGTATTGCAGGTTGATGGCGGTATAAATGCCGAGACTGTCAAGAAAACCGCTTCGAACGGCGCCGGATGCGCGGTAGCCGGCTCTTTTATATTCGGGTCTGATGATTATTCCGCAAGGGTTTCGGAATTGAAAATAACATGAAGGGAGTATTTTAATGAGGGTTCTTGTAACGGGCGGCGCCGGTTTTATCGGTTCCCATCTTTGTGAGAAGCTTTTAGCCCGGGGTGATGAGGTGCTGTGTCTTGATAATTTCTATACAGGGCGTAAAAAGAACATAATTCATCTTGTGGACCGTGCAGGTTTTGAGTATATAAGACATGATATTATAAACCCTATACTCCTGGAGGTTGACAGGATTTATAATCTGGCATGCCCCGCTTCACCTGTGCACTATCAGTATAACCCTGTTAAAACGGTCAAGACATCTGTGATGGGCGCTATAAATATGCTCGGCATGGCCAAAAGAGTTAAAGCAAGAATACTTCAGGCTTCAACTTCTGAAGTTTACGGGGATCCGGCGGAACACCCACAGAAAGAGTCTTACTGGGGTAATGTAAACTGTATTGGCTTAAGAAGCTGCTACGACGAAGGAAAGCGTGTAGCCGAAACTCTTTTCTTTGATTATCACCGCCAGAATAATGTCGATATCAGAGTGGTAAGAATATTCAATACATACGGTCCGAGGATGCTTGAAAATGACGGAAGGGTTGTGAGTAATTTCATTGTTCAGGCTCTGAAGGGAGAAGATATTACTGTTTACGGCGACGGTTCCCAGACACGGTCTTTTTGTTATGTTGATGATCTTGTCGAAGGGCTTCTGCGGCTTATGGATAAAGATGATATTACCGGTCCTGTAAATATTGGAAACCCTTCCGAATTCACAATAAAAGAGTTGGCGGAGGCGGTCATTAAGATGACCGGGACTGATTCAGGTATAATTTTCAAAGATCTTCCTCATGATGATCCGAGAAAACGTAAACCCGATATATCCCTGGCGGAGGAAAAACTTGATTGGCACCCGTCCGTTCAGCTTGAAAACGGACTCGGTAAGACGATAGAATACTTCAGAAAAATGCTTGATTAATTTTCAATCCACATAATTTCCGCAGGGAGAAGCGCAGGTGTTTAAAATCACAATGTCTTTATTGCTCGCTCTGACTGCATTTCGAGTCGAAGCAAAGATTGAATTTGCCCCGGATATCTACGGCAGGGGATATATCGCTAAGTTTTTTAATTATAACTCCGACTACAAGGTTGACGGGCATATCGCGATAGGATCCGATTTATGGACTTTCCGTAATATTCGCGCCGGTTTTTTTTTTGAATCCCAGATATATATGGGAAACTCCTCGAATGCAGTCACTTTTGATCCGCACCTTGCAAACTATACCATAGATCCTCTTATTAAAATCGAGTTCAGTGTGGGAACAGCTGTTTTTGAGCTTCTTCATGAATGCTACCATTTTATTGACCATGAGCCTTTGAAGGATGTGCCCGGCAGGGATGTTTATTACTGGAACGCGCCGGCTGTCCGTTTTGAAAGCAGTTCCTATGTACAGAAAAACACCTCCGGACTGTTTGCCGATTCAACAGACATAAGCGGATTTTCTCCTGAATTGTTTTATATGGCAGAGGCAGCATTTTATCTTGAGGGAGATCTCGGGATGGGTTTTAATCCGACGGTTGTTGGATACGGGCATGACTATGAGTCTCATCTTTTCTTTAAATTTGGTTCTCCGATTTGGAGAACAGAAAAAGCCTCGTATTTTATAGAGTATCTGCCGAGATTCCTTTTTACCGGCAGGGGCGCAAGACACAGGCAGCGAATACGGGGCGGAGTATCCTTCAAAGGAGATAAGGATCAATTTGGAGTTTTTCTTGAGTATTATATTTATGATGATATAATATTGAGAAATAAAGAAGGCCTGGCCCTTTGGGGAATAGAAGGAATATTCTAAGGAGGTTATATTTTGAAAATTGCGGTTTTCGCATCGGGTGGCGGGTCAAATTTCTCGGCTGTTCAAAAAAAAATATTGGAAGGTTGCCTTAAGTCTTCGATAGATCTTGTTGTAAGTAATAACAGCCGCTGCGGAGCCGCGGAGAAAGCCAGTTTATATGGAATAGAATTTTTTCATATTAGCGGGAGAACACATCCGGATCCTCTTAAATACAGAGAAGCTCTGCTTGAGAAACTTGCGAGCACAGGGATAGAATTGATATTGCTTGCCGGGTATATGAAACTTGTACCTGATTATCTTATAGCCGCTTATCCACGCAGGATACTTAATATTCACCCCGGGATACTTCCGGAATACGGTGGAAAAGGTATGTACGGAATTAATGTGCATAAGGCAGTTATTGAGGCGGGAGCTAAAGAAAGCGGAGTTACTGTTCATATTGTGGATGAAAATTATGATACCGGACCGGTAGTGAGGCAGGAAAAGGTGCCGGTGCTTCCCGAAGATACGCCTGAAACTCTCGCGGTCCGTGTACTTCGTAAGGAACATGATACATATTGGAGGGCTGTTAAAGATTTTGAGGAGGGTAAATTCTGAATTCTTTTCAGCAGTCGCTTTTCGGAGACCCTCTGGATGAGCTTGATGGGGCTTTTAGTCTTTCCGACATTTATGCCGGAGAAAAATATTTAAGAGGACAGGGGCTTTCTGTCTGTGGTGTGGATGAGGCCGGCAGGGGACCACTGGCCGGTCCTGTATATGCGGCAGCAGTTATACTTTCTGACTCGCTTCCAGTAAAAGGATTGAATGATTCCAAAAAATTGACCGCAGCCGCCAGGGAAAGGCTATATTTTGAAATTATTGAAAAAGCACTCTATGCCGAAATATTTTCTGTAGATAATCGCATGATAGATGAAATAAACATTCTTCAGGCTACCTTCAAAGCTATGGCAGGAGCAGTCTTGAAAATAAAGATGCCTCCGCGGACTGTGGTTCTTATTGACGGTAATAAAACAATACCGGGGTTCGATGGAAAACAAAAGGCCGTTATCAAAGGAGATGCTAAATCGGCTAATATCGCGGCAGCCTCGATCCTGGCAAAAGTTAGCAGAGACCGTTTTATGACGGAAGCCGCAAAAAAATATCCACAGTATGGTTTCGCGGAGAATAAGGGTTATGGTACCAAAGAGCATATGAAAGCCATCAAAAAGCATGGTACCTGTCCGCTTCACAGGATATCTTTTAATATGGGGCTGTAAACAACCTGTGATTTACGAGAATCTTATAATAGGCAAAGAGCGATATCCGGAGAAGCTCAAAAGAAAAAAGGCACTGGTTCACGGATGCCTGCTTATGGCGGCATTTATTATTGCCTTGGCGCGAACCTTGATGATTTTTCTCATGATGAGCGGGAGGGTTGATTTTTGGACCGGAGCAGTTATAATCCGTGTTGTTCTGCTCTTTTTTTTCGGAGTATCTTTTTATTCTAATTATATCGGTTTTTTTAAAACCGCTGTATGGATTAATCTCATTGTATCCGTTTTATTTGTCTGGCTCGTGTCAGGTCCTTATTATCACTTAACAGGGTTTCCGGTTCAAAAGATTTATATTGTTGTGCCGATATTGTTCGCTTTTACATTTCTCGAATTTAAAAGGGCCTTTATGTATTCCGCAGCGGCGTCGCTGTTAATAATACTTGTACCGGTCAACATGAACTTTGATGAACAGGCCGCCCGGGATGTTAATTTTTTTATTCTCGCTTTCCTTGGCATTTCTTCTGTTTTATTTTTTATTCAACTGAAATTAAGAAAAGAGAAGGCTTTGGAAGCTGCAGAAAACGAGAGAGTTTTTCGGCTTATTACCGAGAAGTCTTCGGATATCATAATGATTGTGTCAAAAGGCGGAATATGCCGGTATGTAAGCCCTTCCGTAGCGAGAATGACCGGATATTCCCCGCAGGAAATAACAGGCCGCTATCTGGGAGAATTGGCACTTGGCAGTGAACTTCAAGGAATCCTCAAGCTCGGGGAAAAGGCAAGACTTAACCCGGGCGAAGAATTTTTTCTTCCAAAATTAACAGTTAAAACTCACGACGGAAAAGGGATCAGGATTTTTGAGGCTTTCTTTACCGGTTTTTCGGATGAGCCTTCCATTGGCGGTGTTGTGGTAAATATGCGTGATATCACGGAGAGAGAGAATGATCGTCTTGAGCTAAAAAAAGCTGGAGAACGGTATCGGAAAATATTTGATTCCGCGGCAGAGGGCTTTCTGATATTTGATCTTAAAGGCAATGTTGTTGAAGCGAATAATAGCGTATGCCGAATGTATGGATATTCCCGGGAAGAAATGTTAGGCCTCCACGGTACTGATTTTGTAACTCCGGCATACCAGCATTTATTCCGCAAGTTTGTTGTGGATGTCGGGGAAGGCCATGAGTTCAGATCCGAATCTGTTGATATCAGAAAGGACGGAACCGAATTTAATATTTCTGTAAGCGGAGTTGCATTTGAATATGAAGGTAAACCGCGGCTTCTGGCGGTAATTACCGATATAACAGAGAAGAAGAAAATAGAGGAGAGGCTTAGAATGGCTGAAAAAATGGAGGCTGTCGGTCATCTCGCCGGCGGTGTAGCCCACGATTTTAACAATCAGCTTCTCGGAATTCTTGGTTATGCGGATCTTATATATAATTATGAAGACTTGCCGGAAAAAATAACCGGTTATGCGGGGAAGATTGTCTCTGCGTCGGAAAGGTCTTCCGAACTCATAGGACAGCTTCTGGCATTTGCACGTAAGGGCAAATATAAAATAGAAAAGGTTGATCTTCATTCTGTGCTTGAGGAAGCACTGGGAATTGCCGGCCGGGGAATCGGAAGAGATATCAGGATTGAGAGATTTTTTTCCGAAGTTCCTCTTTACACAGAAGGAGACTCCACCCAGCTTATTAATGCTTTTTTAAACATTCTGATAAACGCAAGAGATGCCATGCCGGAAGGGGGAAAGATCGAGATAATTACCAATAAGATTTCTCTGGAAGCAGACCTTTCTATTGAAGGGCCCTTTCGATCATTGAAGGCGGGGGAATATGCGTCCGTAGCTGTAAATGACAGCGGATGCGGTATTCCCGAAAAATTAAAGAATAAAATTTTTGAACCCTTTTTCAGTACTAAGGGTGAAAAGGGAACAGGTATGGGACTCGCCGCCGTATATGGAACAGTGGAAAGTCATAAAGGCGTTTTGTCTCTGGAATCTTCTGAAAAAACAGGAACAAAGTTTACAATCTTCTTGCCGTTATATACGAACATTGCCAAAGCAGTTTCTAATAATAATGATAGCGGCAGTAACGAGTCCCGGGTCGATTTTACTTCGGATAAAAAGCATATAATGATTGTTGATGATGAAGAGATATCCTGTGCTGTGCTTCAAGAAATGCTGAATAAAAGCGGATGTCAAACATCTGCTTTTACAAATGCCGCTGAGGCTTTAAGTTTTTTCAGAAAAAGCGACAAGAGAATTTCTGCCGCTGTTATTGACCTTGTAATGCCGGGCATGAATGGGAAAAAGCTGGTACAGGAATTAAAGTTAATTAATCCGTTTGTTAAGTGTATCTTGTCATCAGGCATGTTCAGCGATGAAATAGAAAAATTACCGGAAGATCTTAGTTTATCCGGTTTTATCAGAAAACCCTATAGAAGGTCTGATATAGAGAATGTCTTAAAAGATATTTTAGGGAAATAGAAGAAATTAAAGCCGGCCTTAAATCTGACATACGCTTAAAATTGGCGGCTTATTCCCGAAAAACACTTTATCAGGTTCCTTTTATTAATAGAAAACGCGGCCCCGGGGGAGACCGCGTTTATTTAGAGGCACAAAATCTATTCGGGGATTATTGACAGGATTTTTCCTTAAGTGCTTCTTCTGCTTCTCCGCGTCTCTCGTTCGCTTTTCCTATTATTTCATTGAGGGCTTCCTGGATTTTTTCTCTTTTCTGCTCCGGTACGCTTTCGAGAGCTTCCTGCAGTTTTTCCTGGGCCTGTACTTTCAGCTGCTCCATCGCTGCTTCTTTTTCCGCATCAGTCGCGCCTTTATACTGGTTCATAACCGCGGCGGCTTCTTCCTTGGCTGCTTGCAGCTGAAGCGCTACATCTTCGGGTATTTCTCCGGCGAACATCTGCTGAATCTGATTCAGATCTCCATCCTTGACTTGTGTCTGAACGGCATCATCAGTCTGGGCGAAAATTGATACTGCAGCGAAAAGTGCGATCATTAAGTACTTCATTTGTAACTCCTTTTGTTTGTGTTTTTGGTTCCGGGGTAATTCCCCTTGTTTCTGTAGATTGTCAACACCGATTTAATATTTCTCAAAAACGCCGAAAAAAAGTTTCCCATTA
>CAYNYI010000131.1:0-6635 GCA_964401455.1 uncultured Fibrobacterota bacterium
AAAAACAGCTACCCCGAAGGTGTCTTTTTGATGGATCACCGATTCACCTCTGGGACAATCCGGAGCCCGGGCAGTACCAAGTAGCCGTGAAGTCAGGCTCGGGAGATAAAACCGCCTCTTCGGAATACTTTGTTACTTATTCAGAGCCCCTAACGGGAGATGATAAATGCAATTGCGCCAATTTGAGCGTAACTCCCTCTGTTGTTCTGACAGCTCCCCGCGCCGGGGCTGTTGTTCAGTCAACCACTATAGAAGTGCGTGGAAGAGTTACCGGCCTTTCGGGAATTAATTATGAGTGTGTCAATGTAATGGTGGGGCCGCTTTCAACTGTACCTGCCAGCGACGGCAGCTTCTCTCTTCAGTTTGCCATAGACGACTCTCCCGATCCGCAGTCGATAGGCGTGATGGCTGAAGTGTGCGGAAAATCCGCTGTTTCTCCGGAAATAACCATTACTTATGAGGATCCAACCGCCGATGAAGAAAAATATCTTAACGATCTTGAGGTAGATACTGAGCCTGCTTCTATTGAAATCCGCGGAAAAACGAACTGTAAAAATGTTAAAATAGATGGAATGCCGGTAAACATAAATAACGGTATGTTCGTTTTCAGAATTTCACCAGTAAACGATGTTGTTAATACCAGTTATTTCAGCGAACCCGTTCTTAATGTCAGCGCGGACTGCGGGCTTACGGAAATAGTTGACCACGGCTGGATACCGGCTATGGACGACAAGGCTGTTAATACGCGTCCGCCAGTTATAAAAACGGTATTCAGACAGGGAGATGATCTCATCGTCGAGGTTACCGACCTTAGTCTTGCTCCGGGTGTCCGGGAGGAACTGCGATGCGTTGTCAGGGGAGATGACGAACAGGAGATTGTCCGGTCAATACAGGACAGAGGATCGGTAAGATTGTCTTTTCCGCTGGAGGAAGGCCTGGAAAAGGAATATGATATACGGGTTACCGATCTCGCAGGTAATTCGGATGAGAGAAAGTCCCAGCCCTTTACTTATAATAGTTCCACCCCGCGTATAGCGGTCTCGAGACCTGCGACCAATCCTCTGATTATAAAGCGCCCACCCAGCCCTCCGGCAGGCGGAATTGAATATGAGCTGCGTTTTTATGTTCAGGGTTTGTATGATGACAATCCTGATTTTATTAAAAGAGTGAGGGTTATTTTAAACGGTGATATCGTTCTCGATGAAAACAGCCCCAATACTGTAGATTTCAGCGTATATCTCGATGGTCTTGAATACGGTAAGAGTAACCCTAATACCATACAAATTCAGGTTGATCTTAACGGAGAGCAGGTTGTGAGACCCGAAACGATAAGACTTATCTACCGTTGAGGTAATAATTATCTTTGAATTGATAACCGGATGTTTTCCCTAAAATACAGGGGAAACATCTGGTGTTTTATAATAATAATTCTTGCTTGTAATTAAAATTTTTGAATATATTACTGAGAGTTTTAGTTTTACCGTAATACAAATTATTCAAGGGCTTGTTTATGTCGGGATTTAATAAAAAACTTGTCTTTTCTTTTTTTCTGCTCATCTTGATAATTGTTTCCTCCGGGTCCGCCGCGGATGTATCCGCAAAGAAACCTGCCGGGAAAAAAGGTACAAAAATTAACTCCGGTATTCTTTCCGGGCGCCTTACAAAAGAGCTCGGTCCTTACCTTATAACCGGTAATGTCATAGTGCCCGCCGGTAAGGTCTTGACCATAGAAAGAGGCGTTAATATATTTGTCGGAGGCAAATATACATCCATAATAGTTTACGGTAAAATAGATGCCAGGGGTACAAAGAATGAGCCAATAGCTTTCCGGTCGGCCGGAAAAAATCCAAAACCCTGGGACTGGGACAGGATTTATCTTCGGAGTCCTACGACTTCTATATTCGAGAATGTTAAGATCAGTCACAGTAACTACGGGATATACGCCGAAAACTCCGATGTAATTATTAAAGAATCTGTCTTCTTTCGCAATTCAATCTGCGGGTTCTTTTCCCGGAATGCTACCGCGAAAATCGAAAAGAGTGTTTTCGGACCGGGGATGGTAACAGCTGTGTATCTCGACAGCCTTTCTGAGACATATATGGACAGCTGTGTTGTAGAGGACAATATTAACGGTATAGCATGCGGCAATTTCGCGAAGGCGGAAGTAAAAAGATCTGTTGTCAGAAAGAATAAACGGGGCATTTCCTATACTTATCTTTCGGATCTCCAGCTTGTGGACACCAAAGTCAGCTACAATGATGTCGGGGCCCTTGTGCAGAAGCTTCCCGGGAATGGCGGAATTTACAATGTAAATAAAAACAATATTTTAGATGTGAAAAATGGCGCGCCGGAAGAATTTGCGTCTGTGTTTAAGACCCCTGAGCCTATTCGGACTCTCGATTTAAAGAACGAGATCACAGTAGATGAAGATAAATTTACTCCGGGTGTGTCTGCAAAAAAGGGAAAACGCATATATCTTGACATAATCGGAGAGATGCAGCTCGGCGGAAAATATACCATGGTTGATAATTTCAATGAAGATGTCGCCGCATATAATTTCGATGCTGTTGATACAACAGAGTTTGATGCTGAAGAACAAAGTGACACTGCCGATGTATATACCCCAAAATATAATGAGGGCTTCGAGCCTCAGCTTAAACTTTTTTTGAACAGCAGTAAGGGGGGGCTTGACGCTTCTTTCACAGCGGATTTTTATACCAACAGCCATTTAAGTGGAGAAGAATCTTCGCTACCCGGTATAGGCAAAAATAAACTGAATATGAATGCAGCCACAGACATCGCGTCGCTTACTCTATTTGACTACAATTACGACCGCTCGGAATTTTCTGTTTCCGCCGTGGACATATTTGGAGTTAGATACGGAGGCAAATTTATGGAGGATGCCGATGGAACAAGGCGGCTTACCGTGAAAGCCGGCGCCGGAGAGAGCGTAATTCCATACCAGGTGGGAGACCCCCTGGAAATGGATACTGTCGCACAGTATTCCGCGAGTCACCAGGAAATACTTGGTGTTGTGGAAGCGGATTACCGCGTCAATTCCAAATTGAATATAGGCGGTTTCGCCGTTTTTTCAAAAGATCTTAAGGAACCTCTGGTCAGAAATACCGGCTGGGTACCCGACAGCCAGCTCGCCGAGGGTAATATTTCCTCTAAGACCGGAGGTTTTTCTGCCGAATATTTTCTTTCTCAAAATACGGTCCTGAACACTGAGATTGCCGCGGCAATAGCAGATTCCATAGATTACGGTAATGCGAAAATCTCTAAAGAAAGCTATACCCGCATTGGTGAAAACGCCTCCATAACCCAGAAAGGCGCTTTTAAGGCCGGGATATCATCTTATTATATGAAACACAACACTTCTGTTACTATAAAAAAAGTACAGCCGCACTATTTTACCGGTGGTAACCCGTATCTCACGACCGATATGTTCGCCATGGAGCTGAAGCTCATAAGGGAGAACATTTTAGAAAAAAATTCTCATTCTATTCTCGGTTATGCTCTTGATGCAAAATACGAAATAGATGACTATTCCTACAGGAATATGACAGACCTTTCGGCTATAGCTGATAATTATGATGACGGAGACAGGGAAGAAGACCCCTCGCATGATCTTTATGTAAAACTGGAGTCGGAGTATGAAAAAGAAATAGATAATGATAACAGTTTTAAAATTGCCCCGTATATTTCTCTCAGACGCTCCAGTCAGGATATCATTGACTCAGATACATCGTTAGCCGTAAAGGGAAAGAATGAAATTTCTTTTAATCTCGGGGGAAAATATAATCTCCTGAAAAATTATTCCGCTCTTCTCAGTTATAAAGTTACTCCGGTTTTTGATATAAGCAGCTATTCCGGCTATAAAGTTAACGGGAAAGCCAAAGATGATTATATGAAGCATTATGTCAAGTTGGGGGCATCGGGACGCTGGAGCCGCTTATACGGCAGTATGAGTTACTATTTAAGCACAAAAGACAGGCCTTATAACAGCGAGAAATCCATAAGTCACAAAGTCTCGCCACGCGCCAGAATTACAATCATGGAGAGAAAACTTTACCTGACTGTGGACGGAAGCTACTATCTCCAGAACAAGGATTATTTAGATGATTCGGGAGAGGGAAGTGTCTCCGATATCTCTGAGCAACAGAAAAACTATGAGGCCGGGGGAGAGTTAAAATATAATATATCCTCAAAGCTTTCATTAAAAGCTTTTGGCTCATATGACAGGTCTTATGACCTTCAGGGCATTAACGGCTCTTCACTTTCTCCCAAAGACGGGTCTTCTGATAACTACAGCGCGAAATATGGTGGAGCGTCGGTTATTTTTCTTTTCTGATTTTTTTCAAGATCTCGTCATTTTCCTTCTCGAGCCGCAGAAGGAAATCTTTTACTTTAGCGACCAGAGTTTCCTCTGCCGGAAGTATTATTTCAGAATTACCGTATTTCCTTTTAATGTTTTTATTCATCGCATCCCTTATTATTTCAGCCTGACTCCTTGTAAGCAGCATCCCATTTTTTCCGCTTTTTTTGCTGAGGGACCGCTTCAGAGACGCTTCTTCGGGGAAAGTTACCTGGCCGTCGCCGTAATGCTGAGAATCGGAGCCGGTAAATAAGAGCCATTCAAGAAGCGTTTTTTTTTCAGGCTCGGTAAGGTTTAGTCGCGCACTAAACATATCACTTGTTTCCTAATAGATTCATGAGCCTGTTTTTGGCTTCAATCAGTTTTCTTTGGTGAATCCCGCTTCCATTCAGTCCTTTTTCGGCCTTTGAAAAGATTCTCATGAGTCGGTCTTTTTCCTTACCGGGCAGGAGGTCGGTTATTGAAATGTTGTAATCGAAAATTTTGATTTCCACGGGTATAAGAAATTCATCAGGATTTATACCGGTTTTCTCCAGCTCTCTAAGTGAGTGAATTTCAGCGAGGCCTGTTATTTTTGCCGTATCTTTTTTGAGTTTTGAAAATTCCGCGCCGTTTAAATCCAGGCTCAGTATTTCCGAAAGTCTTCCTTTTTCAAACCGGAAAATGTCGATAAACTCTTTTTCTATGGGAGAAGAATCGGTTTTATAACGCAGATGAATAAAAATGAACATACTGAAGCTGTTGTATATTCTAAAATGTATGTCAGCCTCCTGAATTTCGGAGGCATCCGGCAGAGGTCTTCCGTCCGGATTGATTTCGGCGGCGTCTATATAGCGTCCTCCCTCACTGTTGCGGACTTCAAGACATATCTTCTCCTCTGGGTTTTCCCCTGAGCATTTAAGAACGGTGAAGATATAATCCGAGACGCATCTGTTATTTAGTGTCGTCCGTGAGGAAGAAACGGTATGCAGAAAAAGGAGTAAACAGAAAAAATGCAGAGAAAAAAGGTGTGTTTTCATGCTCCGTGTGTTTTGTTGAGGTAGCTGACTTCTACCAGCTTAGTGGTATTCATAATCCACTTGATATATTCTTCAGCAAGGTCTTCCGAAAGTCCGAAGCGAGTGGCGGAACGCCGGGCCGAGTTTATTACTTTTTCTTCTCTTTCTATGTTGGTTATCGCATCGGTAAGGGCTGCGTCGTCTCCGATAAAACGGAGAATCTCCGGACTATCCTTTTCTTTAACGAAAGCGACGAACCTTCCTACATGTATTCTCTCGTTGGAGTTTAAAAGAATTCTGGAATCGATATCAGCGGCAAGTCCGTAGTTGAACTCATCTTCACCGCCGGGGCAGAGTTTGTTTATAAACCCGGGATAAAAAGAGAAAAACTCCTCGCGTAAATCTATCCGTACCGGTTCAAGCTGAAAAGGGGTCGCGGGAGTTTTTATATTAAGTGCCGGAGGAAGCGGTTCGGGCCGCATTATCGGGTACTGGTCTATAAAGTTATAGCGGCCTTCCCGGCAATAGGCGTCTTCCATAAGAAGAAGCGCGAATTCAACTCTCGAAAGTTCACCATATTCAGACGGGTCCCATCCAAGTAAATCATAGTTCAGGCTAAAAGCGCCGCGTTGAAATGATTTATTGTTTACAGGTAACTCTGACCTCTGATGAAGTCCGAACATTATATTATCAGTAAGTCTGTCAAGACAGCCCCTGAGGTCATGAAGATCAGACATTTTCCAGTAGTCCAGTTTTTCCTCCGCTATAAATCATATATAAATCATATGAGAACTTTTTGTAAAAATAAATATCCTCAGTCTTTTTCTGAAAGAAAAAAAGGTGCTTGTTAAATGTTTCCGACTGAATTATTTTATGGTAAGAATTTAAAATGTATAAAATATCAGTGCTTATAAGATGTTTGAATGAGGAACGCTTCATTCAGAGGATTATCAATGATATCCGTGCCCAGACCGGTGTGGATTGCCGTATTATGTTTCTTGATTCGGGTAGTAAAGATTCCACCCGTGATATAATACTTAGAAACGGTTGTGAGCTTTTTGAAATTCCTCCTGAGGATTTTAACTTTGGCGCTTCATGTGATTTTTTAATGGAAAAAGCCTCAGATGAACACTGCTTTTTTGTCTCGGCCCATGCTTCTTTGCCGCAAAAGGATTCTCTGTGCAAGGCGGTTCAGATCCTTGATAATAATAAAAATTCCGGCGCGGTTTTTTTCAGGCAGGCGCCGGACCCGGTTTCCG
>CAYNYI010000132.1:0-6475 GCA_964401455.1 uncultured Fibrobacterota bacterium
ATACAGGCCCCTCCCATAGAAACAACCATAAGCGATTCTCTTATAATTTTTCGATACATTTCAGCGGCTAATCATTCTTCACTCAGGATAACCGACCTCACCGATACCGCGGAATATTTTCTTGCAAATACAGGCAGCGCCCTTAAATACCCGTTTTTCCTTGATACCGGATCTTTTACCGCTTGGGACAGCTCTACAGGCCAAGTAGTCGCCGGCACAGTCAGCGACACTCCTGCGGTTACCAATCTCGGAGCGACCGATTTTACGGTTGACGATATGGATTATTCCCGCTTAGCCGGAAGATATGTTTTCAGAAGCGGGAATTCACTGTATACGGTTTCCGCTGCCTCATTCGGGGCCGGCATTACAAATATAACCCCTGATACCTCCGATTTTGTTTCAACCGGTAAAATACAGAACATAGATACTTCGATACCAATCCAGTATTCGGACATGGCGCTCTCCCCCGACGGGTCAAAACTTGCCGTTCTTGTAACGGTCAAAGGCCGTTATGATAACGGAGCGGCCTTTCCCGCATGCGTCAGAACAAGCTATCCGCTGATTTTAGATGCCGCAACGGGGAATTTAATAAACTGGGCGGCTCCGGACAATGTTTCCGATGATGCTTCCCCGGATAACGGCTATTCTTTCTGCACCGCTTTAGACTGGTACGGAGACAATTCAAACCTGATTTTCTCAAAAGGAGAAAACCAGTCTGACATAACTTCTCATGAACTCTATACCGGCCCCTCAGACGGAAGCGCCGATCCTGCAATTATTTATACTTATCCTTCAGGAGGAGCATCTGAACCCGGAATAACCGGAATCGTGTATTCTTCCGCCGCAGGGTACACGCTTCTCAAATACAATACAGACCAATACACGGAGTCTGTATTTCTTTTGAAAAACGACTTGTCTTCAATCCATACTCTGAAAAATTCTCTCAGCATATCCGCATGTCCGGACATAATAGTTCCATAAAAGGCAATCCTGTGCCTCCGGCTTTAAAAGCCGGAGGCATAAATATTTCCACGCCCTTTTTCCCGGCTCCGATGGACGGGGTTACAATACCGGCGTTCAGAAGACTCTTGAAAAAACTCAATAAAAACGCTATAGGCCTTACCTTTACAGAATTCGTAAATGTAAACGGTATCACTAAAAGCAGGCTTTACCGATCAAAACTGACCTCACGATTTCTCGGCGAGAACCCATTATCTGTTCAAATTTACGGATCCGACCCTGATGCCATGGCAAGCGGCGCATCGATAGTCGAAAAAGAAGGTGCGGATATGATAGACCTTAATTTCGGATGCCCGGCCAGAAAAGTGGTGAACAACGGCTCCGGCTCAGATCTTATGAGAGACCTTAAAAGACTTGCCGAAATAGTAAAATCTGTTAAAAGCGCCGTTAGCATCCCGGTAACGGCTAAATGCCGTACCGGTTGGGACAAAAGCAGCATAAATGTTTATAAAGTTGCTGAAATTGCCGAATTGAACGGACTTTCATGGCTTACCATACACGGAAGAACAAGAGAAATGGCATATAAAGGCGAAGCGGACTGGGATATAATTTCCGAAGTTAAAAAAAATTCAGGAATACCCGTGATCGGAAACGGAGATATTGACACCCCGCAAAAAATAATAGAAGCTTTTCAAAAATACAATGTGGACGGTGTCATGGTGGGGCGGGCAATTCTGAGAGACCCTCTTATTTTCACCAAGGCGCAGACCGGAAAAGATATCCGGCTCTCGGCAGCCGAGGAAACCGCTATCTTTAAAGATTTCGCGGATTATATGGATGAGGACGGATATACTGAATCGGGAAAACTAGGGAAACTTAAAGGCTTTCTTGCGCAATATTCTAAAGGACGCCAGAATTCCGCCAGGTTCAGAAACTTAATCCTGAGATCACAAACTATTGAGGATTTCTTTAAAAACCTGTCGTCTTTTTTCAGCGCGACATAATATGAATAAAAAAAGACCGTCGGCGAATAAACGGGAAGGAGGGGTTATAAAACCGATATCCGCCGGGGCCTTTTAAAAAGAATCAGTTATAAAGCGCTTTCAGATAAGAACCTCTGCTTTTAAACTGACTCAGCTTTTTGAACGCATTTTCTTTAATCTGCCTTATCCTTTCTTTAGATATGCTGAACTTTCTACCTATCTGCTCCAGATTGAAATCAGTTTCATATCCTATACCGTAATATAGTTTTAGAATTTCCGCTTCCCTGTTTTCAAGGACCTCAAGAACAGAGTCAAGCATCTTTCTTTGACTGTCGGTTTCCTCTATTTCTTCAATTTCTGAGTCATCCGCCCCAAGAAGATCCATAAGTGAAGAATCATTATCGTCTCCGAAACGCTCATCAAGAGACATGGAATCTTTGTTTATATAAAGAACATCTTTCATCTCATCTACACTTACTCCGAGATCCTCGGCAAGCTCTTCCTCAGAAGGAGACCGGCTGTTTTTCTGCTCAAAGCGATCTATCGAAGGACGAAGCCTTGAGAGGATATTGGCCTTGTTAATGGGAATTCTGGTTATCCTGGACTGCTCCGCCAAAGAATTAATTATGGACTGACGGATCCACCATACAGCATAAGAAATAAACTTGATATTTCTTTCGGTATCGAAAGATTCCACCGCTCTTATCAGACCCATATTCCCTTCATTAATAAGGTCAGACAAAGGCATTCCCTGATTCTGGTATTTCAGAGCCACGCTTACCACAAATCTGAGATTGGCATTTATTATTGTTTCCTTTGCTTTCTCGTCACCGCTATTTATGCGGCGGAATATTTCCTGTTCCTCTTCTCTGCTGAGGGGGTGAGTTTTTCTGATATCATTCAGATAACAGGCTATGCTCTTATCGTCTGTGTGGGGCTTTTTTCTCATAATGTACCACCTTTAAAAGCTGAATTATGCAAGCTCTTTTCCGGTTAGACCGTCAAGCTGTGATAAGGTTACCGACTTTTTATTTTTTTTTCGTAAGTCCCGCATTGGATTGTTTTTTATGATCAGGAGAAGAAAATTTTTTTATATTCATAATGTAGTCTCTGTTTTTCTGTAACCTTTTCTGATTCGTACTGTCTATAACATTAAGCCTGGAAATTAAAATATGACCGAAGCCCTCCTTGAAAAATGTAGAAAAGGCGATGAAAAGGCTTTCGCGGTTCTTTTCAGGGAATATGGTTCTCTCATAAACAGTGTAGCATACCGGGTTGTGAGGAATTCATATGAAACCGAAGAAGTGGTTCAAAAAGTATTCGAAAAGATAATACGGAATATAAAGAGTTTCAGAGGCACGAGCTCTTTGTCTACATGGATTTATAAAATTTCCTTTAATACCGCCCTGAACCATCTGGCGTCAGGAAGGAATTACAGAGGTAATGTAAGCTATGAAGACGTAAAAGAGTCGTATTCTTCCAATTCATGGGAAAGCCCGGAGAAAAGCGCAGAAAAAAAAGAAATTATGGCAAAGATCACAGAAATCATATCGAATATGCCGTCCGAACAGAAAGAAGCAATCTCTTTTTTCTATTTCGGAGAAATGAGTATACTTGAGATTTGCGAGAAAACCGGTAGAAGTAAAAGCGCGGTAAAAACCGCTCTTTCGCGTGGCAGAAAAGCAATTGCTTCTGAACTGGGCACGCTCTAAACAGGGAGTTTCAAATGGACTGTTCTGATTTCAAAGACCTTATTTTTCTTTATTCCGAAGACCTTCTCGAAGAAGAAAAGAAGGAATTCCTTGAAAAGCACCTTCGAAAATGTGAAGATTGCCGCAATTTCAGTGAAAAAGAGAAGATTATCAGCGGTTTTCTACGCTCCCCCGCTGATCTCCCCCTCATGGAAAGCTCTCGTATTTCAGCCATTGGCTCAAAAGCTCTTGAAAATTGCCGTGATGAGCTACAAACCATGGAAGACAATGAAAAATTTTACTGGCCTAACTTCTTGCTGTCGCTTGTAAGACCCGACTTAAAAACTTCACTGACCCTGATTATTATCGCTTTTCTTTTTACCGGATACCATTTTGAAATTCCCAAAAAAGCCCTGAGTGCTGCCTCCTTTTCATTACTTTCATCTCCTGACAACAGTTCCGGGAACTCTCCTGATGAAGATTGTCTCAGCTGGCATTCCGCTCCATTCTCCGGAAACTCCATGATATATATACCCGACTCAGGAAACCGCATGAATGTTTCGGTTTACAATGCAAGCGGAAAACTGGTTACCAATATGCGGGATGTCAGGGGCAGGACCGTATCTATAGACAAAAACAAAGTTTCCAACGGTGTTTACCTTATAAAACTTGACGGAGATGATTTTGCCTGTTCAAGAAGGATAATTGTAAACAGATAATAACAATTTCTTAACTAAAGGAAGGGGTTCCTATGTCTAAGAGCGCTGAGGATATTTTTAATTCTCTTAAAGAATCAATCGTATTGCCCGAGGTTTCCAAGCTTACTGAAAAGACCGAAGAGCTGAGCAAAAGGCTTGATGCGGCCGATAGCGACAGGGTCAAACTCGAAATCCGGGAAATGAAAACCGATATTGATGAATTAAAAAACAGTATTAAGGAATTGAAGACGGTTACGGTCGGGCTGAATAAAAAGATGACAAAGGCCTTCAGTGCCTTTTCTTCTTTCTCAGGCGACTGAAATTCCAGATTTTTGTCCGGAATGATGTCTGTGTTTGGAAATAAAAGTACAATTACAGTATAATTAATTTGTTAATTGCCTTAATCAATATCTGACAACGATAAGTTAACCGGTATAGTCAAATCGGCTAAAAGAAGCGTTACACATCTATCACTGATATATCATCGGGATTGAGTATCCAGTATTGTAATAAACAAGAAACAGTAAGGTAAAAATCCCTTTTTTGAAACCGTGCGGATTCGAAAAAAGAAAACCCCCTTCACCTTTTGGGCAAAGGGGGTTTCGATTATATAAAATTAAGAATAGAATCTTATTCTTGTCTTGCGCTCTTGAATGCGAGATACCCTGTATGTCCTGCAGAGATTCCGTCGACATAAATAAGAGCATAGTCACCTGAAACAGTCATAACAGCGACAACATCGCCATCAGCAATAACGAGCCTCTGTGTAGCTGTTCCGGAAGCATTGGTGTAAATGCTTTCGAGACTGTCGGAGCTTGTTACAGCCGAAAAATCAGAGGATGTTAGAGAAGTCGCCTTAAACATTGTCTGCGCAGCGAGAATAGCAGTGGTAGAATCAAGATAATCGGCTTGGGCCGCGCTGTTCAGAGAAAAGAGGTTGGTAGTATTGTCTCCAAGAGTGGAATAAAGAAGATGAGCTTCGGCTCCGCCGTTAACGGCCGTACGGCTTAGAACTGAATCCGTAAGAATATTCAGGCAGCTTCCATAAGTACCATTCTGCCATGAACCCAGAGTATCGGTATAGGTTTCAACATCAGAAGCAGCCACTGCACTGTCCGGAGGATAGATATAAATACTGTCATTAATTCCGATTGAGTCAATTCCATATCCTACGCTATCCGCGTCTTCCGCATAGAAAACCTTGAATGTATCAACATCGCCGGCAAGAATAAGAGTATCGCAGCCGTCGCTGATGTCTTCGAGCATTGAAGTATCGGCACTATGGTTAGCGGTAAGCATACTGTCAACATAATTGTTGATAGTGGCATATCCGTAATCCCCGACAATAGTAAAGTCGGCACATATTTCTGTTGAGTCATCGTTTTCATCATCATCGGCCGGGTTGTCGCAGCCTCCGACAAGAAGAAAACCAATACCGAGAAGCGTCATAAGCGACACATGCATGAGAAGTTTGACAAGTTTGTTCATAGAACCTCCTGAAAAAGAATAAAGATTAAATAATTAATTTACTTTGTCTCAGGCAGTAATCTAAAAAATATACAACCCGAAATCAAGAAAGTTTTTTTTGGTTTATTTTTCTGTTTGAATACAAATAAGTTAAAAACATATTACAAAATCCGTTACTGTTCAATATAATTTCCGGAGCTATGCAAATCCGAAAAAAAGCGCTAAAAACCGGATCTGACTCATTATAGTGTTCACAGTCCAACTGACTGCCCGGTTCAATATTGTAATTCACGGAATACTCTCCCTCATATTGATACCTATATTTAACATTATCCGGAACCGTCCCGCTAAAAACAACCTTAAAGTCAGAATCCAGAGAATCGGAAGATAGCACCGCGGTATTCCCGGAAAAGGTTGTTTCTACATCATAATTTTCAATAAAAAAGCTGACAGGAATCCCGGAATACATAAGCTCAGCCAGGCCTTTATTTACCCCCGCTGTCATTAGAAAAGAATAGCTTCCATCGCTTTTTAAGTCCAGCGTAAAATATATTGACGTCATATTCGCATATAGCGTATCCATTAGTTTATCATTGTCCGGACCGCTCCTGACTTCTGTTATATCAGGTGGTCTAGTTTTTTCTACAGAAAAAAATCTGTTTTTAAGTGGAACTCC
>CAYNYI010000133.1:0-6428 GCA_964401455.1 uncultured Fibrobacterota bacterium
GGAGCCACTTAAAAAAAGTCTTTTAACTGTTACAAAAAATCAGACCGGCTCAGTCATTGCGCTTTTCATACTCATGTCTTCCCGCGCGGCTTTGGTAAACAATTTTCCGGAAAGAAAGCCGAGCATAAGACTTAAGATTATTTCGGCGAAGGGCCTGCCGAATTCAGCAAGCATATTCGGAGTTGATGAAATATGAGAACCGAATCCTCCGATTAAAACAGATGCTAAAGGAGTAATCAGACCGAATATGATTACACCAAGGGCATCGTCTATTCCAACTATTGAAATCATTGTCTCAGAAAGCGGACCTTTGGCCTTATATTCATCAATAACTGCGAGAGTGCCGGCGGGCGCGCTGGCGGGCGCTGCCGCACCGAGTAAAAGTGCAAGAGGAAGGTTTCCGCATATAAGCCAAACACTTACGGTTACAGCGATAAAAGCTCCGAAAGACTCAAAAACTGTAGTTTTGAGTATTGCGCGGCCTTTTCTTTTCAGCTTTTTTATATCTATATCCAGTCCTATTTTAAAGGCCACGAAAGATAAAACCCCATTTGTAACGAATGTTATCCTCCCCAGGAGCTCTTCGCCGAGTATGCCGAAAAATGAAGGCCCGAGGATTATTCCTGTCAGCATATAGGCCAATATTGAAGGAAGTCTCGTTTTTTTCAGAATCAGAGATAACAGGTACGAAGCGAGGACTATTGTCCCCGATAAAAGAAGAATATGAGGATTTTCAGGAGAAAAAAAGTTTCCGGTATTTTCTATCATGTTTTTAATATATGATATTTACCGCAGCAGATATACAGCAGAATTCCGGATTTTTTCATCAGTATCTATCAGGAAATAAAACCGTCCAGAGATTTTTTGTCTTCTTCCGAAAGTGAGCCGTTTCTTGATTTCAGAGTTAAAGATGGAGCGGAAAGCCTGTCTTCTATTTCTTTGCTCATTTTGTCGAACATGCTTCCGGTTAAAAACTTGTATGTTGTAAAAAAAGCAGTCTTAAGTGTTTTAGCTTCCGGAAGCGAAGCGGCAAACTTTTTCCATTCATTATCAGGGTGCTGGAGAATAACAAAGAGCCCCGCAGTCCAGCATCCGGTTAACAGATAATCGGTTCCCTCAAGCATTTCTTTTCTAAAATCCTCCGTTGAAGCAATAGAAACGTTAATCTCTTTTGTTTTTAAATACTCAGCGATTTCTCTTCCATACTTCCCGGTAGTGCCTTTTCTGCTTCTATAAATGATTACTGCTTTTTTCAAAATATTTCTCCTTTTTTTATTCATTATAATCAGGACTTATGTACTATTGACATCGTTAATGAAAATAATTAAAATACTTGTATGCTTTAAACTGATTTCTGGGAGGAAAAATGAAAATTCCGGCAGCAGCGCTTCTTGCGGTATTTCTGTCATGTTCTGTTTTTGATGAGGTGAATGTTTCAAACGCGGCCCTGTCTTTGGCCGGAACAAATCCATATGATATTTATGATGGAAGCGCAAACGGCACCGACGGCAATGAGGATGGAAAACTCTCTGCCGGGGAGAGTGCTGCAATACAGCTAAAGGCGGTTAATGACGGCACGGAAGACGCATATGATGTTATAATGACTGTGAATGCTTCGGGTTCTCATGTCTCGGTCGTGGAAGGGGCTTCTCAGACACTCGGAGATATGGTTAAAGGGGTAAATGTTTATACGGCGGCGGCCAACACATCAAACAGCATACTTCTCAAGGCCTCTTCGGCGACACCTGCAGGGCACATCGCCGAATTCGCCGTTACTTTCAGAGACAAAAGAGGTAATAAGTGGAACGACAGCTTCACGCTGGTGGTTAATCCGCCGGCGGCCTCTATTCAGCTTTACGGCAGCAATCCTTATGATATTTTTGACGGCACTGCAGCCGGGGCGGACGGCAACGGAGACGGTGAGCTTAATCCGGGAGAGACCGTCAGGGTCCAGCTCCGTTTTACAAATGCGGGGAGCGTCGATGCCCTTCAGGTTGTTATGGAAGCCTCTACTCTGGATACTTCTGTTTCAGTTGTGGATGATTCAACCTATACCTTCGGTGACATGAAAGCATATGAGACTTATTATACCCCCGATGCCGATGTTACTTCAGCCCTTATGCTGAAAGCGGATTCCACTGCCACGGTTGGGCACACCGCCGAGATAGATGTTGAATGCACCGATAAATTTGGAAATGCATGGACCGACAGGTTCGATATCATAGTTCGGTAAACCCGGGGCTATGATACCGGATTAATTCTCAGATGCGTTTGTCATGGCAGGAATGTCGCTGGATTCTTTAATTTTTGCGGCAGATATTTTTCGATTACGAAATTCAAACCGTGTTTGGCGAAAGCCTGCTGCTCTACGCGGACTCCCATTTGTATCATTTGCTTGAAGGCTTTCTGCCACTTTTTATGATGCTTTATAAACGGGTCGTTTTTAAGAGCGTCTTTAGCTCTTTTAATGTCTGTTTCTGAAAGTTTTGTCGTTACATCCGAGAGTCCGAATTTTTTAATATCATCCGGAGTTACTCCGAGAAAGCTGGCCTGGGGTACGCAGAAATATTCATTTATATGGGCTGCGTTTCCGCTGCCCACCTTAAGCGTTCTGTAAATATTTCCGTAACCGTATGGGTCTCCGTCTGTGAACACATAAACGGGCAGTTTTTTTGCGTCCGCCAGCCGTCTTATAAATCGCCTGCATGCTCTCGTGGGGACTCCTCCCATCGCGACCAAAATGCAGTTCGCTTTTTTCCAGTAGCTGTGATGGACGAGCCGCTGGAAAAGCGCGCTCGTTTCGACCACAAGTATAAACTTCGCTTTAGTCTCAAACTGAAGGTGCTCAACCGTGCTCGGGATGGAATAAGCTCCGCTTCCGAATTTTGTGCAGTCTATCCTGAGGGGTTTTCCCGTTGTTTTATCGGTATCTATAACAGTCAGTTTCCCCGCGATGTCTCCGCCTTTTTCCTCCGGAATAAAACCGAGCTGTTCTCTGTTTGTCTCAAACATGGCCTCGACATCATCCATTACAGAGTCAGATTCCGACTGCTCTGAAAATTTACATTCTCCCCAGTCGCCTTTAGCCACGTAGTACATCTCTCTTTTCGAGGCTATGTCGTTTGTCTCTACTATTTTTTTGGCCTCGGCTATCATTCTTATCGACTGGGCGAAGGTTTTTACGGTATTGTATGACAAAGACCGTTCACTTTGTTTTCCGAGCAGTTTAAAATAACCGGTACGGGGTTTGTATTCAACATTGGAAAGGGAACGTATCGGATAAAACAAAGATGGTTTTATCCCTCTTTTTATCTTTAAAGCCAAGGAGGCCGCTAACTTATCTATTTTTGCGATTATCTCCGGTTTTTTCTTGCCGGCCGGTGAGGTTTTCTTTCTTTCAGGCATTTTGGGCCCTGGTCCGTTCAAGTATGGTTATGAGTTTTTCCATATATTTGTCTTCTTCTTTTTCCTGTATTGTTCCTATATGTCTGAGGCCTGTTATTACATGAGGCAGATATTTCTGAATATATGTTCTTCTGGACTGTTCCTCGGCATGCCTTCGTTTTTTACGGATGAATGTGGACATTTTTCTTCCGCATTCCTGCAGGGCGAGCCTCAGCTCTTTCGTAATATCCGGGTAATGCGCGATCGCTTCTTTACTTTCTGAGGTGAAAGGAACCCAGACAGAAGCTATATGCACCATAATAACCACCGGACCGGAAGGAAGGGCGCCGCGGGATTGCTGCAAACCGTATTTTTTCCAGTCAATGCTGAGTATGGCTTTGGTTATACCGCATGCTGACTGCTGATATTGCAGTGGAGCCCGGTTAGCGAAACGAAAAAGCGTCATCAGTCCATCGGATTTAAGGCCGCCTCCGTAAGCCATAGCCGCTTCAATTATAAATGGATTGCCCCGGTAAACCGCGGGAGGTCTTGTTGTTGATACAAAAAATTCGCCTTCAATTTCCTGCTTTAGCCCCGCCACAAGAAGGTTTTCGCCAATAGGAGAAATGCAGTTTGTGGGCGGGTTCATTATTTTTACTTTTTTAACAGCTTTATGAAGAGCTCCCGCTTTTTCATGGCTCAACGTTCTCGGGTTGGCTTTCGGCGAAAGATCAGCGACTGAGCATATCTTGTGGGCGGTTTGGATGCTTACTCTGGAAAACTCGGAAGACAGAAATGAGGAGATATTTCTGGCCTTCGTTACTTTCATCATCTTCATCAGTACCCCGAGTTCAACACCGTAAGGGTGTGGTTTTATTGCTCTTGCCTCCTCGGGCATTTTTGTTGTTGCCCGCTCCGAGAAATTTTCGCTGCCGTCCGGAAATTCCGCTTTGATGGTAAGATGAGGATTCGCGATGATTGTTTGTTTTATATATTCGTCAAGAGACTGGCGGCCTTTCTGATATTTCCCCTCCAGTTCAATCTTGATTTCGGTTCCTCTGACGCAGTCCCAGTCGAAAGGTTCGTCCTTTAGAATTTCCGGTTTATTCTTTGTGGTGTTTATCATGATTTCATAGCAATGGGCGCTTTTACGGGGAGAGGTCCTGGATATAATCTTGACGGGTTTTCCGGTTGTCAGCTGACCGTACATACCGGCGGCGGAAATGCCGATACCCTGCTGGCCTCTGGACATTTTTAGAGAATGAAATTTTGACCCGTAAAGTAATTTCCCGAAAATTTTAGGTATCTGGGCTTTAATTATGCCCGGACCGTTGTCTCTAACCGTTATCTCAAAAATACCGTCATCGGTATTCAGTTCTTTTATTCCCACAAAGAGTTCAGGTAATATGTCCGCCTCTTCGCAGGCGTCCAGAGAATTGTCCACAGCTTCTTTGACAGCAGTAAGAAGAGATCTTCTCGGATTATCAAAGCCGAGAAGGTGGCGGTTTTTCGCGAAAAATTCAGATATTGATATTTCGCGCTGCCCTGCCGCCATGGATTCGGCCGTAACTTTTCCGGCGTTTTTACCTTTTCCTGCCATAATTATGATTGAATATGCTTATTTATATTTGAATTCCGGCGTATCAAGTATTAAATTACCAATTAATTATAAATAATTACAGCAGCGTATATAAATAAAAACATGTTCGAAAAAGTCGGAGAACCGGATGTTCAGAAAAATGGGACAAAAAGTCAGGTCTGCTGTAGTAGGGCAACGGAAAAACAATCCGGTCGATATATACCAGGCCGGTGAATACGATAAGAAATTCTTTTCTGAAAAAAGTGCTGAAATCTCCGCGCTTCTCTCGCAAAAAAAATTCGCCGAGGTAAAAAAACTTCTTGCTGATATTCATTATGCGGATATTGCTATTATTCTTTCTATGGTCGAAGATGAGTACAAAATACCGCTTTTTACCCAGATAAATACAGATGATGCCGGCGCTGTTCTTGATAATACCGATGAAAATTCCAAAGTAGTAATACTGACCAGAACCGGAAAGCGTTATCTTATCAGGATTTTCTCGCAGATGCCTTCAGACAAAGTTACTGACCTCATCGAGAATCTTCCGGGCCGGGAGATAAGTAATTTTCTGCATCTTATGGCAATAAACGATACCAGAGAAGTCATCGAGCTTTTGTCCTATGGTGAGGAAGATGCGGGCAGAATGATGACTAAAGACTTTTTCCGTGTAAGGGAGAGTCTTACTGTAATGGAATCTGTCAGGATACTCAGGAACCACCGGGATGTCGATCTTGAGTCCTATATTTATGTAACAGACAATGACGACAGACTAAGAGGAATAATCACCTTCCGGCAACTTGCTTTCGCCGAAGCGGGAGACAATATCTCCGATATAATGAAAACCGAGGACCTTATAACAGTTCCCGACGATATGGACAGGGAAGAAGCGGCCAGGATAATAAGAAAATATGATCTTCTGGCTGTTCCGGTACTGCGTGGTGAACACCTTGCCGGAATCATCACTGTTGACGATGCGATGGAAGTCCTTCAGGAGGAAAACTCGGAAGATGTATACAGAATGGGCGGAACCGCAGAGCGCGACCCGCTTCGCAAAAACATATTAAGGAAAATTGCACTTCGTCTGCCTTTTGTCTTTGTGACTCTTATAACCGGGGTTTTTTGTACATTATCAATGAAATTTTACGGCTCTTCTCTTAAAGAAGTGGTTGAAATAGCGTTCTTTATTCCCATTATTGTCGGAATAGCGGGTAATGTCGGAATACAGTCCGCTACAATAGTTGTACGCGGGCTTGCCACCAAGGAGGTCGCGTTGCAGAAAATTTCATCAATGGTTTTCCGGGAAGTTTCAGCCGGCGCGGTAATAGGGCTTGTATGTGGTTTTCTAGCCGGCATACTCGCTTTTATAATTCACGGCACTTTTGAGTTCGGCGCCGTTATTTCTGTTTCCATGTTTATAGCAACCGTCATCGCTTCTCTGTTTGGTAATATTGTTCCGCTTATA
>CAYNYI010000134.1:0-6391 GCA_964401455.1 uncultured Fibrobacterota bacterium
TTTGTTAAATTTCTTCATATCGCGGTATTCAATGCGTCCGGTGTAGAATGCCATTCCTATAACACAGTCTATTCCCATTTCATGAAGGACCGCGGCTTCTTTGAGAGAGTTAATGCCTCCTGCGGCCGTTATGCGAAGATCGGTGCGATGGCGCAGTTCCCGGAAAAAATCTATATTTATTCCGCGCATCATTCCCTCTGTATGTGTACAGTGTACAAGAAGTTCCGAACAGTAATTTTCAAGCCCTGGCGCGGCATCAAAAATATCTATGCCGGTATCTTTCTTCCAGCCTTTTATCATAATATGGTTCTCTTTATTTACATCAGCGGCGATAAGAAGTCTGGATTTACCGGTTATGTCGGTGAGTTTTCCAAGGAAGTCATAATCGGGAGATTTCTTCTTTTCGTCATAGACAGAGGAAGAGTAGATTACGCCTTCCGCGCCGTTCTCAAGAAAAAAAGCCGCGTCATCGGGAGTTCGCAGCCCGCCTCCGACTCTTATACCTCCGTTTTTACATAATTTCGCGATTAGGTCGCGGCTGCTGTCCAGGCTTAAAGCCGCGTCAAGGTCTATGCAGTTTATTTTAAAACCGCTTTTCCTGAAAATGGAGGCCTGCGAGTCCGGTGTATAAGGCCAGATAACCCTGGTTTCCCGCCCCTGCATTTTCTGTACTACGCATGTTATTTTATCATCGGGGGAGAGTCCGGCAGTATTTGCAAGAAGTTCGGGAGTGTCGGTTTCGGAGAAATAACCCTTTATTTCCGATACGGATTTTTTTTCCAGGTCAAGACACTGGATCAGCATTGTCTTCTTTCATCAACTGATAAAGATCTTCTTCGGATTCGGCGATTCTTACAAGGGTATCGATGTTTGTTTGAGAAAAGATTTCCTCAACGAACGAAGAGGGCCTCAATATATACAGATAACGGTCGAGTTCGGCTAAATTTTTTACTATGGTAATCAATACGCCGAGGGCGGCACTGTCAATATAATCAACATCGCGCATATCTATTGTTATTATTGAATCCGGATTGGATTCAAGAATTTCATTGATTTTACAGCTGAAAAGATTGATAAGGTCAATGTCGGCATCACCCGAAAGGCGAAATAGCCGTTTTTTACCGTCTTTTTGAATCTCAAGAACACCGTTTGCCATATTGTATAAAAAATAAATAATAAAATTTCTCCATGTCAAGTATAAACGCGTTCGCATTCAGGAATTTCTTACAGCTATTCTGATCATTATGTCTGTAAGCAGATGATATCCCTCCGGATTTTCCGGGTTTTCCTTTAGTATTTTCATTATTCTGTGCGCGGCTTCTATATAGTGTCCGCGTTCTATGAGTTCGGATTTTACTGTTTTGAGCAGGGCGCTCTGTAACATTTTTGTATCGGCCATTTTTCCACCTCCCCTTACTATGTATATCGGAAAATTGAGAGCATTTCTTTATTTAGGCCTCATATATTATATTGTTTTCCATGGCAGTAAGAAAACGGCATCGCAGCAAAAAAAAAGACAACAGGACTCTTTTTACGGTGCTTGCGGCATTTTTTATGACATTGTTATTGATATATCTCAATGTCAGAGGCGATTCGGATAAAAGCGCTAAAAGTTCCTCGATAAACGAAATAGGCATTTCAGAAGAAATAATGTGTCACGATCTTAGAAAAACCGGGACGATTAATCTGAACTCCGATGTCTCGTTTTATTCCGGTTCCGGTGATTATATGTCTTTAAGCAGGCTTAAGGTGAGTTTTTCTTCGGAAACGGCCCTCAGTATTTTGAGAAATACCGTTAAATTTGCAAATGTTGAGGATTTGACTATATCTCTGACCGGGCGAAAAATAACAATAGCCGGAACATATACCGGAATCCCTCTGAAAAAAATTCCTTTCACTACAACCGGCCTGGTATCCGTTTCCGGAAGAAAAGTAATAATTGGTATACAAAATACTGAATGTGAGAACATCTCTCTTCCCGGTTTCATGCTTAAAATGGTTATGTTCAGGACGGTTGAAACTTCCGAATTCTGTAAGGTCAAAAACGGGAGAATATATGTAGATACCGGTCTCATTATATCTGAAGTTTCCGGTATCAGGCTTGAGGTTAATAAAATTTCATACAACGAAGGAGCCTGGAGTATCGAGGGAAGCGTTGAAAAATTGCTGAAAATTTCGTGAATAAATGATTTTCGGGCCTGAATTCGTTATATTGTAGTATAAATGGCTATTCATAATTTTTGAAAATTCCGGGAGGAAAATGGAAAGATACAGCTTCATGACCTATTCAGAGGGAGCTTTTCTCTTTGACAGGGTTCCGGGTCCGGTATGTATTACCGGTACAGCATATGAGCTTATATACAGTAATGACTATTTTACTGAATTGTTTGCTGTCGCAAAGTCCGGAAAGGAAAAGAAAAAACTTTTAGACATTCTCAGTATGACTCCGGAGGATCTCAAGGACCTAGAAAATACCGTTTTTGTTGAAGCGGCAGAATATTCCTCAGAAGATATTCCTGTAACGCTTCCATCCGGGAGAAAGCTCATTCTGAATATTCTTGTTCTTCCGCTTCACGAAGGTGTTACGCTTAAGGGCTTTATGTTTTTCTTTCGTGATATTACCGCGGAGCAGAATATTCAGGACAAGTATATGGAAATGTATAAGAAGGAAAAACATGACAGGGAGCGCCTGAATGTACTTCTTCAGCACCTTCAGCATAAAAAGAATGAGATAGAAAGACTGAATATACACCTGAATAATATGGTCCGCGAGAGGACCCTTGAACTTGAGAAATCAAGAAACAGTCTCCAGACCGCATATGAGAGCATGAACCAGGAACTTGAGACAGCAAGGGCCATTCAACAGGGTATAATTCCTGATAAAATTCCTGAAATCGGAGGAATGCGAATGAACTCGCTCTATATTCCAACAGGAAAAGTCGGAGGAGACCTTTATGATATTTTCCGGATAAATGAATACTGTACCGGTTTTATAATATATGATGTCTCCGGTCACGGTGTGCCGGCCGCGTTTATTTCCGCAATGGCCAAGATTACTTTCCGAAATCATATGCGTTCCGAGAAATCTCTGGTTGATGTGCTTCGGAAGGTCAACTCTGAAATTTGCGATAACATTCATACCGAGCATTATCTGACAGCTTTCATAGCTGTTTTCGACAGAATGCGAAATGAACTCCGTTACTCAAAAGCCGGACATTGCAAACCTATCATATTAAGAAAAAAAGAAAATAGAACAGAGCGGCTCGATACCGACGGTTTCTTTGTAGGAATGTTCAAAGACGTCCACTTTGAGCAGAAAACCGTTTCTATGAATGCAGGTGACAGACTGTTTCTGTTTACTGACGGTTTATATGAGATATTTAATCCTGAGATGGAACTGTACGGACAGGAACGGCTTGAAGATTCAATAAAACAAAATGCTTCCAAAGCGGTAAAAGATACTGCAGATGCACTTATTGAAGACCAGAAAAAATTTTTATCGGGACGCCCGCGTGATGATGACGTAACTCTTCTTGTCGCCGAGATAACCGATCCACCGGTACTCGAAATACTGAAAACCGAATGCGGTATGAATAATTGCAGCGATGTAAGGGTTGAGATTATCCATTCGGGAGACAGCCTGGAGAAAAAAATCAGTCCTGTGTTGTACCTTCTCGATCGTTTTAAATATTCCAATAAAGACATCAGACAACTGAAAACGGTTTATTTTGAACTGCTTCTTAATGCGGTTGAGCACGGTAATAAAAAAGAACCTGATAAGAGCGCCTTTATGATCTACACCATAAATTCCGAGAAAGTTACGCTCGCGATATTAGATGAGGGTGAGGGTTTTAATTCAAAAGAGGTACTGAAGCATCCTCGCTACGGGGAGGCTCTCGCGGCGGGCGGAACCGGGATACTTCTTTCCGAGAGGTTTCTGGACAAAATGGAATACAATAAAAAAGGAAACCGCGTTTTAACCGAAAAACTGAGGTCCGGGTTTAGAGAATGAGCGTCTTTTGCCGGAAGGTGCTTTTTTATAATTATTCCTCCGGCCGGGGTGGAGCGGAGATATCACTTCTGGAACTTCTTGAGAATATTGACCGCAGCCGTTTTCTTCCGGTACTTTTTACTTTCGATGATAAAAGCACTCTTGCCAAAAAGGTCTCGGAATTGAATATCTCGGTTATAGGTATAGCGCAGGAGCACCGCCCTTTTTTTTATTCCGGAAAAACGGATTCGGGCGGGGCCGTGAAGCGCTTGATTAATTTTATCAGATGGCTTAAGGTGCCGTTACTTCTCGCCGCTGCCGCAAAAAAAGAAGAAGCATCGCTTATTCATACAAATAACTTTATGTCTCACATCACCGGGGCTGTCGCTTCTTTTATGGCTGGTATTCCCTGTGTGTGGCATATCAGAGATACTTTTGGTTTGTTCTCGCTACATCGGTTTCTGTTATTCTCGGTTTCTTTTATTTTGCGGCCTTATTCTATTTCGATATCTGATTTCGTAAAACAAAAACTTCCCTTTCCACTCAGGCAAAAAAGCCGCAGAGTGTACAATGGAGTTACCGTCAAAAGCACACAGAAAAAGAGAAGTGTGCTTTATTCAAAAATTTACAATACGGGAGACTTCCTTGTCCTTTTTTCGGGAAGGCTTGTCCCCTGGAAGGGCGTCGGAATATTGATTGAAGCCATGAATTGCGACAGCATATCCAAACTTCCCGTAAAACTTGTTATTGCCGGAGAAACACTTTACTGGAAGAATAATTATGAAAAAAATCTGCGAGAATTTGTCCGGAGCGAAGCTCTGGAAGACAAGGTCTTTTTTACGGGCTATATAGAGAATATTTTTGATTATATACATTCATGTGATCTATTTGTATCTGCATCCTTAAACGAGCCTTTCGGCAGATCGCCGGCGGAGGCAATGGCGGCCGGTAAACCTGTTCTGGCTCATCAGTCGGGAGGTCCGGCGGAATACATAAAAGACGGGGAAAACGGCTTTTTTACAACCGGCTGTTCGCCGGAAGCTTACGCCGAAAAAATCGCTGAATTGTATGAGCATAGAGACTCTCTGCCGGAGGTCGGGCGGCGGGCCTCGGAAACCGCTAAAAGGCTGTTTAATCCGGAAAATTACGCAGATAGTGTTTCCAAAGTCTTTATTGAAGCGGCCGGAGAAAGGGGGCGGGACTGAAACGCAGTAATAGTAAAGTAAAAATTGTCGACTCTATTCTATTTCCGTTTCTTTTTGTTTTTCTGCCTGTTCTCTGGTTGCGTCTGATTACCGGAAAAAGAAAAAGAAAGAAGAATTTTTTAATTATTAAATTATGCTGTCTCGGTGACGGAGCTCTTACCCTCTATTCTCTGCGGTATTTAAAAGAAAAATTTCCGGGATCTAAGATAGATGTACTCGCTTCTGAAAGGACGCGGGAAATATTTGAACTTTCAGAATATACCGACAGCGTCTTTACTCTCCCGATAAGCGGGAGAAGGGGATTCAGGGAGATTGCCGGTATATCCGAATTTTTCAGGATCCTTAAACAGCTTCTCCCGGGCAACTATGGAAGCTGTTTTAATCTTGATATTTATTACAGATTTACAGACCTTTTTGTTATTTTTTCCGGTGCCCCGGTCCGCAGGGGGTTTGAATGCGGTTTTTTAAGGCTTCCTATATATACCTTGCAGTCGAAGCGGGAAAAAGACGTGCACGAAGCCTTCTCGATTGCCGCTGTTTGTGATGTACCGCGGGAAACGATTTGCAGATCTCCGCTTGTTTTCAATATACCGGAGGCGGAAACTGAAAGAGTGGAAAGTCTGATTGGGTGTTTTGAAAAAGATAAAACCGCGGTTTTTTGCACGGGCTCGAGTCCAAACTGGCCTGAGAAAAAGTGGCCGGGGGAAAACTTTGCTTCTCTTGCGCGGATGCTCGCGGAACGCGGATGGAAAATTATATTCACAGGGGCGGAGGAGGATTTCCCGGCAAGTTATCTTTCCGAGAATTTTCCGGAAGGCGCAATTGTTAACCTATGCGGGCAAACATCGGTAGCGGGTCTTATAGCCGTTTTAAAAGATGCATCAATCTTTGTCGGAAATGATTCCGGGCCGGCACATATCGCCGGGACCGTCGGTATATGGCAGGCGGTAATTTTCGGTCCGACAAATCATAAAAAATGGGCGCCGTTTTATAAAGGCGCTGTTTTTAAAAACGATTGTTCATGCAGGCCTTGTTATTATCTCGGCACAATGCCGGTATGCGCGAATATTTCAGAACGAGGACCGCGATGCCTGGATATAAGACCGCATGATATTTTTAAGGCGGTAATTGAAAGTTTTGAAATTGAAAAATAGTTTTATAAAAATAATGCAATGATTCTATCAGGTTCAGGTTT
>CAYNYI010000135.1:0-6315 GCA_964401455.1 uncultured Fibrobacterota bacterium
GAAAAGTGTCCTCGAATTACCTAACACGCACACCTGGCACTTTTTACCCCGTCACTCCGTCAAATCAAGACCTTAACCCCGAGCCCTATAAGTATAACCCCGGCAACGACTTCCGCCCACATGTCGAGTTTTTCTCCGACCCGGTCCCCCAGCACAAATCCCGCGACAGACATAATAAAAGCAATAATTCCGATAATAACCGCACTTAAGATAACTCCGCCGCCTAGCACTGCTATACCGAAACCCGCCGCAAGCGCATCTATACTTGTAGCTACAGACAAAACAAGAAGCGTCATACCCTTTGACGGGTTCTTCTCATGTTCCTTTTCCTCTATCCAGAAAGCCTCATAAATCATTTTGCTTCCGAGAAAAACCAGAACAGCAAAAACCGCCCATTTATTGAATTCCCTGAGATAACTTACAGCGGAGATTCCTATCCGCCATCCGACAATTGGCATAATAAATTGAAAAAGTCCAAAAGAAAAGGCCATTCGCAGCATGGACCGCCTTCTTTTCTCTTTTATAATCATGCCGGCTCCTGCGGAAACAGCGAAAGCGTCCATTCCGAGGGAAACCGCCAGCAAAAATATTTCAGAATACGACATAATATGAATTATATTAAAATCAGGATTAAAATTTAAGGTTTTAAATATAAAAAAATGCACCATCATCGCCATACACATAATACTAATAGCGAAGAAACCGGTCTTGCGATAACCTGGATCGGGATGGTTGTTAACATTTTATTAACCGGAATAAAAACGGTTATTGGAATTATCTCCGGCAGCTCCGCTCTTATCGCAGACGGCCTTCATTCTCTCGGCGACCTTTTAAGTGATGTCGCTACCATCATTGGTATAAGAATCTCTACAAAGCCCGGGGACAGTGATCATAATTACGGCCACGGCAAATTCGAGACACTTGCCTCTCTTTTTACAGGCGCGCTACTCTTAAGCGGGGCCGGGGCTATAATATGGAACTCTTCGCTTCATGTGTTCCGCTCTTTATACGAGATAAATATCCATCAGCCGGCTAAATATGCACTTTATGCGGCTCTTGGTTCTATTGTATTGAAAGAAGCAATGTTCTGGTCAACAATCAATATCGCGCGCCGCACGAACAGCATGGCGCTTCGGGCTAATGCCTGGCATCACAGATCCGATTCTCTTTCATCGGTTGCTTCAGCTCTCGGAATAGGTGGAGCCATCCTTTTGGGCCCGGAATGGAATATACTCGACCCCGCTGCAGCTGCGGTAGTAGGAGTCTTAATACTAAAAGCCGGCTTTAATATTCTTAAGGAAAGCCTCAGCGAACTGGTGGAGGCGTCCCTTTCAGATGAAGAAAAACAAAGGATAAAAGAATCTATAGAAAAAATCCCGGGGGCCTCGGCACCTCACAACCTTCGAGCCAGAAGGATTGGAAGAAACAATATAGCTCTTGAAGTTCATGTCAACGCCGACCCTTCGATTAGCATGAAAGAAGCTCACACAATATCTTCGAAAATCGAACATAACCTCATTCATGAATTCGGAGAAGGCTCCTTTTTTTCCATACACATGGAGCCCTCCCCTTCTACCTGAATAATGCTCAGAGCAGCTCCCCTGGCTCATAACCTTCGTCCGAAATAAGTTTTCTGACTTTTTCAGTATCCGGGCTCCCGCCATATGAAACCGTACCCGCCTCAAGGTTTACTTCCGGATCCTCACCACCTGCGGCCTTTACGGCTTTTGATACTGAATTCGCGCAATGATTACAAGTCATTCCTTTTACCTTGAGGGTATTTATATCTTTCATTTTATTTTCCTCCTTCTTATTTTCAGATTTTTTGTTTCTCATTCTAATTCTGACTACACTGTAATAGTGTATCAGAAACATTATCCCCAGAAGCGCGGCACCTGCGGCAGTAAACCAACCCGGGAGCATTTCATGTTCATGCACATGAAGTATCTTAAGTTCGGAACCGTAAAAAAGACCGTTCAAAATAAAACCCAATCCGACACTTACCGATGCTATTGAGAGCAGATATATAATCGCGGTTCTTTTACCAAGTGATTTCGCGACTGTAGTTATGGTCACGGTATTCGTCGCGGGTCCGGCAAGTAGAAAAACAAGAGCAGCACCCGGAGAAATCCCCTTCATGAGCAAAGAAGCCGCGATAGGAGTACTCGCAGTCGCGCAGACATACAGAGGAGTGGCAACCGCCAGCATTATTAACATCGATAAAAACTGGTTTCCCAAAAAACCTTTAAAAAAACCGTCCGGAACGGCAGCCGATATCAGGCCCCCGAGAAGTATTCCTATTAAAAGATATCTGGCAATAGAGGCGAAAAGATCATACTGAATATAACGGTGTATAACTTTGAGCCTGTCCGAAACTGTTTCGCTGTCCGGTACGACTATATTATTGCCGGATTCTTTATCATTTTCACGCTCTTTTTTTCCTGTAAAATTTGTGATCAGGCCGGCTGCGACAGCGGTTATAAAAGCGGCCCCTATTCTGAAAACCGCGAACACCCATCCTATCAGAGAATAAGTAATCATGAAGCTGTCAGCTCCGATCTGAGGCGTAGAAATTAAAAATGAAATAGCTGCACCTCTCGAAGCTCCTTTTTTTCTCATAGAGGCTGCCACGGGTATAACTCCGCAACTGCAAAGCGGAAGAGGCACCCCGAAAGCCGAAGACTTAAGAACAGATCCTACACTAGATTTCCCCAGATGTTTCGCAACAAATTTCTGAGGGAAAAAAACATGAAGAATACCCGCTACAAAGAAGCCGAAAAGAAGGTAGATCGCCATCTCATTATAAAGCGACCATGTTTCTGATAAAAAACTATTTAGTATTTCCATATCTTTCCTCCGTATGTTCTGCGCAAATTTTTATCATTTTAAATATATGGCGGTCGTCGAGAGAATAATAAACATGTCTTCCTTCTTTTCTATGCTTTACAATTCTTAAATCTCTTAATATCCGAAGCTGATGAGAAAGAGCGGACTGGCTTATACTAAATTCTTCACAAAGAGAATGCACGCAATACTCTTTTTCGGAAAGCTTCAAAAGGATCCTGAGCCTGCCTATATCTGACATACCCGCGAAAATCCTGCAAATTTCTTCTTCCCTGCTGTGTTTAATCTTGATTCCATTAGAATTCATTCACACCACCTATACATGTACATATGTTCATATATTAATATATAAAAAGAACTGTTGCATGTCAATGGATATTTTCAATATCTTATATGATATTGTAATTAATCAGAAAAAAGGACGTTTTGAAAAAATTTGTAAAGACATCCACAAACAGCAGTAATATATCTGAAATATTCCTCACTTTTTCTTTTGAAGAATATAGTGGAATCAGTGAGGCAATGTCAGAAGCCGCATCCATCCTCAAGAACCGAAACGCTTCGGTTTTTCAGGACCGCTATTTTATACCGGAAGCTAATTCCGGAGATGAAATAGCTTCATTACGCAAAGAATTATTTCCTGATTCAAAGGATCTTCCACTTCCTTCTGTTTTATCCACAAAATTCGGCGGCGGTATATCGATACAAGCTTTTTCCGGACTTGATTTTCTTCCGTTACAGGATGACGGTAAAAACATAGGAGTTTCATTTTCTTGTGATCACGGCAGAATTGTATCGCTTCCCGGAATTATTCCTGATTCACCCCGGAAAGACCGGGAAGAACAGGCCCGTGAAATTTTTTATAAGGCTGAACGTTTTCTTGTTTCAGCGGGGCTCGATTTTAATAATATACCTAGAACGTGGCTGTGGCTTAACGGTATACTAGACTGGTATGATGATTTTAATATTATCAGAAACTCATTCTATAAAAAGAAAGGCCTTCTCTGCAGCGGTGATTTAAGCCCGGTTCCGGCCAGTACCGGAATAGGAATCGAATCTGAATCCGGTCTTCATTGTTCCCTTGACCTTATTGCATGTTCCTCCGGAAACTGTATTAATTTTTTCAGGGAAACGGATAAACAAAAGAGTCCGTGCGAATATGGATCTGCGTTTTCTAGAGCCTCCAGTATGCGGACACCCGCGGGCCGTAATATTTATATTTCCGGAACCGCGGCCCTCGACCGTAGCGGAAACACAATAAACCCTGGTAAAAGCCAAGAGCAAATAAAAGATACTTTTAAAGCTGTCAGGGCAGCACTTGAAAAGACAGGTTGCTCTGAAGCTGACATGGTCCAGGCCAATGTTTACTGCAGAGATAAATCTGTATATGAAGACTTTCTGTCATTTCCCCCTCCCGATTGGCCATTTGTCCCTGTGGCCGGAACAATTTGCAGAGATGATCTTCTCTTCGAGATTGACTGCACGGCCTTTAAACCTGAATAGATAATCTATTTCATAACTTCCTTACGGAGTTTCCGTTATTTTTCATATAGAGTAATAAAGGAACCGCCATTATTATCATTGCGGCGATACCTGAAATTCCAAGCGGGTTTTTTACAATATTCTCAGCACCTTTAATCAAAATTATTGGATACCCGGCAAGCGCGTTAAAAAGGCCGTGAAAAACAGCCGCCGCGAAAACGCTCCCGGTCTTTTCTCTTGCAAATGTTATAAAAACACTCAGTAGAATGCATGAAATTATCATTACAGGGACGCCGACAATATTGTGTTCCGGAAAATTATGGCCCATAAGTATAAGCGGGAAATGCCATACTCCCCATACGGCGCCGATGAATACGGATTTTCGTATAAACTTTTCATTTTCCAATTCTTTGAACATAAGACCACGCCATCCCATTTCTTCTCCGAAAGCGAATACAGCGTTTATCGTAATTCCCATAAGAAAAGCCTGAATAAACATTAAAAAAGGGCCTGCTTTTTCCAACTGATTTTTTACCTTTTCAAAGTTTTCCTCATTCATCTGTTCTCTCATCTTTTCCATAAAACCGCTGTATTCAGGATCGAATGTTCCTGCCCCGGATGCCATAGAAACGATTACAGTCAAGACCATGATTAAAGGCTGCAACAAAAAAACCAATGTCCAGGAAGGAGAAAAATTGAAACGCGCACCATATTCCCGAAGAGTTTTACCCCGGTTTCGAAGAAGAATAAAGGATACACCAAGCGGCACAAACATGTAAACGGAGCCAAGAAGGACCATGGACCTCCCGAATTTTTCGGTAAAAGAAAAAACAGCATCCGATGCCAGAAATATCAGTACAAGGCTGAAGCTGACTAAATAAGTAAAAAAGACAAACTTTTTAAGAAGAGGTGATATTTTCATGCTTCTTCTACACCTTCTATTTTTACGGCTGTGCCGTAAGCAAGGCATTCCGCAGAACCCGACATGACCATAACAGATGTAAGCTTCATACCGATGACCGCGTTTGCGCCGAGTTGCTCCGCGGCAGAGATCATGCGCTCAATAGCTTCTTCTCTGGCCTCTGCCATCATTGCCGTGTAGCTTTTTATTTCTCCGCCTGCGAGCATCCTGAAAAAAGCCATTATGTCTCTTCCGAAATGTCGCGCTCTTATTGTACTTCCTCTTACAACACCGAGGGTTTTTAGAATCTTTCCTCCTTGAGGATTATCAGTAGTTGAAAGCAGCATTAGAAACTCCTTTTAAAATTTTTTATATAAAGAGCGCACCTTTTCTTCGGCGCCCGATTTTTCTTTTTCTTTTTTTCGAGCCTCTTTTTCCCCGGCGGCCCTTTCATCATCAAGCAGCTTAACCTTTTGAACCATATCACTGATACGTGCTTTCACGGTTGGATAGGACACTCCCAGTTCCCTTTCCAGATCTTTTATGCTTCCTTCGGCCTTTAAAAACAGAAATATGAAATCGAGTGTTTCCCGGTCAAGTGAAGAAAAAATTCCTGACCGGAAATTCCCCTCAACAGCAATTCCGCATTCGCTGCAGTACATTTTTTTTATTGTCATTTCTCCCCTGCAACCGGGGCACTTCACCTGTTTCATGTTTATTAATTTAATATATTTTGGAATATATGTCAATTAATTTAATTGTTTTGTAAATTATTCTTATATTAAGACTCATATATTTGAAGATATATTAACAGGACTGTATTTTACATTAACAGTAATATTTCTTTCTATCCATGAGAATTTTGTGTATAATATAACATGAGAGGTATTTGAATATGAAAATCACTACAGAAGAACACGGTAGCTACTTTATGGTAATACTCGATGGTGAGCTTACTGTGCGCTCTCTGATTGAAGCTAAATCTGAAATATTAAAAGCAATTGAAGGACTCGGCCACTCAAAATTGGCGCTGTGCCTTAAAAATACAGGATATCTTGACAGTTCAGGCGTCGGTCTTATAGCTAACG